>JBHYDF010000058.1:0-22658 GCA_051861145.1 Nostocaceae cyanobacterium
AAATTATTTCAAAATCACAAATTTAAGCTGTCCTTCATTATCTTTCCGTATTTGAACCAAATGAATATTTTCTTCTAAGCGATCGCCATTTCGATCAAAAGAAATTACTCCTGTCACCCCAGTAGCCTTAAAATTGTCATCAGCCATTACTTTCCGTAAATTCATGCGATTTGGTGATGACAGTTTTTCTAAAGCTGCTAGCAACGTGCGCGTTGCATCATAAGCCAATACTGTATGCCAATTTACTGATTGTCTCCATGATTTTGGGGTAAGAAACTCTTGATTATTAATACCTTTATGCCAGGGAACCGCCATCACTGCTCCTGTTTCATTTTCAGCGATTCTTCTGAGAATTTTGGTACTTTCAAGACTATCTCCACCTACTATTAAATATTTATGCTGTTTTGCATATTCAATTACTTGCACAGCCCAATCAGAAGTTAAACCATCTGTAGTAGGAAATAACACAATTACATCAGCTTTCTTTTTCTTTAACTGATTAATAGTATCTAAATTTTCCGAAAAAGGAATTTCTGCTACTACTTCTCCTCCTACTTCTGCAAAACTCTCTTTCATTAATAATTGCAGTGATGTACTATAATTGCTATTGGGATTAAAAAAGATTGCTGCTCTTTGCTTGTTCTCTTTTTTCAGATATCTCGCTAAAGTCTTAGCAATTACGCGATTACTAGGAACAACGCGGAAAAAGCAATGAGGGTGAGCAGGTTTACATACTTTTGATAAGTCTTCCGATGTCGCGGTAGGAGAAATTAACAATAAATTTTGCTGTTGATATGCTTCTATAGCTGCTAGGGTAGTATCGCTCCTAAAATGACCCACAACCGCTAAAACATCATTTTTTACGCCTAATTCTTGGGCAACTTTCTCAGCATTTTCGATTCTATTGTGGTCACTAACAATCAAAACTTTCAAGCCTATTTTTTTATTTTCGTGTTTTTGGTTAAACTCATACTGAGCTTGTGCTACACCTCGTAAAAATTCTTTACTAGTGTTAATATTATCGTTATTATTATCATTAATAGGAGCTGCAACAGCAATAGTGTAAGCTTGAAAATTTCCAACTTGCAAACGGGTGTTATTGAGATAAATTAAAGTTTCTGGATCTTGTTGTTGTTGCCAAGCCTTGGCTAGTAAATCCGCTGCAAGTTGATAGTTACCTGCTGCAAAAGCATCTACTCCTTGCTGCTTTTCAGGAACTGTGGAAATTTTCATCAAAATTTCTTCACCACAGCTAATGTTATCGCCTATGGGGAAACTTCTCAGCCCAATCTTAGTACAGCCATTAACACCAGTCAAATACCAGTAAATACCAGATATTCCCATGACAAATAGAATTGCTGTACTTGCTGCATAACCAAAGAAACGAGGCAGAGGAATTGTATGATTAAGGCGCTGTAAAATTACCCGTGTATTCTCAGGTCTATCTGACCATGAATACGCCATCATTTTATCTAGTAATTGACTAAATTGTTGCCATCTCAATTGAGATATAAAATCAAATTTTCCTTCATAATTTTGCGGCACTTTATCTAGCCAAATTAACTTACCTGTTTTACTATCTTCCAAGTTTACAGGATGAATTCCAGTTAATAAATAGACAAAAGTTCTCCCCAAAGCAAAGAAATCAGATTGTGTGACAGCTTTACGCTTCATTTGCTCTGGTGGTGCGTAACCAGGAGAACCAATCAACGTATTTCCGTTCACATTATCTTCTAATTGTAATAAAGTTTCTCCTAAATCTTTTACTGCTCCAAAATCAATTAACACCAGTTGTCCATCAGGTTTAAGCATGATGTTAGCTGGTTTAATATCCCGGTGAAAATAATTTTTCTGATGAACTTGTTCTAAAATTTCTAATAATTGCTTTAACCAGATACGAGCTTGTTCAGGTGTGATAGGTTTACAGTTCCGATTTATTAGCCATTGCTGTAAATTTAAACCATCAATTTTTTCCATTACTAGACAATGTAATATTTTAGAACTATCTGCAAATTCAATTTGGAAATATCCATCTGGCTCAACTTTAGGAATTCCTGGATGATTTAAGCGGCTTAAGACCTCAGCTTCTCTTTGAAATAAGGTGATTGCCATTTCCTTTTTTTCTGGGTCATGAAAACGAGATAAGTCTAAAATTTTCAAGACTTTTTTCTTGCCAGCATCATCTATCTCAAAAGTTTTAGCAAAGCCTCCTCTCCCTAAAAGTGTGAGTACCCGATACCGATTTTTAGGTAAGAGATTTTTACCGCAGTTTCGGCAAATTTTCCCGTAAGCATTCATCGGATCCATTGGATTTGGGCAATCAGGATTTAGACAATAACTCATAAAAACTACGGGATAATTAGAATTGATTAATTAACTTAATTCACCTTTTAAATTGATGATTACTTTTGCCACAAGCCAAATTAAGTATATTTACTTTATTTTAGATGTATTTTATATACATAGTTTCGACGATAATGAGATTGTAATTATTTGAGATAATTAAAATATTTTAGTAAAATAATATTTATCCTAGTTGATACTTATAAATTTTAATGTATAATATTTATATTAGTATTCTGGGGTTTTTTTGTTAACAAGCTATTTTTTAATAATGCTAAAGCATATAAAAGAGACTGAAAATCAAGCCACTTACCCAAGATTTATTTTCCTGGTTGGGTGCAAAAATTAGAAATAGTACTTCAGACTCTTGCTTAAGTTTCAACCGGATTTTATGTCCAAGTCTGCAATTTCAGTTACCATCAAGTTATTTGCAGCCTACCAAGAGGCTTATGGAGTACCGGAACTGGTACTGGAATTTCCTCCAGAATCACCAGTTAGCGCAGTACGCGATCGCCTAATTGCTGAACATCCCGAACTTAGCCAATGGCAGGATGTTACCCGTTTTGGCATTAATTTGCAATTTGTCGAACCAGATACCATTTTGCAAGACGGAGACGAGGTGGTGTTAATTCCTCCTGTTAGTGGCGGGTAATAATAGTTAGGAGGCGCGGAGTTGGGAGTTAGGAGTTAGGAGTTGAAGATAGTTTTTTAATTCTTAATACAATTTAATGTGACTAATAATACATGTAAATCCTGTAGAGACACTATTAATCGCGTCTATACAGGATTTATATGTTTCACCTTTAAAGGGAATTGATACAACTCTTAACTCCTAACTCCTAACTCCGCGCCTCCTAACTATTCCCTACTTCACTCGTCCCTGGAAGCGAATAAAACCATAGGAATTAGTGGGTGTACCAGCAGCAGTAGCATTGGGTAAGTTCCCTAGGTTAACCACCACCGCACCATTAGTATTGGAACCATCACACTTTATATTTGGGTAAACGGTTTTCGGGTCTTTACCTGGGGGGAAGTATTGTGCAACATCCCCATCTTTGACATTAGTCAGAGATTCTTTGTTGCCATTATATAGCCAAGCAATACCGCGATCGCTTCCTGGGATACCATCGTTTACTTGCGGGAAATTCGCATCACTGTTAAAAGCGGTGGGGATGAAAGTGACATTATCGGGGACGCGATCGCACATCAAAACTTTGGGTGCAGTTGCATCACCTGCGGAGAGGAAGTAAATGGTATACTCAATCTCATCGTTAGGACGAACAGTTCCACCGTTGAGTAGACCTTGTAAGTAATTACTCGGCCAATTGGAGTTGTTATCATCGGTATCGTGAGGTGTTGGTACATAATCGGGAGAGTTACTGTTATTTACACCGTCGATGAGGTTGGTAAAGGATGTTCCATTAATGGCGGTGATGCGTTTGACTAACAATATGTTGGGGTTGCTAGGAGGTGGATCAAAGCCAAAGTTTTGATTATTAACAGAACTACCAGAGACAGTCACAGCTAAGTCATTGGGTGTACCCAAGGTGTAATCAGCAGGAATATCTGTATCTGTGGTATCTACCTGAATTTTGTAATTACCGTTAACAACATCAGTGAAGGTGTAAGTACCATTCGCATCAGTGGTGGTAGTTTGGATGGGGTTGTTATTGGTATCTAGTAATTTGACAGTAATATTTGCTGGTAATTTCGGTTCAGTTACATCTAAATCATCCCCACCGTCAATATCTTCGTAGAGAGTACCGGAAATGCTGTAAGTGGGTTGATCAAATCCGAAGTCTTTACCTGTGATATTGGTATTGGTGATAGTTGCTGTTAAATCATTTGCTGTACCCAAAGTATATCCATTGGGAATATCAGTATCGGTGGTATCGACTTTGATTTTATAAGTTCCGACTGGGATGCTGCTGAAGCTATATTGACCGCTAGCATTTGTTAACACTGGACTACCGACTTGTTCACCTGCATCGATAATATTGTCGTTATCGTTATCTTTGTATAAGGTTACTGTGACGTTTGCTGCCAGTGCAGGTTCGCTGTCATTAGTATTGTTATTATTGTTGTCTTTGTAGAGCGTACCAGAAATGCTGTAAGTGGGTGGGTCAAAGCCGAAGTTTTTATTTGTGACTGGACTACCTGACACAGTTACAGCTAAGTCGTTGGGTGTTCCCAAGGTATAACCAGCAGGAATATCTGTATCGGTGGTATCAACTTGGATTTTGTAATTGCCGTTGCTGATATTGGTAAAAGTGTATGTGCCGTCTGCTGCTGTGTTGGTAGTAGTAACTAGGTTATTGTTAGAGTCAAGCAGTTTTACAATAATATTTGCTGGTAGTTTAGGTTCAGTTGAATCTAAATCATCGCCACCGTCGCTATCTTCGTAGAGAGTACCAGAGATTGTAGTAGTAGCAGGAGTAATTGTAGTAACAGTCGGGTCGGTAGGTGTAGATGTATTCGGGTCATCAGTTGGAACACCACCAGTCGGGCCTCCTAAGTAGAAAGTCGTTCCTTGGTTGATAATGCTAGTAGGTGGGTTGACAGTATTGACCCGGATTCGATATTTAATCACTACTTGGTAGGTGCTACCCGTACCAATTACCCCAGGTTTAAGACCTGGTGATTGAATTGTTGCACCGTTGGCAAAGAGGAATGTTCCTCCAGTTGCATCTGTAACAGCAGTACCATTCATTGTGGTACTTCCAGCTACATAAGTGCTGCCTGCTGGAATAGGGTCTTTAAAGGTAACTTTAGTGGCAGGAACACTTCCTGTATTGATGATTGTTACTGTATATTCCACCACATCTCCAGGTAGAATATCACTCCCTGTACTACCACTAACTTTGGTGTATGTTTTAGTCGATTGAAGATTTGGAGTGGGTTGAGCACAACTGGCGTAGTCTGTACCGACTACACCCGCTCCTGTGGCAGGGTTAAAAGTAATTGTTCCTATTATAGTCAGATTACCACTATTGGTGTTGACTTCATACATTGTTCTGTTGCTGCCGGCAAAAGCATACAACTTACCGTCTGGTTTGAATCCTAAACTATTAAATGTTGTGCCTGCTGGAGCTTGAGCTAGGAGGTTAGCTGGAGAAGATGCAGAAAAGTTGTCAATATCGATTGTGTATAAATTGTTATCTGATGCGAGAAAGAGAACATTATTCCCATCAAAAGCCATATCTCCATTACCACCACTGGGAGCACTGACACCGTGTAGAGTTGTGCTGCTGATTTGGGCACCAGTTGTGGGGTTGATTTCAAATAATATTGTGGAGGTGGCAACAAACAAGCGTCCGCTCGGAGAAAAGGCAGCACGGACAACTGTTGAACCAGCGTTGAATGTTGTTGAAAGCTGCGTGTGAGTATTGTTTGCAGGGTCCCAGTAAGCAGTTTTGGTGCTAGTCGTGTCACGAGATACATAAAATAATCTACCAGTGCTAGCTTCCAGCGCTGCTGCTGCACTCAAAAAAGCAGTGTTAGTTGCTGTTGCTCCACTATTAGCAGTGGCTGCATTATAAGTCGCGTTTGTAACATTAACGTTGTAGATTTTGCTGAAGGTAGTGCCTGTATTATCAATCCCGTACAGAATTGAACAGTAGGCTGGTGTTGTTTGTGCAACGACTTTTGGGGCGATCGCAACTTGAGTAGCAGCAAACAAACCCAGGATTCCTGTTGTTCCAATTATTCCAACGTGAATTCGCTGCGCCATCTTACCACATCGATGATGAGGCAAATGCGACTGAGCCGTTCTTTGCAGGGAACGCTTTTCCATCGCTTTGAGATGTGGCACAAAAGGTTTCATTGCTTAAGTCCTAAATCTATAAAAATAAAATGAATAACAAGCTTTCCTAATGCTTTCTATGGATGGCAATTCTTTGCCACATGGACGTTGTAGAGACGCGAAATTTCGCGTCTCTACATTCGGGGTTTGGGTATCACATCCATAAATTTGCAGGGTTATTTTTGTCTTCTTCCCATTTGGCAGGGTTATTAATGATGTATTCCCGAATGCGGTCTATAGAACCATCAGCGCGAATGATATGGTCATAAAATCTGCTTTGCCAAGCAAAATTGTCATAACCGTTTTTCCTGCACCAGCGCGTTACAACAGATTTGTAAGAATGAATGATAGATTGCAATGAACCGGATTTTAACGGACCAAATTTATTGGATTCATCTGTTGGTTGTAGAGACGCGAAATTTCGCGTCTCTACATCTGTGGGACAGTCGATAACCACAATACCGTGGACATGATTCGGCATAATGACGTATGCATCTATGTAGATATCATTAAAATGATTGGGAATTTCTGCCCAGAATTGTTGGGCGATTTTTCCTATCGCTGATAACTGAACCTCACCTGCAATAACATCCCCAAAGAAATGAGCGCGATCGCTTGTGCAAATCGTGACGAAATACCAACCGTTAGCGGCATAATTCCGATTTGGCAAACGGGTTGATTCGACTCGATATTTACCCTTAAATTTCGGTAGGGTCATGGTTACAATTCCGTATTTGTCGTTGGTAATCCCCGGTGTAGAGACGCGAAATTTCGCGTCTCTACATTGAATCGCCTCATATCTCACCCCTTTGTACCCCCGTTGTCGCCCTCTTCAATTTATCCACCAAGGTTTTCATGGTAGATTTTTGTTGCTGACGCGCTATCGGTTTTTGCAGTCCAAAACCATCAAACAATTCATTCAGCTTCAGGGTTAAACCTAAATACGGCCCGCCAGCCGATCGCGTTCCAGAAAAATCCCGGTCATCAACTTTACCAAACGCATATCCAGCACTCAGCCGCAGGTTTGGCGAAAGATAGAAACCTGCTTCTACTACAAACCCTGTCTCCTTGTATTCACCTTGACCAATCCAGCGCACCTCACCAACTAAATCCCAGCTATACCCCAAGCGGTAGGTAGCACGTAATTGCGCTAGATTTACCGTACTAGTTCCTGCTAAATCTTTAGCTAGATAAGTAGTACTATTACGTAGGGCATATTTACCATAAAATTCCCATTGCCAGTTCGGTGCGTAGATAGCTTCAGCAGCAAAGGTATGGTCTTCAGAACCTGTACCACTTCCTAACAAGATAGTTTCAGGAATAGTGGTGGGATTTTTACGATATTCATAACGCAACAAGGCGTTAAATTTATCATCCCTAGGATCGCGATAGGCTAAACCTACTTTCAAATTGGCAGTATCCCCAAGTCCCCGCAAAGTTTGATTGGAAAAGTTGGCTTGTTGATAGCGCACCAAACCGGTAAGTGCAGGTGATATTTTACCTAAAACGCCTGCGGTAATTACGGTATTAGAACCACCTGAAGAAGTACGATGTTCGTAGCGGGCACTAGCTTGGAAGTTAGGGTTATCGGTGTATTCCAGACCAACGCTGTAGCTATCACCACTACCAAAACCCAACGAATAACCACTTTGACCAACGGCGAAGGGTTGAGGATATTGCTGTCCTGATGCAGTTCGTCCGAAGAAGTCCCCAAATACGTGTTCGTAAGCAAGGTTGAGCTTCAAACCAGGGGCGATAGTCCAACGGTTATTCAGTCCGATCGCTCCTTGGGTAGTCAGTTCATTCGCTCCTCCGGCAATTGTATAACGACCAGTCAAGGTGGTATCTGTACCAAATTTGTGTTCACCATTGACGCTTAGACTGGTGATGGAATTATCCTCATATTGACCGCGAGTGAAGAACTGTTGAGATAGATTGACATTTACACCAGGAACAACAGCCCAACTTAACCCAAAACCTGTACGGTCTGGAAATACAGCATCCGTATCCGAAGATAGGGTTAATTCATTGAGTGCTTGGAAAGTTAGGTTATTGGTAATGGGAACAGTAAGACGCGATCGCAATTGATCAGAATTTCCACTCAAAGCCTCTGGTGAAATCCGGTCTTCCCGATCTCGATGTACCCAATCCACATCCACAGTAGCTTTACCAAAGCGCTGCTGAACACCTGCGGAAATCGTCGTCAAGGAATTATCAACTTTACTTCCAGGAATCGCCTGAGTACGCGGTGCAAATAAATCCTCAAAAGTATCTAGAGGTTGGGGTGCAACACCAAAATTATCTTCATGGTCGTATTGGAAGCGCAAGCTTGTTGTCGGGGAAATTTGCCCTGTTAATTGTGCGCCATAGCGACTTTGACCAGGAACAAAACTAACCGTAGCATCGTTAGCGAAACCTGCATCAGTGGAACGATAATAAGCACGTCCTAATAGACCTTTAAAAATTTCTCCTTGTGCTTCCAAGCGGTAAGCCGAACCGCTTACCTGTCCGGAGATATCAGAACTATTCCTGGAACGCGCATACTCTGCAATCAATTTTCCGCTTGAACCCAAAGAAATCTGTGCATCAGCACCGTAGAGTTCAAAATCATGCATCCCCTGATTTTGCTGAAAGTAAGTTGCGCCTAACCAACTTTCTTGATTCAGGTTGCGAGAAAGATTGTATTGCAAACGTCCGGCGTAAATACTGCTATCAGAACCACTACCCTTGTATTGGTAGGTGGTAACAATACGACGTACTAAAACCTGTCCAAATTTATCAATATCAGTACGTTGGACAGGTTCCCGGAATAAGATAGTACCGCGATCGTAATCAATTTCGTAGTCAGGGCCTCGGTTTAGCTGTTTGCGTTCCAGCACAGTACCGGGACGATTGAGTTCTTCTAACTCAATGAAAACACTTTCACTACCCGGAACCAGTAACCTACGAGAAAGGAAATAATAACCACTAGTCCCATCAGGTGCAATAGTATCGCGTTGAAAAGCTTCAGCGTTGTTGGCATAGAAACCAGTTAGTTGCAGATTTCCAAAGTTATAATTTGCCTTGAAACCGTGTAACTGGCGAGTCTGTGCGGTAAATTGTTGAGATGAGCGGCTCAACTCCTGAGTTGTGTAGTCACCCCACATGAAATAATCGGGGTCAGCACCAGGGATACCAGATGAACGCTCAAAGCGGAGATATACACTATCAATAGAAGGAGTGACTACCTCAACCTTAGAACTATCGCCATAGACAGGATAGTTTTGGTCATTGAATTGGAAAGCGCGAAATAGCTTGGTGTCACAATTGCAATCTTCATTGAGATTGCGATCGCTATTATATGCCCCTGTAAATAACCATTCCCCAATCGCCCCGGTTGCAAATACCGACGAACGAACATTCAATTGAGTATCGTTATCTTTATCCGGGGGAAGAAAATCACGAAAACTGCCGTAAAAATCAGTACCTCTAGCACCCAAACGCACATCCACAACCCCAGTTACCAAACTAGGACGCAGCGCCGTTTCAAATTGCAATTGGGTATAAGCTTCTAAATTATGAGTTGTTGCCTGAATTCGTACAGTTCGGGCATCTAAACTAGATTTTAAGCTAGCGGTAAATTGTCCTCCCTTCGCTTCCACCTGAAATCCAGGCTGGTCAGGTTTGAAATCTGTACCGACAAACTCACCATCAGTAGAGATGAGAGTAACAACTGCATCGCGATTAGACCGGTTGCCATTTTCATCAAGGAGTGTACCCTTAACCGTAGCCGTAGAACGTCCATCAGCAGGGATGCGAGACTCGACAGTTTCTAATTTAATTTGTGTAGGTGCGCCTCCTACTACTACCTGCACACTTACAGGAGGTTCACTAGAGCCTACCACTTTGGCAGTAATAGTATTAGCCCCTTCTTTTAAAGAGACACCATACCATGTCTGCGTTACCAAATTGGTAGTAGCATCAGATTCCGTCCGCCCAACTAAAGAAGAATCTACCAACTCCCCATTTACGCGCAATTCCACACTTGCACCTACAGGAAATTGCAAAATCACCGTAGTAGCTGGTACATCCGCAATACTATCAGGCGTAGGCGATAATATTTTTACATTTGATTCAGTAGAAGAAGCGGAAATTGGGAATTGGGTATTAGTTTTCTTACCATTGCCCGATGCCCCTTGCCCATTACCCGATACCCCTGCTATTTTCTGTAAACCCCTAGGTAGCTTGGTATTAACAGCAGGTTGAAACGGCTGTATTGCGGCGGATTCTGTAATAGATGTAACTAATGCTTCATCTGTAATACCCCCAGCTAACTCATCCGTTACCTCTTCTTCCTCTTGCGGGGTGGGCATCTTGCCCGCCTCAAAAGACTGAGTAGAATATTCAAATGTTTCCTCTTGTGGGGTGGGCATCTTGCCCGCCCAAGAAAACTGGGTAGAATCTTCAAATGCTTCCTTTTGTGGGGTGGGCATCTTGCCCGCCCCAGAAGACTGAGTAGAATCTTCAAAAGAATTGGGTATAAAATTTTGCTCCTCCTGAACAAAGCTAAGACTCTCTGCCTTAGCAACAACAGGATACAAAGCCATACCCACAGCCCCAGCGATCGCCCCCATTAATTTCAGCTGAGAAATATTTGTGTAACGCAGTCCTTTGTTCATTTCTTGACTTCCTCCTGTAAGGTAGGGGTGACTGCGAAGTTCATGCGTGCCATACCACTCGGTTCTAAACGCACAAGGCGAGATTGGCTATTGCGTTCTTTGAATTTGACATTAGGAGCTAAACTGTAACCAGGAACGCTGCTGAGGTCGAGAACTCCCGTGTGATTTCCAGGCAACATATTAGCCACAGAAAACAACCCATTTTTATCAGTACTAACACGGTTGCCATCTGCCAAGAAAATCACAGCATTAGGAACCCCAGGTTCCCCAGGTTGCTGTTCACCATCAAAGTTTTTATCCACAAATACCCGACCTAGGAGCGTACCGCAGTCTGCTACGATTCCCGGTCTAATTTTTAACTGATGCGTTGCCGGGCCATCCTTGACACTAAAACCGTTATCTGACCGTTGTGAATTTGCGATCGCACTATTGCGACCGTTACCGCGTAAAGAATCATTGGTCAATTGAACAGCATAAGCAATATTCAGTACTTTCCCTATCGGAATTGGAGCGGATGTACGGAATATTACCGCTGAGCCATTGCGTTCAGAGGTGACGGTTACAGGCTGGCCTTCTAGTTCACCGCGTACAGACTTGGGTACGAATTTGAAACCCAAAGGTAAGTTATCGGTAACAACCACCTGATTTAAACTAACATCAGATTGATTTCGGACTGAGACGCGGTAAATTGCCGTATCACCAACTTCAGCAGTAGCGCGATCGCCTGTTTTGACAATCTGCACCTGATTAGGTTCACACATTCCTGTAGTGAATCGAAAAGCTAATAAATCAAGCCCTACTGTTTCTGCATTGGGGACGAAAGCCACTGTATCGGTAATCTGAGTACCACCTGTAGTACTGATGGGTTGACCATCCAGAGAAGTAGCAATGTATCTAATTACACTGTTATTAATACTGCCAGTACTTTCGACAATTTCAATTTTTATGCGTCGCTGGTTATAGATGGAATTGGGAGGAGGGTTAATAACCAAAATGTAGGTTTTACCTGCATCAGTTTGACCCAGATTTGGATCTAATAAAAAGTTGTAAGTACCGCGTGGTTCTTGATTTGACAGGAAATAGGGGTTACTATTCTCCCTATTTGGTGCTAATCCGCGAGGAATATTGTTGTTAGGAGAATCAGGCAATTCTGTGCGAGTAAGAGGTAGTAATTTTCCCAATTCTGTACCTGTTGGGTCATTCGGATTTGGCTCGTACACACCGACAGAAAAACCTGTATAGTCAGGTAGGGTTTCTCCACCGCAACCTAAGATTCTTCCTAAAGGGTCAACTAATGGATTAGGATTAACATTTAACTGACTAGAAATGCCTTGAAATTTATATTTATTAGCTGGATTTGTATATGTATAACTAGCTTGGTTAACTAAAGTTATAACCCGGTCTTGATTTTCAACTTGTTGTGCTTGAATAGGTATAGAAGACTGCAAGACACTTAGAGTAAAAACGGTTGCTGTTAATTTGTGGAACCAGCTAGCACCACAAAAAAACTGTTTGCATTTGTAAGGACGAATCACTGAAAAGTTCTCCTGGCTATTAGGTTAGTAGTAAGCGTTGAAACGCTTACTACGAGCCAATTAACAATCACCGTACTTGCACTTGATAAGTTGCCTTAATAGTCGATTTAGCGGGAACGATAGAGCCAAAATTCATGCGAATGTGGGTGTAGGCTGTAGCGGGTGCTGGTTTAGTTTCGACTTTGCCGTTGGAGAGAGTAACTTTAACGGTGGGATTGACTACAAAAGTCCGTCCGCCATCAATGCTGTAGGAAATTTTGGCGTCTTTAGCATTGATAGTTGCAGATTTCAGCACATATACCATTCCTTTGGGAATGGGTTGATTAAGAGTAAGATTTTTAAGTGGGCGATCGCTCGTATTTTCGCCGCTAAGGGTGTAGCGCAACACATCTCCTGGTTGCACGACAGCTTTACCTTGCAGTGCTTTCCAAGAGACTTTTTGCTTACCTTGTTGATCCTGGGCGACTACTTGCTTTTCTGCTTCTAAACGCAATTGTAATTGTGATTGATTTTGGATATTTTGGGCATTTGCAGAACCCAGATCCGAGAAACTTGGTATCCCTGGTATTACACCTACTAATGGTGCTGCTGCCAAAATTACAACAGCGCTTAAACCTGCGATCGAAATACGTTTCACTGGAACAACCTCTTTAAACTTGGGAATGGGGAATTGGTGATTGTTGGTTGTTGGTTGTTCATGGTTAATAGTTCATGGTTCATAGTTCATTGCAATTAACCATTAACCATTAACCATTAACCATTAACCACTAGGGCTTATGGATTATTAGGCTTACCAGTTGGATTTTGTGACTCAACTTGGCGTTGGAACGAGAAGTTTCTAGACTCACCCGGTGCAACTTGACCGATCGCAGTGTCTATATACTTGGTCACATCTGTATTAACCGTAGTACCAGTTTGGTCTACAGCAGCCGTATCAGCGGGATTACCGCTAAAGAAGGTAATGGTTGCAGCACCAGAATCTTTAGCTGTACCAACGATGTTTGTAGTATCAATTGCGCCGTTACCATCGTTGTCTAATGCCCAATTATTGCCATCTTTGGTACCATCTTCAGTAATAACCACCTTGTCAGCCTTCAAGATGACGTTACCAGTTCCAGCTTGCGGCGTAGAAATGTTGGTGTAAGTGATGCGGTACTCAATAATGTTTCCAGGTGCAGGAGTTCTGGGATCGGTGCTGAATTGATCTTGACCGGTTAACACTGCTGGACCTGTTCCTGGTAGTACGCGAGACTCTTTCACCAGTTTCAAGTAACCTGTGTAAACTCGGTCAATCGTGATGTTTTTAGCATCAGCCGTATTATCATTACCACTATCTTTGATGCCATCACTGTTTGTGTCAGTGGTGTACAAATCAATCGCAGCTTCAATTGGGACTGGGAAGCCTTTATCAGCACGAGTGAGGTCAGTAGACAGTGGTGTACCATCAGGTAAGTTGACCTCAACACCGTAGTTCACAACATCATCAGGATCAAAGTTGGCTATTGTAATCGGTGAGTCGCCCGCTTTCAAAGTGAAACCGCCCGCACCATCGTAGGTATAAGTTGCCGATTTACTACCGTAGGTAATGGTAACGGTGGTGTTTTGTGGCAAGTCTCCAGGAATAGCTGGTGCTATTGGCTGTAGTGTCAGCACACCGGAATCTGTACCATTATTCTCGACTGTGTTGGTGAATGCCACACCTGCTGGATCAATTGTTGAACCTGGCTTAGTACCTGCGGGAACCAGTGCAGACTTATTGGTAAAGTCATCATTATTGTCTGTAGGACCAATAGCATCCGGCGCGCCATCTGGACCATTCTGTACCGATGAAGCAACGGGTTCTGCAACAGTGAACACGTTTGCTTCACCACCAGGACCAGAACCTGTGTTGTTATTACCACTGTCTTTCCCGATGTTTCCTAAGTCTGTGGCATCGTTAATATAACCATCCTCAATTGGCGGGTTGGTATCGGGAATACCATTGTTGTCATTATCTGTACCAGGTGGAATCTGACCGTCAAAGTTGCTGGGGTTTTGGTCTCCAGATTCGTCATAAATCAGGTTGTCGGGAATGCCATCAGTATTATTGTCTACGGTTGGTACACCGGAAGTTTGACCAAACAATTGGGCGATGTTAGCAACTTCTAATGATGTCCCCGTCACGGAAGACCTAACTTTGACTTCTACAGAGAAGCCGCTAACGGTTTCACCAGGAGCTACAGACTTGACAATGCTATCATCGTTGATAAAACCAACCCGTGTAACAGTAGAAAGGTCTGCTGGTGGGGTGGTTGTCCATGTAGCTGCCAGCGGATTGGCAGCATTATCAGTAGTGTAAACAGTTTTCCAACCAGGCGGCGGTGTAGGTGCTACAGCTAATTGTGTATCTTTAGGAATAGCATCAGATACCAAGATCCGGGAAACTTTAGTGCCATCAACAGTAATCTCTGTACCCACTAATGGCGCAGGAGTCAAATTATTGCCCGTTGGGTCAGTTGCTGCAACCTTCAAGCTCAAACTATAGGTCAGCTTATCATCGGTAATTTCGCCAGTACCTGCATTGTCATAGTTGCTGCGAGTCTTGAGGATACTTGCCAATGCATAGTTCTTCAGAGACGCCGATACAGTAGCTTTCTGCGTCACACTCGCTTCACGGACGCCATTAACCGGATCGCCTGCAATGTCACCGTTTTCTGTACTGTTGTTATCTACTGTATAAACGTCACCACCATTGGGGTTCCGTTCCTGGTTTTGGGCATCACCGGGAGTGTCACCAAGGGTAACGGTGATAATATCATTATCTTTAGCACCACTGGTAACTTGCACTGGAACTCGCACCATTACAGAACCACCAGATGGAATAGAGTTAGTGATTAGTTCAGTGTTGCTGATATCTGTCCAGGTTTTACCGCCATCAGTGCTAATTTGTAAGTTACCTTTAACCGTAGCTGGTCCTGTTACTTCAGCTAGGTTGGGAATTCGGAACTTGGTGGGGTCGTTACCGACGTTGGTAATGGTGTAGATGTAACTGAGGGTGTCGCCAACACTAATCTTGTTATTAGAATCGGCATCAGTACCAATTGAGACGCCAGAAGCCGTGACGGTAATACCAGCAACTTCTGCCACAGTGACAGTAACTGTGTTAGAAGTGGCATTGATTGTTGTTCCTGGTTTATTGGGGTCTTCGTAAGTTGCAGTTGCCGTGTTGCTGATAGATTGACCCGCTGCTGTACCATCAGCTAATACAGGCGCTACGAATTGAAAAATGCCATTGGCTAATAATGCTGTTGCTACCAAAGAACGGTAGAGATTTGATTTTTTATTGACAAAATGCTTATTCTGTGGCATAATTTACCTGCTAAATTTATATTCACAACAAATCCTGTGTTTTGACGCAGGATTTTTTTTGGCAATTTCCAGAAAAATTGCCAAGCTGTATCCGCCCAAAAATTGGAATTTTTGGGAAGATATATTTTTAGATGCTCTTGAATGACTGGAGAAGATTGGAGTTATACCATTTTGGATTTTGGATTTTAGATTTTAGATTGCAAAAACTTTCGCAAATATTTTTCCAAATGGTACTAATCTCAAAAACAGAAGTTAATCAACGACCTGTTTTTTCAACCTGAAGGGAAAAACGTGACACAAAATGAACTGTCTTTGGCAAGACAAAGAAAGTATCGCTTCAAAGTTGCCTAGTAACTCAGTCCAAAAAAAACTTTAGATTTCAGATATCCACATCATATAAATATGCCCTCACGATTTGAACTGAGCTTGAATATGGACTTTTTGTTCAACTACTTATTTTATCTATCTAGAGATAGATGTAATAGATATGTAGAAGTGATAACAAAAGTAACTCTGAATCCAAACCAGAATCACCAGTATAAATACTGAATTTTCATTTCTTTCCGGATGAATTTTTAGTTTTAAACTATACCTTCACTTAAGTAGTTTTCTGATTGCAAATATGAATATACTTCTTTTGTGTCGCTGTCTTAGCTACCAGTTAAGAAAGTAGGAGTTATTCGGCTTTGTAAATAATTTATACAGAATAGGGGCTAGGGACTAGGGGTTAGGGGCTAGGGACTAGGGGCTAGGGGCTAGAAATAGACATCTCCGGAAATTAATTATGCGTTACCCAAAATCCTTGTAGAGACGCGAAATTTCGCGTCTCTACATTCTTTTTCACCAGATGTCTAATTAAAAATCACAAAATAATGCTTTTCCTAATCGCTAATCCCTAGCCCCTAGCCCCTTCGCTTTCTAATCCCGACAAAAATTATCGGGTATGTTTGACTAGTATTTTTACTCGTGTTAGCATCAAGCGACAGTTGACGACGACGGACATCCAGGGAGAGCTAGTTTATGACTCAGGCGATCGATACCCAAACCAAAGCTACTGCCTTCAAATCCTTGAAATGTAAGGAGTGCGGCGCGGAATACGAACTCAAAGCAAGTCATGTGTGCGAGTTTTGCTTTGGACCTTTGGAAGTAAGCTACGATTACAGCACCCTCCGCCGCACTGTTACCCGGGAAAGTATTCAAGCGGGGCCTCATTCCATCTGGCGCTATCGGAAGTTTTTGCCTGTCGCTAGCGAAAACCCTATCGATGTAGGAACTGGTTTGACTCCTTTAGTACGTTCCCAACGCTTGGCACGTCGCCTTGGCTTGAGCAAGCTTTACATTAAAAATGATGCCGTGAATATGCCCACCCTCAGCTTCAAAGATAGGGTGGTATCTGTTGCACTAACTCGCGCACGGGAGTTGGGTTTCACTACTGTTTCTTGTGCCAGCACGGGTAACTTAGCAAATTCTACCGCCGCGATCGCTGCTCACGCCGGGTTAGATTGTTGTGTATTCATCCCCGCTGACTTGGAAGCCGGTAAAATTTTGGGTAGCCTGATCTATAGCCCTACCTTAATGGCTGTTAAGGGTAACTACGACCAAGTAAACCGTTTGTGTTCCGAGGTTGCTAATACACATGGTTGGGGTTTTGTCAATATAAATTTACGCCCCTACTATTCCGAAGGTTCCAAGACACTAGGCTTTGAAGTTGCTGAACAGCTAGGCTGGGAACTACCTGACCATATCGTTGCACCTTTGGCGTCAGGTTCGCTGTTTACAAAAATTTATAAAGGTTTTAACGAATTTGTCGAAGTTGGTTTGGTGGAAGGGAAGCACGTTAAGTTTAGCGGTGCGCAAGCCGAAGGTTGTTCTCCGATAGCTCAAGCCTTTAAGGAAGACAGAGATTTTATCAAGCCAGTGAAGCCGAATACAATCGCTAAATCGATCGCGATCGGGAATCCAGCAGACGGCGTTTATGCAGTGGATATCGCCAAGAAAACTGGTGGTAGTATTGAATCAGTAACCGACGCCGAAATTATAGAAGGCATCAAGTTGCTAGCAGAAACTGAAGGTATCTTTACGGAAACTGCTGGTGGTACAACAATTGCCGTGCTGAAGAAAATGGTAGAAGCTGGCAAAATTAATCCAGATGAAACCACCGTGGTGTATATTACCGGAAATGGTTTGAAAACCCAAGAAGCTGTACAAGGCTATATTGGCGAACCTTTGACTATCGAGGCAAAACTCGATAGTTTTGAACAAGCCCTTGAACGTTCTCGGACACTTGAGCGCTTAGAATGGCAGCAAGTTTTGGTTTAGTTAGGAGTTAGGAGTTAGGAGTTAGGAGTTAGGAGTTAGGAGTTAGGAGTTAGGAGTGAGGAGTTAGGAGTTATGAGTTATAATTTTATTTCATCACTCCTAACTTTTGACTCTTAATTCCTAACTCCTCACTCCCAACTCCTAACTGAATTCCTAACTCCTCACTCTTAACTCCTAACTCTTTTTAATGGTATGGCTGTAAAAGTTTTAGTTCCTACTGCTCTTCAAAAATTCACTAACAACCAAGCTACTCTAGAGTGCAGCGGTAATACAATTTCTGAACTGTTTGACTCTTTAGAAAAAGCTTGTCCTGGTATCAAATCAAGGTTATGTGATGAGGGTGGACAACCTCGACGTTTTTTAAATTTGTACGTTAATAGCGAAGATATTCGCTTTCTAGATGGAACATCAACGCCTTTGAAAGATGGCGATGAAGTAAGTATTGTTCCGGCTGTGGCTGGTGGTTGATAAAAAGTTATGAGTTATGAGTTAGGAGTTATGAGTTATGAATTTATATTCGTAATTCATAACTCCTAATTTTTTTATGTAGTGAAAACATGAAACTCAGTATACCAATTCTCCAAATTAAGGCAACACATAGTTTGTAGTAGCGCTTAAGCACAATTACAAACCTTTTTCCATCTGTAGCCAAAATTTAGGGAAATGGTATTAGAGATTTTGCGACTCCGCTTACATCTGCCTTGGATTATAAACCCAAGGCTAATAGCATAAGTCCTCTATAAGAGGACTGAAAAAGCTGTATTTTTGATTACGTAGTCACATTCTTTTTCAAATTGAAACAAAACAAAGACCAACAATAACAATAATGTAATTGCAATCAACTTATGCACAATCTGTAGTTATTGTTTAGTAGGGGGACATCAAGTAATTTTATTTGTTGTTTATATGTGGTCGTAATTAACAATTACCCTGATTTTTGCAATATGTCTATTGTTACTATCAATGAATTTTAGGTATGAGAAATTGTATCTGGAAATAGCATTGGCTGCTTGCAAACCTTCGTAGCTATATATAGACTGGCTCTCCTATGTCAAAATGAAAATGACTCATACCTCAAGGTGAGCGATCGCTCCCAAAGCTCCTAATGCTCCCCTAAATCTCCTAATGCTCGAAAAATTAGATATAAGGATAAACTGAGCAATGGCAGAAGAAACTAATCACAATGAAGCGGGAGAGGTAGCTCCCAGCACTGTTGATCAACAGGCTCCCACTGTTGCTGAAGAACATGCTCCCAGCACTGATTCACCCGTAGCAACAGATATTCCAACTTCCAACGCACCCGATCCAAAAGCAGTTAACCCGGAAACAAACCCCAATGCTGCTGGAACAACAACTGCACCCAAGCGGGAAAAACCAGCCGCAGCAGCGAAAGCAGCAGCAGGAGACAAACCCGCCGGTGCTAAAGCTAAAAAGGAAAAAGCGCCAGGGGTTGAAGATAAACCCTTTGCTGACTTTATCCAGCAAGATTACTTACCAGCTTTGCAAAAGGCGATCGCCAAAGAAGGGGTGAAAGATTTACAATTGTCTTTTGTGAAGCAAAAAATTCCCATCCGAGGGATGGAACAACTCGGCGACTGTTGGCAAATAGTTGGTAATTATCCGGACGGGGTGCGTCAGTTTAACCTGTATTTCCCTGATGAAAATATTCAAGGGAAAAAAGGATTTTCCTGCAATGAAGGGAAACACCCAAGCACTCTTGAATCGTTCTTAATAGATGAGCGCAAAGCCACACTAGATTTATTAGTATATGGTGTGATGCAGCGCTTGAACGGTCAAAAGTGGCTGGGTAGAAATTAAGAGAATGTCTGAGAAGTAAAATTTGATTCAGACTTCGGCGATTGGAAATCGCACGCCAGTTGCTACAACGGGGGAAACCCCCGCAACGCACTGGCTTGGCTACACAAACAAAACCTGCCTGCGCAGGTTAAAAGACGTTAGCCCACGTAGGTGGTGAGACCAGCGCTCTCCGGAGGGTCTCCCTCCGCAGGCGACTGGTGAGACCAGTCCTGGAGGCGGGTTTCCCGCGCCCTGGGAACTGGCGAACCCGAAGGGGCTTTGTATGTGTAGTAGCGAATTATATTCGCCCCTATATTTTCAGACATCTCTAACCTAGTTCGTGAAAATGGTAGGTGACGGCTCCTGAGATGGGGTCGTTATCTATTCTCACATAACCTGATTTAAACATTTCCTTCAGCGCCGCTTCCACTTCAGTAAAACTGGCTCCCGTTGCTTTCACACCTTGGGTTACAGTCAGCATTCCACCCCGACTTTCTGCCGCTTCGATCAGCTTAACCATCAATTGATTACCCGTAGGGCGGTATACTTCAGAGGCAACGACTTGTTCATGCAAAGGCACACCGAAGGGAGACACACCAGCTTTTAACCGAAGTCTCATTTCATGTTCATCCACCATTTTCGGGATGAAGAACAAATCAGCAAACTGGCCGATCCCAAATACACCATAGGTAAACAGCCACAACAAACCCGTCCCTATCTTGCCATTATATAAACGGTGCAGTCCTCCCAAGCCGAAAAACCAGGCTGCGTTCAAGATGTAGGAGACTAATAAACGCTCTTGATGCTCTTTGTTGGTATTATTATTTTCAACTTTCATCTTGTTTTCGACCCCTCGGACTTCCTCTCAGTTAATTTAGACAGTTTTCTGATATTATTTTGTTTCTTATTGAGAATGGTTAATGGTTAATGGTTAATAGTTAATAGCGATGAACCATGAACCATTAACCATGAACCATTAACCATGAACCATTAACTACACTTAGTTGATAATCCTAAGATAACCGACTTCTCTTGAGGATTACAGGATGTCTAGTCGCTAATAATACATATATTTCATTTTATTTTATATATTCAGGGTAAAAT
Source organism: Nostocaceae cyanobacterium (assembly GCA_051861145.1). Lineage (GTDB taxonomy): Bacteria > Cyanobacteriota > Cyanobacteriia > Cyanobacteriales > Nostocaceae > JBHYDF01. The sequence goes on from JBHYDF010000058.1 coordinate 20,907, forward strand.
AGGCAGGGGTTATTGCACTTCACCCAATGGAATTAACTGGCTAGGTGATTTGGGTTTTTCTTCATTACTTATTCAATAATTTCTTGAGTTCCTCATCTGTAAACGGATTTTTACCAGCACGTAAAGCCTTCACCCAACGTTGCCGCTGTAATTTACTTTCTTCATTGACATTACCGGCAATGTATGCTTCAAAATCTTCTATTGCTCCTTGATAATTGCCTGTCAGCGCCCTAGCAAGACCACGACTATCTCGAATATTGCCATCTTCAGGAGCAAGCGCTACGGCTTTTTCACAGGCAAACATAAAATCAGCAGCATGACGATGTAAACTACCGTCCCGGCAAAGTGAATTCCAAGAATCAGCGGAAATTTCCACTTTTGGATCTATTTGTTGGGCTTTGGTGTAATATTCTACTGCTTCCTTGACCTTGCCCTCTTGTGCAAAATTCTCTCCTTCTGCAACTAAATGCTTAGCCTTTCCTTTATTAACAAACTCCTCTGCTTTTGCTTTTGGATCAAAGCGTAAGTTTGTATCCCACTTCTGTGCTTTGCGGAACTTGGCAACAGCAGCAGTAATATCCTCGTCTTGTGCTAGCTTTTCACCTTGAGCAACCAACACTGAAGCCGCTTGTAGCAACCGAGACTGAGTTTGGCATTCTTTTAACTCCTCTAGCACTTCAGGATGAGCAACTAGATAATTATTGAGCAAGTTGCAACCACTGAGTAATAAATCATTTAAATCCAAATTCCATAAAATCACTGTGTTGTCATCACTCGCAGAAGCAATAGTCTTGCCATCGGGGCTGAAAACGACACTATTGACCCAACTGCCATGCCCAGTCAGGGTTTTGAGAAGTTTGCCCGTAGTTAGATCCCAGAGTTTGATGGTCTTGTCAGCACTCGCAGAAGCAATAGTCTTGCCATCGGGCTGAAAACGACACTATTGACCCAACTGCCATGCCCAGTCAGGGTTTTGAGAAGTTTGCCCGTAGTTAGATCCCAGAGTTTGATGGTCTTGTCATCACTCGCAGAAGCAATAGTCTTGGCATCGGGGCTGAAAACGACGCTAAAGACCGTATCGCTATGCCCTTCTAAAGTGTTAAACTCTATGGCTCCATTCTCTTTCTTCTCTTTTGGCTGCAAGTAAACCGCTTGCCGTAAAGTTGCTACAGTTTGCATCTGGATATCTGTTTTTGCCCAAGGCGTAAGTTTTAGTTTTCCGCCTGCTTTTAAGCCTTCTATTAAAGCATCTAATCTTTGACTAGAAGCAAAAAATGCGTCTGAAGAGTTAGTAAGGGCATTGATTTCATTGATTGTTGATCGTCGTGCTGCATCCCAAGCTGTAACAGCCAGCCCAGCTAATACAAATCCTGCTGCAATTGAACTTGCAAGTCCTATTTTGAGAAAACGATTTAGCTTTTGTTCACTACGTTTTCTTTGCTCTCTTTCCTTTTCTAATTCCGCCATTACTTGTTTTAATTTCGGTTCCCACTGCTGGCGGATAAAGGCGGCTAAATAATCATGTACCAGTTGATAACGTTCCGCAGGATTTTCTTTTAACAGAACTACCAAGCCAGATTTCACTAAAATCTCTAAAACTAAATCTAGTGAAAATTGATCCCCCCTAGCCCCCCTTAGAAAGGGGGGAACAGGAATATAGCCCCCCTTTTTAAGGGGGGTTGGGGGGATCTGCGAGGATTGATCCCCCCTAGCCCCCCTTAGAAAGGGGGGAACAGGAATATAGCCCCCCTT
>JBHYDF010000058.1:22758-42127 GCA_051861145.1 Nostocaceae cyanobacterium
TTGATCCCCCCTAGCCCCCCTTAGAAAGGGGGGAACAGGAATATAGCCCCCCTTTAGAAAGGGGGGAACAGGAATATAGCCCCCCTTTTTAAGGGGGGTTGGGGGGATCTGCGAGGATTGAACACCGCTAACCGAAAGATATTGCTGCAAATCTCGTTCCATTTCTCCACGAGTCTTAAGGGGACGAGTGCCTTTTTCATCTGTTAACAAATACAGCACAAATTCCGCCAATTGCTTACTTTCTGTACCGCAGTCCTCAACAATTTCATCCAGATAACGCTGAACCAGTTCTTCTTTTGCATTTTCACCATATTGGCGATATTTTGCCAAAGTGGTAATATCATCTGTTTGCAACTGCGCCCCTACAACCTGCAATTCTATTGGGCGCACTTCGCCTAATTTCCCTGCTAAATCTTGTACTAGTTTTTCTACCAAAGCAGGTTCTAATTTAAAAGTAGTATCTGCGGTTAAACGCTCAATAACTGTTTTGGCATCATCAGGAGAAAAATTTCCGACACGATAAAGAACATTTCTGCTGAGAATGTCTTTGCCAATAATATTCATACTGGGCAAGTCATTGCACTCTAGCAAATAATGCAGGTAATCTTCTCGCAGTGACAGAATAACTTTCACGGGCAGAATATTGAGACACTCGCTTAAGAATTCAAAAAATTGCTGTCTTTGTTCTCGTTCGGTGTAAATAAAGAAGAATTCTTCAAATTGGTCGAAAATTAATACTGTACGAAGATTGTACTCTTCGTTTTGTCGGAATTGGGGGAGTAGGGAGTGGGGAGTGGGGAGTGAGGAGTTAGGAGTTAGGAGTGAGGAGTTAGGAGTTAGGAGTGAGGAATTAGGAGTTTGAGTTTCTGAGTCTCGTGCTTGAGGTTCCGATACTCGTGCTTGAGGTTCCGATACTCGCGCTTGAGGTTCTGAGTCTCGTGCTTGAGGTTCTGAGACTCGTGCTTGAGGTTCTGAGACTCGCGCATGAGGTTCTGAGACTCGCGCTTGAGGTTCTGAGACTCGTGCTTGAGGTTCTGAGACTCGTGCTTGAGGTTCTGAGACTCGTGCATTCGCTTCCGAGACTCGCGCTTGAGGTTCCGAGTCTCCCCCTCCCCTTGTCCCCTTGTCCCCTTGTCCCCTTGTCCCCTTGTCCCTCCATCCTCCCCTCTACCCATCTCCCGCAACGCTTCTTCCATCTGCTTTCCTAATTCTTCTAGCCAATGGGAAAATGTTTAGTAATCGCCCAACTTTCCAAATCTGGAGCATACTGCATTAATTGTTTGTGGACTTCATCATCAATCCACAAGACTATCGGGAAAGGAAAATGATTACGGAATTCCTCCCGCACCTGATTAGCGGAACTCAACATTTGTGGAAGAGTCCGCACTGATTCTAAACCCACAATCATCAAGGCTGGGATATTATCCCCGAATTCTTCTCGAATTGCGCGATAAAGTGTCCTTTCAGATTCTTTGACGACAAGGACGCGGATTTCGATTTGACAGATTTCACGTAATCTTTGTATGAGACGCGATCGCAAGTTGGCATAGTTGCATCGTGCCAAAATTAGCTTAAAGTTTCCAACTGAAGTTTCTATTGCCCAAGCAAGTTGCTGTAATGATTGTTCATTCATAAAATTTGTTCATGGTTCATGGTTCATGGCTCATGGTTCATGGTTCATGGTTCATGGTTAATAGTTCATGGTTCATGGCTATTAACTATTAACCATTAACCATTAACTCTCGCTTAATTCTCTCCCTTCCGCCAAAATGGGATTAACATCAAACCATGACTCGCCGCGATCGCGATATTCAAATACAAAGCGACTGCGGATCAGTTTTTGATATCCTTGGTCGTCGCTGACTTGTTTTGTTTTCTTAACATGACGTAGCAATTCCCATTCATCTGCGGAAATGGGCATTTTTATTTCGTTGCGACGAGAACGTATTACTTGGTCTAATGTGTCGCGGGTCAGGGGAAGCGTCATTTCTTCCATTATTAATGTATTCAAGAGTCTCAGTAAGTCGCGCACATGACCGCCACTCATTTTACATATGCGGTCTAAAGTCGCTGTTTGATCAAAAATTGCTGTAATATGATTGGGGCGTTCTTCTGGTTGCAAGTCTGGAAAGGCTCTTGCTAATACCATTTGTCGCATTAGTGCCATTCCCTCTTCGTGGATGCTGCCATCTGGCCATTGTACGGGTACCATTGGCAAAACTTTGGGGTCTTCTGAAAAGCGCTGTGTCAGCATTCCGTAATCATTGGAGAATTTCAGCGCTAAGGGCATTGTATAGACTACATGACAATTTAACTTGGTGAGATATTCTCCCTGATCCACAAACAGGTATTCCTGTTGGGGACGTCCCCAAGCTTTGGTGCGATTATCGATGCGGTCAAGATTGTCTACAATCACTACTAGACCTTTTTTGCTTTGCTGTTTCAGTTTGGCGATCGCTGTTTCGAGAAGTTCTTGATTTATCGCTTCTATAGGAATATGATTTGATTTTTGAAAAAGACTACGAGAGAATACTGAGTGGTACATCTGTCTAACAGCGAACAATGATAAACCAGCATCTACAAGTAGCGATCGCGGATTTACAAGAATTTATAGCTCTGCGTCCAGATGCGCGTGAGGTGAGGAAGGCATTAGCAGTAAAGCTGGTTTATCAGGGTTATTTGTATGAAGAAATTCAAACAATTTTAGACGTGTCGCTTGGTTCAATAACAGGCTGGAGACAAGCCTATGAGGAATATGGAATCGATGGGCTACGGTTAAGCCATAAAGGAAGGAAAAGCTATTTGAGCGTCGAACAAAGAGAAGAAGTATTGAGTTGGCTGCAAACAAAGGAATGTTGGGAACTTGGCGAACTCGAATATAAATTAGCTTTTGAATATGACCTAACTTATGAATCAAAACGGAGTTATTATGACTTGTTTGATGCAGCAGGAATTAGCTGGAAGAAAACTACAAAGCACAATCCAAAAGCAGACGAGGAGGCTGTTGCAGTAAAAAAAAACAGATTGAAACATTGCTGGCAAACCGCAGAAAGGAAATAGAAGAAGGACTGTTGAGAGTATTGCTAATAGACGAGTGTCATCTGTTGTGGGGAGACGCCATTGGCTATGTCTGGGCAAGAACCGACCAAGAAATCGCAGTTCCAGTCATTAATGAACGAGAGAAACAAACATACTACGGTGCTGTTGACTATCTCGACGGTAAATTGCTCCTTAAAGCATACGATGCTGGTAACTCAGATAATACAATTGATTATCTACGTTATTTATTAGCACAGTCTCCCGACCAAAGATTACTTATTTTTTGGGATGGCGCTCCTTACCATCGTTCTCATATTGTCCAAGACTTTTTAGGCGAGATAAACCAAGATTTACCTGAAGAACAATGGAAAATTCACTGTATCCGCTTTGCTCCTAATTGCCCGGAACAAAATCCGATCGAGGATATTTGGTTGCAAGCAAAAACATGGGTTCGACGTTTTTGCGCTTTGGTTCCCTCTTTCTCTCATTTAAAGTGGATGGAAGAAGTGGTTTATCCGAAACACGACCTTTGATTTTATGTCTCTTCAGATGTACGGAGCTTTTTCAAAAATCAAATACTAGTCCTATATTCTTCATGACTAAAGATAACTATATCGGTAAAGTCTACGGTTAATTTTCAGCTTAATGTTAAAACCAAATTCAGCCCGGAATTAAAATTCGGGCTAAAAGCTGAAGTCGGTTCAAAACCGACTGAAGAAGAGTTTTAACCCATTCTCAATAATCCTAAAATTTTAGCCCGGAATTAAAATTCGGGCTAAAAGCTAAAGTCGGTTCAAAACCGACTGAAGAAGAGTTTTAACCCATTTGAATGGGTTTTAGCTTTAAGCCGGAAATTTATTTCACGGCTAAGTCTACCTAAAATTGTTGCAACTCTTAACGTTCTATCCCCCTATAGTTGCCCCGCGCCTTGGTAGACTGTTTTTTAATACACAAATGCAATTATTCTGTCTACTGCGCCGCCTGAAAGCATAAACCTTGGCTTTCTGGGCATTCAACCATAAAAAAGAAAAAAAGAGCGATCGCACATGGTAGATTCCCTAAAAAAACCAGGTTTTGAAGAAATCCGTCCGGGAATTAAAGCCCCGGCTAAAGATACTCTGTTAACACCCCGGTTTTACACGACCGACTTTGATGCGATGGCGCGGATGGATATCTCTGTCAATGAAGACGAGTTAAGAGCCATTTTGGAAGAGTTCCGCGCTGACTACAACCGTCATCACTTTGTTCGAGATGCCGAGTTTGAACAATCCTGGGAGCATATTGATGGGGAAACTCGCCGATTGTTCATTGAATTTTTAGAACGTTCCTGTACGGCGGAGTTTTCCGGCTTCTTGTTATACAAAGAACTCAGCCGCCGTCTCAAAGGCAAAAGCCCCGTCCTCGCAGAATGCTTTGCTCTAATGTCGCGGGATGAAGCGCGTCATGCTGGCTTCCTCAATAAGGCGATGGCAGATTTCGATCTGTCGCTGGATTTAGGGTTTTTAACTAAGAGCAAAAATTATACCTACTTTCAGCCGAAATTTATCTTCTACGCGACTTATCTTTCTGAGAAGATAGGTTATTGGCGCTATATCACAATTTATCGCCATTTGCAAGCACATCCAGAAGACAGAATTTATCCTATTTTCCGCTGGTTTGAAAACTGGTGTCAGGATGAAAATCGCCACGGTGATTTCTTTGATGCCATTATGAAATCCCAGCCGCAAATGTTAAATGATTGGAAGGCGCGGCTATGGTGTCGGTTCTTCTTGCTGTCGGTGTTTGCGACGATGTATCTCAATGACATTCAGCGTAAAGATTTCTACGCTTCCATTGGATTGGATGCGCGGGAGTATGACAAGTATGTAATTGAGAAGACTAATGAAACTGCTGGGCGGGTGTTCCCGGTGATGTTGGATGTGGAGAAGCCAGAGTTTTATCAGCGGTTGGAAGTTTGCGTTAAGAATAACGAGAAACTAACTGCGATCGCTAATTCCAACACTCCCAAATTCCTGCAAATCTTCAAGAAATTGCCCTATTACGTATCTAATGGTTGGCAATTCCTGCGGTTGTACCTAATGAAGCCCATTAACGCTGCTGTTGCTGAAGGTACTGTGCGTTAATCTTCATCCTGCTAAAAACAAAGTTTAGATATTAATAGTAGAGACGTAGCATACTACGTCTCTACTATTGTTTTGTAATAATTTTAACCGCAGAACCGCAGAGGACACAGAGGAATGAAAGGGGTGTTATTAGACTTCTTACTCAGGTGGAGGAAAGGTGAAAGGGGAAAGGTTAAAGGAATTGGTTTTTTCCTTTCCCCTTTACCCTTGAACCTTTTCCCAGCTTTTGCAGTGGGTATGAGTGTACTTTTGACAAGTGTCCCCGGTTGGTGTGATACTCCAAATTCTCAAGCTCAAGATTTGGATTTAAGTCCGGAAGTTATTGAGGATAGTCCTGTTTTGCGGCGATGGCGGCGGCGAGTACCAAATGTGCTGGAAGAAATTCAAAATGATCCTAGTTTTCGTACTAAGGTGCGGGTAGGTTTTTCTCAGTTTCCATCCACAGGACAAGCAGGGGGTATAAATATTGGTATAGAGGATGTATTTATTGGTGATAGTGGGTTAACAGTGAGTGCTGAGTATCAGGCGGCGTTCAATGGTAAGCGTAAGGCTTACGGTGCTGATTTGTATTATTATCTGCGTCCTTTAGGTAGTTATGTTAACATTGCGCCGCTAGTAGGATATCGGTATTTAGAGACGAACGAATACTCAACGGATGGGGTGAATTTGGGTATGAAGCTACTGTTAGTATTGTCTCGCAGTGGTGCAGCAGATATTTCTTTAACTCAGAGTTGGGTGTCTCCGGGTAGTGGTGAAGAAGTGGGTTTGACAAAGTTATCGGTAGGTTATGCCCTTAGTCCTCATCTGCGTATATCTACAGATATTCAGCAACAGAATTCTCGAGAGGACAAAGATAGTCGTGTGGGAGTGGTTTTGGAGTGGATACCCTAAATAGTCATTAGTCATTAGTCATTAGTCATTTGTCATTTGTCATTAGTCATTAGTCATTTGTCATTTGTCATTAGTCATTTGTCATTTGTCATTTGTCATTTGTCCAACAACCAACTCCCAATTCTTAACTCCTAACTCCTAACTCCTGTACAGACGCGCTGTTTGAAGCGTCTCTACAACTCCTAACTCCCCACTCCCCACTCCCCACTCCCCACTCCCTATTTATATAGTTCAAGGTTTTTCACAGGTGGCCCGTGTAATACTTCGCCATCACAGCTATAACGTCCTCCGTGACAGGGACAATCCCAACTTTTCTCAGCACTGTTCCAATTGACAATGCAACCTAAATGGGTGCAAGTTGCTGAGACTGCATGAATTTGTCCCTCTTCGTCTCGATAAGCAGCAATTTTATTACCGTTAATTGTAACCAGCTTGCCTTCGCCGTTGGCAACATCAGCAAAGGAAGAATTATCGAATCCTTTGAGGCGATCGCCTACCCAGTGAACCCCTACTTCTAGATTATTCTTGAGAGATTCAACAGTCAAAAACGGAGTCGCACGGGTGGAGTCATAAAGTTTTAGCCAAGGATTATCAATTCCCAAAATCATATCTGAAAGCAGCATACCCGCCAGTGTACCTTTGCTCATACCCCAAAGGCTAAATCCCGTTGCTACGTAAATATGCTTATTAAAGGGAGTTAGTTTGCCAATGTAGGGGAGTTTATCAAAGGAAACATTATCTTGTGTAGACCAACGGTATTCAAATTGTTCCACTCCAAAACGGGAACGAGTATAAGCTTCTAACTTTTGGTAACGTTCCTCAGTGTCGGTGACAGTACCAACTTTATGTCCACCACCGCCTACTAATAATAATAATCCTCCGTCTTGAGCGGGAGTTGTACGAATTGAGTGGTACTCACCTCCAGTACCAATGTACATTCCTTCTGGAGCTTTTGCCGGATCGATGCGAGCAGCGATAATATACGATCGCTTGGAATAATTCTTGGCAAAAAACAGTCCTTGATCCAAGATAGGTAGGTGAGTAGCAACAATAACATCTTGCGCGTTGACAGTTCCCGTTGCTGTCATCACCTGACAGGGAGTTCCTTCTTTGACATCCTGTACACGCGTGTTTTCAAACACGTAACTACCATTACCATCAATCAATTTGGCAAGATGAAGTAAATATTTACGAGCATGAAACTGTGCTTGATTATCAAATTTAACAGCGCCAGCAATTGGAAATGGTAAAGAAGTTTCTTTAACAAACGAAGCTGGTAATCCTAACTTAATAGCAGCTTCTACCTCTTTTTGAACATCATTTAAATTTTCTTCCGTTTCTGCAAAAGTGTAATTACTTCTACGACTAAAATCACAGTCTATTTGTTCTTCTTCTACAAACTTTGCTACTCGTTCAATAGCAGCTTGATTAGAATCGGCATAAATTTTTGTTTTTTGTTCACCAATTTCTTTGATTAGTTCAGCGTAAATTAACTGATGAAGTGATGTTACTTTTGCTGTGGTATGTCCGCTGACACCTGCGGCAATTTCATGAGCATCAAGCACTGCCACAGATTTACCAGCACGCTTGAGGAGTATTCCAGCGGTAATTCCGGTGATACCTCCTCCCACAATAGCAACATCAACTGATATGTTATTTGCTAGAGATGGAAAATTAGACGTAGAATTAGTTGAAGCAATCCAATAAGAAATTGCTTTTCCAGGAAGTTGAGACATAATTTTTTGTTTTGAAGCGGCTACGGCAATGATTATATTTATATGCCTACTACTCTGAAAATTTCATCCACCATGAGTTTTAACATATAGATACTAAATTTATCTACCAAAAGATATAGTACAGATAATTTTTTGTGGTGCTATTTGTATAAAAATTGGTTTTTGTCGCTCTTAAAAATGTATTATATTTATTGTAAAAATCTGGTTTAAAATTAATTAAAACCACAGATAGACACAGATAAACACCGATATCTGTGTCCACCCCCCTCATTCCCCCCTAAAAAGGGACGCCAGTTGCAAGGGCGGGGGGAACCCCCCTTCGGGTTCGCCAGTCGCCTGCGGAGGGAAACCCTCCGAAGAGCGCTGGACTCACCGCACCGCACTGGCTCGGGAAGACAGAGGAAAAACTTTTATTTATTGTCCATCTGTGGTTTATTTCGCTAACTTTTATTCTGCGTATTTCCTCAAAGTGTTAAGTTGCAATCCCAGAAATTTAACCGCTTTTCTGAGTGGTACATATGCAAAATCTATATATGAGCATATGTAAATATTAGTAATTTGGCAATTAGTTATTGAATTCTAAAGCTAACGCCTCTCGTAGCCAACTAAATTGCTACATTGAGAATACTTGAGGTAATCTCAACTTAGCTGCCAGCAACATCTACCAAATTCAGGCTACAGCCGCAACACCGTGATTAAGGGACTATTACAAAAACTCCGCGCACCGTTGGCGAAAGACAAGCGTCCTGGCGATACTACTGCTAAGGACTGGCTACGAACTATCCTTATGACTAGTGTGGGTGTCACCGCCCTAGTTTTGGGAATTCGCGAACTAAAATGGTTGCAGGCTTGGGAGTTAAAGGCTTATGACCAAATGCTGCGGTTACGCCCTCCTGAAGCACCAGACCCTCGCATTTTATTAGTTACTGTTACTGAAGAAGATTTAGGATCAGAAAATTTTTCTCTCCCAGATAATACAATCAATAAATTATTAGCAAAATTAGAATCCTATCAACCGCGTGTTATTGGTTTAGGTATCGACCGTTCCAAACAAAAAAATTTAGGATTTGGTCTTCAAAATCGAGACAATGTTATCACCTACTGCACATATAGCAGTATGGGTAGCCCTGAAATTCCACCGCCTCCAAATTTTCCCATAAATCAAGTAGGCTTTAGCGATTTGATTTCTGATGAAGATGGGATTGTTCGCCGTAGTTTACTTTTTGCCGGTTCCGACGACAAAAAATGTACAACTGGATATTCATTTGCTGCCATACTTGCAATTAATTACTTGGAAAAACAAGGCATTAAATACCATTTCCCCGAACCACAAAATTTTTATTTGAATAAAACCCTTTTCTCACCATTATTAGAGGATTCAGGTAGCTATAAAAATTTAGATGCAGCGGGTTATCAAATACTGTTGAATTACCGAGATCCTTCTCACCTAGCCCAAGAAGTAACTTTTACAGAGGTTTTGAAAGGTCAAGTAAACCCCAGTTGGGTAAAAGACCGTCTTGTTATCATCGGTAGCACTGCCCGTAGTGTGCATCCAGGGTTGTATACGCCTTACAGCGCTTCACCACAACAACCACCAAGAATGCCTCCTATTTACATTCATACACAGGTGGCAAGTCAAATTATCAGTACAGTACTGGATGGACGCCCTCTAATTTGGTATTTGCCCAACTGGGGGGAAGGTGTATGGGTGTTTGCTTGGTCACTGTTAGGCGGTGTTTTAGCGTGGCGTTTGCGGTATCCTTTACGCTTGGGTTTGGCTGGTGGAGTATCTGTAGGTGGCTTGGTGGGTATCTGCTATTTGTTATTTTTGCAAGGAGGGTGGATACCAGTAGTACCACCTGCCCTCGCTTTTGTAATCAGTGGTGTTAGCGTCATAGCTTACACTACTTACCAAACTCAACAGCAAACTAAGGTAATTATTCTCCAAGTTGAAAAGCAACAAGAAGCAATCGAACAGTTAAATACACTGTTAAAAGAATCTACACGCATTTATGACAAACACATTTCTTCCACTCCTGCAATTGATAAAGCAGAAAAAGCAACTGGTGACTTTCTTTTAGGCGGACGCTACCAAATTACTAAAGTTCTTGCTTCTGGTGGATTTGGTTGCACTTATTTAGCAAAAGATACCCAACGTCCAGGCAATCCTACTTGTGTAGTTAAACAACTAATGCCAGCCCGTCGAGATACAAGATTTTTACAAGTTGCGAGAAGATTATTTGATGCAGAAGCAGAAATTTTAGAGACTTTGGGTAAACATCATCAAATTCCCGAACTGCTGGCATATTTTGAAGAAAATAAAGAATTTTATTTAGTACAAGAATATATTTCTGGACATCCCTTAAATGAGGAATTACCTCCACATCAGGGCGTCAAAGATGAAGCTTATGTGATTGAAATCCTCAAAGGAATTTTAGAAGTTCTAGCATTTGTTCACGAACATCGCGTTATTCATCGGGATATTAAACCGAGTAATATTATCAAAAGCGATATAGATAATCGTCTGGTGCTAATTGATTTTGGTGCAGTTAAAATGATGCAACCACAAACTGAAGAAACCGAATTAGCAACAGTAGCCATCGGTACGCGGGGTTATGCACCACCAGAACAATTTGCTGGTCATCCGCGCTTGTGCAGCGATATTTACGCTTTAGGAATGATTGCTATTCAAGCCCTTACCGGCATACCGCCACACGAACTCCAACCCCATCCCCAAACAGGTACTGTAGAATGGCGTTACGGGGCAAAAGTTAGCGAAGAATTGGCAGCAATAATAGATAAAATGGTGCGCTATCATTTTAGCGATCGCTATCAATCAGCTAGCGAAGTATTACAAGATTTGAAAAAGGTCAATAGTCATTAGTTATTGTAGTGAATTTATTTCTTCTGAAATTAATTCATCAATCTGTAAACGTCGATTTAAACTGATATCTTGCACACCTATGTAACAGTAGAATGCTCTGCTGAGAGTTTAAACATCATTATTGCTTCATCTAAGATTTTCTGCGACCAAGGGATTTCCAAGAAATAAATTATCCCGGATTGTGGGGTGGGCGTCTCGCCCGCCCTGAATATGGGACGGGTGGGGACACCCATCCCACAAGAATTAGTTGGATATTTTTTTATTTGGAAGTCCCTTATCTTGTGCAAACTTGCTTCCTCAAAATCCCTTCTTACTAGATTTTCAGAGTAGTTTAGGGCAAATTTCCAACGCTCTGATTTTAGTTTTATTCTCTGCGCCTCTCTTGCCTCGTGCGTGAAATAAAAAATCCTCTTGCCTCTTTACAGAATCATGCAATAATGAGCAACGCCACAGGCAAACCTAATTTATACACTTAAATATATATGATTAACCAGACATACACAGCAGATGTCTTAGTAGTTGGCGGCGGAACTGGCGGAACTGCTGCTGCTATCAGTGCGGCGCGACGAGGAGCAAAAACTATCCTCGTTAGCGAATTTTCTTGGTTAGGAGGAATGCTAACATCAGCTGGGGTATCTGCACCTGATGGCAATGAATTAGAAGCTTTTCAAACTGGCTTATGGGGCGCGTTTCTACAAGAATTACAACAACGACAACCAGAAGGATTAGACAATAGCTGGGTAAGTTTTTTTAGTTACGATCCGCGTGTAGGGGCGGAGATTTTTGCAGATTGGGCGCGAGAATTACCAAATTTGCATTGGATTTCCGGACACACACCACTAGAAGTCATCCGCGAAGGAAATCGTGTAACCGCCGTCCGGTTTACAGATTTTACAGTCCAAGCCAAGGTAATTCTCGACGCCACAGAATTAGGAGATTTATTACCTTTGGCAGAGGTAGCTTACCGCTGGGGCTGGGAATTGCAATCTGAGTGGGGAGAAGCCAGCGCTCCTGTGGATTTTAATCATCTCACAGAAAAATATCCTGTGCAAGCCCCCACTTGGGTAGTTGTAATGCAAGATTACGGTGAAGCCGTTGCCCCAGAGATTCCGCCTGCACCTAACTACGACCCTTCGCTGTTTACTGGCGCTTGGGATGATTATGGTGTAGAGACATTTATGAATTACGGTCGTTTGCCAGGTGGTCGATTTATGATGAACTGGCCTATTTGTGGCAACGACTACGCCGAAGGTGTGGGGCGGCTTGTTCAGTCGGAGTCAGCACAGCACGAATTTTTGCAAGAATGCCAATGGCATAGCCAAAACTTTGCCCATTTTATTCAACAAGAATTAGGTCGCCGTTACGGCTTAGCCAATAATATCTTCCCCCAAATCCAAAATCCAAAATCAAAAATCCAAAATCTAGGCAGTTTTGCCCTTCATCCCTACTACCGAGAAAGTCGCCGCTTGGTAGGACTAACTACCGTACGAGAACAGGATATTTTACCGATCGCACAAAATAGAGTTGCTGCATTATACAAAGATGCGATCGCTATTGGTAACTATGCCAATGACCACCATTATCCCGGCGTCAAGTTCCAATTGCAACCTAAATCTATCCGTTGGGGGGGACGTTGGACGGGAACACCATTTACCATTCCCTACCGTTCCTTAATACCTGCGGATATAGATAATTTATTGGTGTGTGAAAAGAATATATCTGTATCACATATTGCCAATGGTGCAACCAGATTGCAACCTGTGGTCATGGGTATCGGTCAAGCAGCCGGGCTTGCTGCTGCTTTGTGCGTGGAGTTGAATTTAAGCCCTCGCGATTTACCCGTACGAATGCTGCAAGAAGCTTTACTACAAGATCCGCATTCACCTGCGGCAATTATTCCGTTATTTAATTTACCACCAAATCATCCTGATTGGTTGCACTGGCAACTGTATTATTTATATAACCTTGAATTTTATCCAGCTAGCGGCAATTGTTCTCACTTGTCGCCATCTCAGTACTATTACGGTGACAGTAAGACAGCGCTACAATGTAATTGTAACTGTTTTACAGGCATTATTCATCACCTGAATCAGCAGGATTACAGATTTACCATTACAACACCAGACGAACACAGGGGGCAAGTCTGGCAACTTGTGACATTGCGATCGCACATAGACGAGCAATTGCAAAGTTCTTCTCATGAACAAATACTTACAGTTTGGGGTTGCATCAATCATGCTGGCAACTGGTTACTAGTTCAACGTATTAGTGAGTAACGCAAGTAATTTTTTTTTCAGTTAAAAACAATACTTTTTAACAAATTGTCCGGATGCACTAATAGAGACTCAGTATCAGTAATGTAGAGAGTTCTAAAATAGACATTCATTATGCGTGCTGCCATCTCACTTATGGTTACAGGTTGGCTCTTTAGCTACCTAGCTGTAAATACTCAATCAACAACACATCACCTAACCAAAATGTTCTCACCCACGTCTAATTCCCAAATGCTTATGTTGGCAAAGTCTAAACCAAAAAAACCTCAACCAAAAAAACCCCCCTATCGAGGTAGCGGACGTAGACAAATATCGTATGTACCGCTTTCTACAGAGGTTAATAATTCTGAAAACAGTTTTAGCCGGGGTAGTGGGCGCAGCAAAAATTTCATCGAATCTTTCAGTGATACAGATGTTGTCTAGCAGCCACATTTTTAACGTCATTTGTTCAGGCTACAGTTTTGAATGTAGTAATAAACACAATCGTCACATGAAATAACATGTAATATTTGTGACATTGTTAGCCTGGAAAATATGTAAGATTTGAAACGTGGTACAATTAGGCAATAGCTCTGTATCTCATCAGTAGTCTTTTGTATATATAGTGGGTCGTTAACCCTTGCGAAAACAAAGCAAAGTTCAGTTGGCTACCTGAATCGCAAGTATTACCATTAGCTAAAATAAGCAGAAAGCTCCAGCTCGCAAACTTTAACTATTGAGTTTCATCCTCATGGTTTTTCTGCGCCCGACGCTATAAATCTGCACGTAATTCTTCTTCCAGAATATAATTGCCCGTTATTACTCCTTTCGGTGCAAACCAAAGCCACTTCGTATCTACGTCGTGCTTCGTGGTTGTTTACAGCAAATTTCATCTATTTGAACCACAATTTCTAGTAGGGGAGGCAGCGCGTTGCTCATGTGACCAAAGTTGTAGCGACTGCCGTGCGGGTTTTGTTTCAATCTTGAACTATTGCCGAGAGGATGTCTGCTAAACCCGCCCCTACAATATCCTTTACTTGAAAATGGCTGTAAATCGGTAATAGACGGGCGGGAAGGGAATAATTAAGAACAGACGCGAATTTTCGCATCTGTCCTTTGCTTGCTTAAATTTCTAAACAGTTGTTTTCTGACGGTTCTTGTCTATTCCGTTCAAGCCATTGAGAAAAAGAGGTACAAACTTTTCTATAAAAGCTTGTGGATCGCGCTGCCAAGCTTTTTGGGCAGCCTGAATTCTGGTAAACTGCAATTCAGGAGCAAGCAGAGTTTGCGGTAAACGCTCCATCAGATACTGGGGACGTTGCCAAAGCGGCATTGTATTTGCCACTTCTACCAGATTCGCAACCCGTCGCAATTCTGCTCCTAAAAAGATATCCATTCCCGCTTCAAACGCTGCTTGTTCAATTGCAGCGTATTTGCGTTTGGCTTGCTCTACTTTTTGTCGATGTTCTGGACTTTTATCTGCCAATTGTGCTAACCAACGGTTCCCCCAGCGAACGTGTCCCGCTTCTTCTGGGAGAATTTGTTCAATGGTTTCACGAATTTTGATATTTTCTTCTGTTTGTGGTGCTTGCTTGAGAGCGTAAATGTGTGCAGAAAAATACTCACAACCGCGTTTTTCTGTGACGTTAATCGCAGCAAGAGCCGCAATTATACCGTCTTCCAAATTATATTTTGGATCGTAAGCTTCCTGGTCTGTCAAACGCTCAAATTCATCTATGTAGGAATGTCCAGGGGGAGTTCCTACACTAGTTCCCAACTCTATCAATAAATCAGTCAGCCACATAGCATGACGCGCTTCGTCACTGATGTGGTGGGACAAGTCCCGTACCAGTTCGGGTGGCTTACCGTTCAGTTTCTCAATTACTTCTGTCAGGTCTTTGCAACTGCGTTGTTCGCTATAGCGGTAGCGGTTGAGGGTGATGAGATGCAGTTCGCGATCGCGTACTACCTGTTGTAGGACTTCCCTTGCACCCAAAGAGTTTTGGAATTTACGTGGATAAGCAACTGCCATAGTTTGTATGGAGTTTTGTGAAGTATTTTAATAATCTTATATTAACGTAGTTTTTCGTAACTTTTGTTGTCAGATTTTTAAGGATTATCAAGCTCTTTGATGATGAAAATAACTATTCTTTTACTTTTATTTATCCAATTCTAATAATCTTAATTGGTAAATCATTAACCTCAAGAATGGTTTACGCATTCAAGTAAACCAACCTAAAGAAAGATGTCATTTATTAATATTTGTCTTGACATCAAGGATTTTGCGTGGTTTTAGTCTTTACAACACTAGCCGCCATTTCATCCAAATTTGATATAAGCCTAGAGGAAATATTAAGTTTTGTTAAAAAGTATCATTCTGTAACTTTAAATACAGAATTTTTCTGATAAAGTAACAATAGAGAGGAAACAAACCACATTAAAAAGAAACCACAGGGAGGACTTTGGTTATGTCTACCCAAGAAAAAGCTCGCGCTTTAATGATGCGTCACTATCAGATGATTAAGAATCGTCAGCAATCGATGCTGGAACGCGTTGGGGAAGAACTAGGTCTTCCGGGAGAAATGTCCCATTACTGGAATCCAACACAAGGGAAATTAGATCCTAACGCTCGCATGACTTATGATCGCAGCAACGCCACAATGAGCTAGGGACTAGGGAATAAGGACTAGGAATGTTAAGTTGTTATGTATTTTTGCTTTTAGTAACCAATACTCTGTTGCTAGTCCCTTTGAATAAACAAAAAAGCCACCCACAATGGGTGGCAAAAAAATGAGACAAGAGGGAGATAGAGGTATGAGTAGAGTAGGGGAAATGAGCGAAAAAATTCAAAATTCCCTAGCCCAAGCGCCCAAGCGCCCCTAACCCAAGCGCCCCTAGCCCCTTAAAATTAACAATCATAATAGAGAGAAAATTCGTAGGGATGAGGACGTAACCGCATTGGGTTAACTTCATTATCCAGCTTGTAAGAAATCCAAGTTTCAATGAAATCTTCGGTGAATACGCCAGATTCGGTCAAGAAAGCGTGATCCTTCTCTAACGCTTCTAATGCCAATTCCAGAGAACCAGGAGTGGAAGGAACTTTTGCTAATTCTTCTGGAGAGAGTTCGTAAATATTCTTATCGAGTGGTTCACCAGGATGAATTTTGTTCTTGATCCCATCCAAACCAGCACACAGCATCGCAGCGAATGCTAAGTAGGGGTTAGAAGTAGCATCAGGACAACGGAATTCTAAGCGCTTAGCTTTGGGGTTGGTACCAGACAGAGGAATACGAATAGAAGCTGAACGGTTTCCCTGAGAGTAAGCCAAGTTCACAGGTGCTTCGTAACCAGGTACAAGGCGCTTGTAAGAGTTGGTGGTGGGGTTGGTAAGTGCCAACAGTGCTGGTGCGTGTCTGAGGATACCACCAATGTAATGCAATGCCATTTCGCTCAAGCCAGCGTATTTATCGCCTGCGAACAGGGGTTGACCGTCTTTCCAGATAGATTGGTGGGTGTGCATACCCGAACCGTTATCTTGGAAGACTGGCTTAGGCATGAAGGTAACAGACTTGCCGTATTTCTTCGCTACATTCTTGATGACGTATTTGTATGTCATCAGCCAGTCAGCCGCTTCAATTAGCTTACCAAAACGGAAGCCCAATTCGCACTGACCACCTGTTGCAACTTCGTGGTGATGCTTTTCAATTGGTACACCACACTTAGCCATTGTCAGCAGCATTTCTGTGCGGATGTCTTGCAGGGTATCTGTGGGAGAAACTGGGAAATAACCCTCTTTGTAGCGTGGTTTATAACCCAGGTTGGGACCTTCTGCTTTACCCGAATTCCAACGTCCTTCAAGCGAGTCTACATGATAGTAGCCTTCATGAGAGTTTTGGTCAAAGCGAACATCATCAAAGATGAAAAATTCTGCTTCTGGACCAAAGAAAGCTGTATCGCCAACACCACTGGATACCAGATAATCTATCGCTTTCTGGGCTATCACGCGGGGACAACGACTGTACCATTCTCCCGTGCGGGGTTCTTTGATACTACAAACAATGCTGAGAGTAGGCTCTTGCATGAAAGGGTCGATCCAGGCAGTATTTGGATCGAGTACCATTGCCATGTCTGACTCGTTGATGGCTTTCCAACCCCGAATACTGGAACCATCGAAAGGCACACCGTCTGTAAAGCTACTCTCATCGATTTGGTTGTGGAACACTGTCAGGTGCTGCCAGGTTCCTGGCGTATCGATAAATTTCAGATCGATCATCTGAATGTTATTGTCCCGAATCATCTTCAGGACGTCTTGTGGGGTTGTCATGGTTACTCCTTAATCTGCCGTTTTTGTATGGTAATCCACAATCTTAATGCACGCTGACCCTGCTTGGTGAACCAAAATCTGAAGACACCTGGAATATCCTAATGAGATAATTTCGTGACATTTTGTATCAATTGTTACGAAATCTTGATTTTATAGTTTATATTCACCTTTCCTAAACAACTGTACAAAACTTGACAGTTCACTCATAGGGCCAACTTTGGCATAGAATCCTTAAGTAGCGCATAGATTGTTTTTGTGCTGGAGCTTTTTTAAATATCAATGGTACAAAAAGTAGCTGATGCATAAAAACAGTCAAAATAATATCAAACCTATAGATACGAACGATTGGGAGATACAGGAATGCGGGATGCAGTTACAAGCTTAATTAAGAATTATGACGTTGCTGGGCGGTATTTCGACCGGAATGCGATCGACAGCCTAAAATCCTATTTTGACAGTGGCACGGCACGAGTGCAAGCCGCAGCTGCTATCAATGCAAATGCGGCGTCAATTGTCAAGCAAGCTGGTTCTCAGTTATTTGATGAACTGCCTGAGTTGATTCGTCCCGGTGGAAATGCCTATACTACTCGTCGGTATGCGGCTTGTCTGCGGGATATGGACTATTACCTACGCTATGCTACTTATGCTCTTGTGGCTGGTAGTATGGATGTTCTAGATGAGCGTGTGCTGCAAGGTCTGCGGGAAACTTACAATTCTTTGGGAGTTCCCATTGGTCCTACAGTTCGCGGTATCCAAATTATGAAGGATATTGTCAAAGAGCAGGTTGCTGCAACTGGTGTTGCTAATACTAGCTTTTTGGATGAGCCGTTTGATTATATGACTCAGGAGTTGAGCGAAAGGGATATTTAGGAAATTCACCAAAAGCAGGCAATTTGCCTGCTTTAATGGTCTAGGATAAAATAAGGACTCTTTGGGTTGGAGCTTGGTTAGCGCTGTTTAATGTTGTGTTATCGAAGCTCCGACTATTTTGGATTTGGGATTTTGGATTTTGGATTGTAAGAATATCTGTCGCGAATATTTTTGTAAATTTTTTACGAACCACGAAGACAAGCCAGCGCGTTGCTCTGGTTCCCAGAGTTGTAGCGACTGGCGCACGAAGGGCACGAAGGTAAAGATTGGTTAAGCAAAGATTAGATGTTTTGTTGGTAGAAAGGGGTTTGTGTTCGTCTCGCCAGCTAGCGCAACGGTTGATTCAGGCGGGTGAGGTAACTGTTAATCAGCAAGTGGTGGATAAACCGGGAACTGATGTGGATGTGGCGGCGCAAGTTCAGGTGAAAGAGCGATCGCGTTTTGTGTCGCGTGGTGGAGAGAAGTTGGCGAAGGCTTTGGAAGTTTTTGCTATTCCTGTGGAAGGACGTATTTGTTTAGATGGTGGTATTTCTACAGGCGGTTTTACTGATTGTCTTTTGCAAGCTGGTGCAAAATTAGTTTACGGTGTGGATGTGGGTTATGGACAAGTTGACTGGAAGTTGCGTAACGATCCACGAGTGATTTTGAAGGAACGCACGAATTTACGAAATCTTACCCCAGATGAATTGTATAGTGCTTCCCTCCCTTCAGAAGAGGCGGATACAGAGGAGGTTCATCATAATATTTCCCCCCCTTCAGAAGAGGCGGATACAGAGGAGGTTCATCCTAATATTTCCCCCCCTTCAAAAGGGGGGGATACAGGGGGGGTTCATGCTGATTTGGCGGTGGTGGATGTTTCTTTTATTTCTTTAACTAAAATTTTGCCTGCTTTGTGGCAGTTAACTCAACCCCCTCGTGAGGCGGTGCTGTTGGTGAAACCTCAGTTTGAAGTCGGGAAAAACCGTGTGGGTAAAAAAGGGGTGGTACGCGATCCAAAAGACCATGCTGATGCCATTTTTCAGGTGTTGCAAGTTGCTCAAGAGTTAGGATGGAAGTACAAGGGTTTAACTTGGTCGCCTGTCACTGGCCCGGCTGGAAATATTGAGTATCTTTTGTGGTTGGAAATGGAAAGTAAAATATCATCCCCTGATTTAGAGATGATAAAGGAAATTACCAAATTAGCTGTTACTAATTTTGGTTCTTCCGTACTTAGTGGGCTAAACTTTTGGGAAAATGCCAAAATAGCAAAG
>JBHYDF010000059.1:0-41674 GCA_051861145.1 Nostocaceae cyanobacterium
ATGCCCAATGCCCAATGCCCAATGCCCAATGCCCAATGCCCCATGCCCAATGCCCAATGCCCAATGCCCAATGCCCCATGCCCAATGCCCACTCCCCACTCCCTTACAAGTAGAAAATATGAAAAATTTATAAAACTTTTACCCCTTCTTTTTCTTTTCTCTTTCTTGTCGTCAAACCTTAAAGAAAAAAAGATACTTGCCTGCTTTTAAGCATATTTTTCATTGAAATGATAATATTTATACAAATCAATATTGACAAAAACTTGCTTGAAAAGGCAAAAATGCTCTTTCTTCATCAAAACTTTATATTTTTACTGAGAATTTACTAAGTAAAGCTCACAACAAAGCTTATAATTTCTCTTACCCCTTACCCATCACCTATTACACATTGGTTATTTTCCCAACAGAGAAATTTTTCTAAAAAAACAGTGTGTTTAGGCAGGGGAAATTTTTAATTAAACTGAAAAGAAGCCTGAAAAATCAGGCTTATTGTGTTACGCTGAAATCTAGGGATTTTAAATTTTTCAGATATCCATTCCAAAAAAGTGAATTATCCGTATAGGTGTTTTTGCTTATTTTGGTTTTGTGAGTCTAAATAAAATGTCGCAGGTGAAACCAAGAAAGTGATTTCATTGGTGGAAGCGGCTAGATGCAAACTTTCAGGTGGGGAGCTACAACCTTCTCTTACTCTTAGAGAAGCGAAGTAGTCACACAGATAGTGAGGGCGCACTTTAGCCCTTTGGTGTTGCTCCTGCTCAGCAGAGGCACGCCCAAAATCAGGCAGACCAGGTAGACTGCTGAAGCAGCAGTTAAATTTCCATTGGGTAATTGAACTGTTGTAAGAAGTGTGGTCTGCAAGAAAAAAGCATAACACAAAAATGTATTGGCTGGAGAGAATTATACCTCTACCGCTAGTTTGGCGTGTCAAGCTCAAGTCACCAAGTATCCACTTGTGTGACTAAATTTCTACTAATTTTACTCAAATTATATTCTTTGGACAAAGGCACTGGTAGGGAAAGATGATTTGCGGGGAGATGCCTATGATGATTTTTATTTTAGCTGCTGGTTATTTGTTTACTGTCTATCTATTATTAGCATTGGCCAAGCGAACTGGGAACAAAAGTAATTCTACTTCTAACAGTGTCTCTTCTGCCAAAGGACAACATAGGCAGTTAGTTAAGGGTCAATAGTTAATGGTTAATGGTTAATGGTTAATGGTTAATGGCTAATAGCTTTTCTATGAACTATGAACTATTAACTATTAACCATTAACTAATGACTAATGACTAACTATATCAGGGAAGTTTACTACTTCAACCATTGGTGTACAACCAAGCCATTGTGCTGAGGAGTGGGCAAACTGTTGCGGACAACCGCTAACAACGAAGCGAGTAGGCAAAGGTGGGTAAGTATTCCTTAAGCCTAGTAGGTCTAATTCTTGGGCACAAGCTGCAACAAGGTGGACGGCTGGATCGACTAGTTTAACAGATGTGGGGAGGAGCGATCGCAGTACTGGCGCTAAGTGGGGATAGTGAGTACAGCCATAAACTAAAGTATCTATTTCTTGCTCTAGCAAAGGTTTGAGATAAGAACGTGCTACTTCAGTCGTATAGGGATCATAAACGCGGTTTTGTTCAATTAGTGGCACAAATTCTGGACAACTGACTTGCCAAACTTGAACACGCGGATTTATTTCTAGAATAGCATGTTTGTAGGCATTGCTCTTGGCTGTGGCTGGAGTCGCAATGACACCAATGCGCTTTCCTTGCTCCACCACTGCTTTTGCTCCTGGTAAAATCACTCCTAGCATTGGTACTGGAAATTCTTGGCGCGCCTCTTCTAAAGCCAAAGCAGAACTTGTATTACAAGCCATGATTACCATTTTCACCCGTTGCTGTTGCATCCAGGTGAGAATTTCTCGAACATATTGTAAAATTTCTGCTTGCGAACGAATACCGTAAGGAAGTCTAGCTGTATCCCCAAAGTAAATAATTGATTCATTCGGGAGTTGTCGATAGAGTTCTCGCAGTACCGTCAACCCTCCCACACCACTATCAAAAACGCCTATTGGCGCACGTTGGGGTTCTTGTTCGGAAAATTCGTAAAGATTGCTTTTAAATATAGAGGATGGAATCACTGGCAGATTTAGATTTAAGTGTTGCGATTTAAGAATATTAGTAGAGTTAGTGGTTAATAGTTAATGGTTAATGGTTAATGGTTCATGGTTAATGGCTATTGAGACTTCCAAATAAAAAATATCCAACTACTTAAGAGTGGGGTGGGCGTCTCGCCCGCCTTTAGTAAAGGCCGACTGTCCGATTGGAAATGCCATTAACCATTAACCATGAACCATGAACCATTAACCATGAACCACTAACCATTCCCTTCATTTAGCAATTTTTACTACACTTTTACCGTTTTCCTAGGTATTCGAGTATACCATTAGCGATCGCTTCTGCCATCTGATTTTGATATTCTGGATTTCCCAATCTGGCGTTGTCTTCCCTACCAGTCATATAACCAGTTTCTACCAAGATTGAGGGCATAGAACTTTTTCTGAGGACGTAAAATCTAGCTTTCCTTACGCCCCTATCTCTCAGGTTGGGAATATTGCGGAGAATATTTCTGTGAACGACTTGCGCTAAACCTAAACCGCTATCGAAATAATATGTTTCTAAACCATTCACATCCGGGCGAGGCCCAGCGGAATTAGCGTGAATACTAACAAATAAATTAGCATTAGCACGTTCGGCGATGTTTACTCGTCCCTGAAGTTCTACGAAAAAGTCAGAGTTACGAGTTAGCACCGCTTGAACGCCATTTTGCTCCAAAATCGCTGCTATTCTTTGACTAATAGGCAAAACGACATCCTTTTCTAACAGTCCACCGATTCCAGGCGCACCAGAGTCTTTACCTCCATGCCCAGGATCAACTACTATTACCACTCGTCCCCTTGGTACAGTCCGGGGTGGTTGGGCTGAAGGTGTGGGATTGCGATCGCCTGCACTGGGTACAGGAAAAGGCTGGGTGTTGGGTTGTGGTAGGGGAGGTAAAGCAATGGGGGGGGCGATCGCACGAGTACGTTGTAATTCTAAAGACACAAACTTATCGCCAATTTGGTTAAGTTCCCCGACTTGAACTCCCCCTGCTGGTTGGACGTAGACTACCACAGTGCGAGAGTCTTGCTGTTGCAGGCGTACTCGCAAAATGGGACTATTGGCGTCCATGACTGGGCCTTGCACGCGCGGGGCTAACTTAGCATTACGAATGGTGATGCGGAACAAACCAGAGGATCTATCCCAACTACCGTTAGCAGATAAATTGCGATCGCCTCTAATAATCAATTGTCTGCCAGTAGCGCTCAATTCTACAGCAGTAATTGTGGAAACGTCGCTGCTTGCTATGGGCAAGGGACTTGGGCTACTATCTGGGCTAGGACGAGAACTACTTGCTGGTAATCTGACAACGCTACTATTAGGAAGAATCACTAAACCACCAATAGCGCTTTTACTTGCCCACCAATCAGGACTATTTTTGTTCACCTGCATCGTCATGCGGACTGTGGGTGGTGATGTTTCCAATTGAGACAATTGGATGCTGTTCACACCAAATCGATTGCCATTCACATCCGGTTGTCTAAAATTTGGCGATAAAGTCGCACCGGATATGTCAATGTTAATAGTGCGTTTGTCCCTACTACGATTTACCTGAATGTCCGGACTACCGCCACTGGTACGCACGAAAAACCCATCGCCGGTAACTCGTAAATTTTCTATTTGCGTTTCCCCAGCAGCTACAGTTTGAATACCTGTTTCTTTATTTACAGCACTATTAGGAGTTTTATTAGTAATTACACTGTAAAAATTTAGAGGAGCAGAGGCGGTTTTCTCATATTCTGGTTTTGGTAATTGTACTGTCCAGTTGCTGGCAGTTTTCCCTTCAAATTTCACCTGCTGAGGGTTGAGAGTGTAGCCAGGACTAAGTTCTACAACTACCCGTGTCCTTTGGGCGTCAAACTGTCCAATGCGGATGGCGCGAATAGCACCACCAACTTGCTGAACTAGCTGTGGACGACCAAATTTTATACCTGGTAAATCGATTACCAAGCGTGTGGGATTATAGATGAGTTGTGCTTGTGGTTGAACAGCACTATCAGTATTGAATTCTAGCCGATTTTGATTAGCATCAAAACGCCAAGATTGCAGTTTCGCTGCATAAGCTGGCGACGATAACAGGGAGATACTTAATACGGTACTAGGTATCAACCAGGGCAATTTCACAATATTTTCTCCTGATACAGATTCATTCGTCAAAGCGTTGGTACATCCTCACACCGTTACCGCCGAAATCTTAGCTTTGATGCCGCTTGATGCATCAATTTTTACTTTATAAAGGAGTGCTTCATAAAGTCAGAGCTAATGGCGTCAAATTCTAGCATGACCTTCTGAATTTCGCTGTCCTATACCAGGAAAACAGGGTCTACCATAAGCAGTAGATTACACCAACAAATAGATAACCAAAATTAACAATACTAGTCAATTCCGTCAACGATACAATCATGAAAATCTCACGCAAAGGCAAGCCAGCGCTCTTCGGAGGGTTTCCCTCCGCAGGCGACTGGCGCGCAAAGGCGCAAAGAATATCTTGGCGTCTTGGTGAGTCCAGCGCTCTTCGGAGGGTTTCCCTCCGCAGGCGACTGGTGAGACCAGTCCTGGAGGCGGGTTTCCCGCGCCGTAGGGAACTGGCGAACCCGAAGGGCGTCTTTGCGTGAGGCTCAAAAAAAATTCAACTTCAGCAATACCAGTTTAAGTAGCAATGTTAATTCCTAGAAAAATATCGTAGCTTCAGCAAAAATACGTACATTATTAGATATATTTGATATTTTGCACTCTTCTCAATAACCCCTGAAAAACCCCCACCGACCTTTCGGGTACGGTGGTGGGTTGTTTACCGTTTCAAATACTGGAGAATACCACGAGCGATCGCCTCCGCCATTTGATTTTGATACTGAGCGTTGCGCAGCTTGGCAACATCCTGCCGACCAGTCAAATAACCCGTTTCTACTAAGATTGAGGGCATGGAACTTCTGCGCAGGACATAAAATCTGGCTTTTCGCACTCCTCTGTCTCTAACGCTGACACTACGGAGAATGTTGTTATGGACGATACGAGCAAGACCCAGACCACTGTCGTAGTAATAGGTTTCCAAGCCGTTAACATCTGGACGACTTGCGCCTGCTGAGTTCGCATGGATACTCACAAATACATCCGCATTCGCACGCTCTGCCATTGCGACTCTTCCAGGTAAACTGACGAAATAATCAGAATCCCGTGTTAATACTACTTGGACACCATTTTCCTGTAATATTTCTGCCAATCTTTTCGCAATAGGCAGAATAACAGCTTTTTCTTGCGTTCCACCAATACCAATTGCTCCAGGGTCTTTACCGCCATGTCCGGGGTCAACCAAAACTACTACTCGCCCACTGGGAACGCGACGACCCGGTGCTGAGGAAGGTCTGGGTGTGACTGGAACTGAGCCTGGTAATGGCATTGGTTGGGGGTTTGGTCGTGGTAGGGGGGGTAAAACAACCGGAGGTCTGATAGCTGTGGTGGCTGAGGGTCGTAATTGTAGGGCTAAAAGGCGATCGCCAATTTGATTAAGTTCGCCTACTTGCACTCCCGCCGCTGGTTGCACTAATATCACAACTGTACGCGGGTCTCTCTGTTGCAGGCGTACCCGCATAATCGGGCTTTTAGAATTTAAAGTAGGCCCTTTCACTGAAGAATCTAGCTTAGCGTTAGCAACTGTAATCCGGAATAGTGCAGAGGTTCTATCCCAACCACTATTTGCAGATAAATCTTTGTCGCCTCTAATTAATAATTGCCTGCCATTATCAGCCAATTCTATAGATTGAATGGTAGCTTGCGAATCATCATCATTATCATTATCATTATCATCTGAATTGCGGGATATGGGTGGAAGAGGTTTTAGTCGGTCGTTGTCTCTGGAAATGCGGGAAGTGCTACCACTAGGCAAATTACTTACCCTTCCGTTGGGTAGGATTACTACACCATTAGCACTACTAACTGTTGCTCGCCAGTCAGGGCTATTTCTGTTTACCCGCATTGTTAAACGGACAGTTGGTGGTGTGGTTTTTAATTGGGTAAGTTTTATATTTTCAACACCGTAGCGATTAATTTGTAAATCGCGATCTGATAACCTGGATGATAAAGTAGCGCCAGAAATATCCATAAAAATGGTTTTGCGATCGCTACTGCGATTTACCTTAATCTCTGGATTACCACCACTAGTGCGGACAAAAAACCCATCTCCCGTGGGGAGCAACCTCTCAATTTGAGTTACTGTATCTGTAGTTCTAACTACCGTTTGTTTAGTCTCTGATCTAGGAGAGGATTCTGTCGGAACTACACTGTAAATATTTCTAGTGGGTGCAGTTGCAGCAACTTCCTCTCGTTTTGGTTTTGGTAATTGCACCCTCCACCGGCTAGCTGTTACCCCTTCAAATTTCACCTGCTTCGGATCAAGGGTATAACCTGAATTAAGTTCCACAACTACGCGGGTTGTTTGTGGATCAAACTGTCCAATCCGGACGGAACGAATAGCAGGATTATTATCAACTTGCTGGACAAGCTGCGGACGTCCAAATTTCACGCCTGGTAAATCAATTACCAAACGTGTCGGATTGAAGACTAATTGCGCTTGTGGTTGAACATCTCCATCGGTGTTAAATTCCAACCGATTTTCATCAGCGTCAAAACGCCAAGATTGCAGGCTTGCTGCATCAGCAGGTGACGATAACAGGGAGATACTTAATACTGTACTAGGTATCAACCAGTGTAGTTTCACAGTGCTTTCTCCTGAGTCGCGTTGGTGAGGGCGGTTAATCTGTAAAAGTGTTGGGAAATCTTAGGTAATCACCACCTAAACTTTTGCTTTGATGAGTAAATTTATGAATTTGGTAGCTGGCGTTGCTGATAAATTTTGTCGCCGCGCGGGCATGATTTAGCGTCTGCATTAAGTTAGAGCTAATGGCGTAAAATTTTAGCATAACCTTAACCATTTTCCATGCCTTTTTGGCAGGGAAAATTGCTCTGCAAAGCATGAGATTACACCAACAAAAAAATAACCAAAATTAACAATAGCAACCAACTGAAGCATGAAGTGTGAAGTATGAATGATGAAAATTTTTCATCCTTCATTCTTGTATCCTTCATATTTCTTTGGTCAATCCCAATCAAAGCATACTTGCATTGCTAAGGGATTTTTTAATTTTATGATTCTTGGTAATCGATACACCTGGTTAAACAATATCAAATGTTGTTAAATGATGTGACAAGATTTGAAGGTGCTAAATTTTAGTTTAGTTGAAAAACATTTAAGGGTAACTAGGGAAAGGGGATAGACATAAAGCTATTAACGTTAGCAATACTGCTATTAATTAAATGAAACTCCTGAAAATATACAATGACAAGCGACGGATATTTGGGGATATAAGTTTCCGATGGTAATGATAAAGTTCTAAAGTTTTTCATTGTGGAAATTACTCCTAAAAAAGGCAGTGATGTTAAAGGCAGGTTTACTGAGAAAATTGCATGTTTTACTTACTGTATAACGATAGTTGGAGATTCAAAACTGAATGATTGTGAAAGTACAGACGCTCTTTTATCAGCGTCTGTACCCAAAAAGTTTATTTACCCTCTTGAGAACTGGGATTAACTTCCAGACTCTCACTCTCATTTGATGCTGATGTCATCGCACCAGATGATTCTATTGCTAAAGGAGTTCCAGAGGAACCATCTAAACTTGGTTGATTTGAACCTGTCGCCATTGCTGGATCTGGAAATACAAATCGCAACAAGGGAGGGGCTAAAAAGGTTGTGAGGATAACCATCATAATAATTGCCGCCTCCAATGGTTTGGAAAGAACCCCAGCGTCAGAGCCAATACCCAAAAATACTAATCCAACTTCGCCCCGAGGAATCATTCCCACACCAATTGCCAAACGATTAATTTCGGGTTGACCAAACACGCTTAAGCCTGTGATAACTTTACCGAGGATGGCGATTGAGATCAGGAAAGTTGCCATAATTAAACCTTCCCGGTTGCTAGGAACCGCCGGGTTTAAAACTCCTAGGTCAGTTTTTGCCCCCACAGTGACAAAGAAAATTGGCACCAGCATATCAGCAATGGGGATAATTTGCTTTTGTAGTTCTTTACGTTTGTCTGTCTCTTCTAAAACCAAACCTGCTGCAAAAGCTCCCAAAATTGCTTCTAGTTGAATAACAGCGGCAATATATGCCATGACAAAAGCGAAAATGAATGCTGGTATTATCAATTCGCCACGGGTTTTGAGTTTCTGGACAATTGAGACAAAGCTTTTGTTGAAAAGATTACCGAGAGCGATCGCACCCAATAGAAAACCACTGGCGCTGATAATTAAATAAACAACTTTGCCTACATCTACCACGCCTTCTTTAGCAAGGCTGGCTACTACTGCTAAGACAATAATCCCCAATATATCGTCAATAACAGCAGCACCAAGAATAATCTGCCCTTCTTTGGAATTCAAACGTCCCAGTTCTGACAGCACTTTGGAAGTAATACCAATACTGGTAGCAGTCAGCGCCGCACCAGCGAAAATCGCCGGTACTGCGGGGATACCAAACAAAATCATCAATCCGGCTGTACCAGTGGCGAAGGGTACAACTACCCCCACTATTGCGACAATGGTGGCTTGAATACCCACCTCCATCAAATCTTTTAAATTTGACTCCAAACCAATTTCAAACAGCAGGATGATTACACCCAGTTCAGCTAGAACGGAAATGACCTCTGACTGAGCTGCAAACACCCCATCTGCTGCATCTGGACTTAAACCAGCAGTGGTTTCGAGAAAGGAGATTATTAAAGAGTCAGAACTATTGGCCCCTGCTTCTGGAAATACCAACAGATGCAGGATAGATACGCCCACCACTACACCGGCTACTAGTTCACCTAACACGGGTGGTAAACCCACG
This sequence comes from Nostocaceae cyanobacterium, assembly GCA_051861145.1. Classification (GTDB taxonomy): domain Bacteria; phylum Cyanobacteriota; class Cyanobacteriia; order Cyanobacteriales; family Nostocaceae; genus JBHYDF01. Next base: position 9,042 of record JBHYDF010000059.1, read on the forward strand.
CGGTTTGATAATTCTCCACCAAGTTTACTAGCAAAATAAATTACTACTAAACTCAGCAGCACTGATGCTACAACCAGGGAAGCATCTGCGGTTTCACCTGTTGTAGCCAATAGGGGTAGGGGTAACGAGAAGTTGATTGTACCTAAAAACTGCATTGATTGTATAGAAATCATTCCTTCTAATGTACAAGCTGTTAGCTCCCGCTTTTTATCTTTTGTTATTTGTCAATTTGTAGGGTCAAGCATTGGGTTAATAGTTTGGGGATTTTATCAATAGTTATCAGTTATCGGCCGAATGCTTCGCTCTTAACTATCTGCCAATTGTAGGAGGCGTTGCCAGTGTGACTCTGACACCGGGACTACAGATAGTCTAGGAAGGCGCAACAAATCAAAATTTTCAAAGTAGTCATCTTGCTTTATTTGAGCTAGAGTAACAGGTTTTGCTACTCTTCGCATCGCTCGTACGTCCACAACAACTCGTTTTTCATTATTCAATGCTGGATCTGGGTAAGGTTGGCTTGTTACCTCCGCCACGCCTATAACTTGCCGTTCTTTGCCCGTGTGGTAAATTAGCGCCAAATCACCACTTTTCATCGTCCGCAAATGCTTGAGAGCAAGCCCATTACTCACCCCATTCCAAGTTGTACCGCCGTCTCGTTCTAAATCTGAGTAGGAATACTCATCCGGCTCAGTTTTCAGCAGCCAATACGTCATGAAAATATCTCCAAAAGTTTGGGTGTAAGTTTTTTAGTTTCTAAAAATGTAACCATTCCAGAATAGTTAATTTTACGTGTCAAAGTAGGAACATAGTATTGGTTAATGGTTAATAGTTAATGGTTAATAGTTAATAGTTAATGGTTGATAGTTAATAGCTATGAACCATGAACCATGAACCATGCACCATGAACCATGAACCATTAACCATGAACTATGCACCATCAACCATTAACCATTAACCACTAACCAATAACAATTATTCTTTTGAGGAGTGAATTTTTATGAATAAACCTGTTATATCGGGTTCTCGGTTATTGGCTGGGAACTTCTGGAAAACTTTACCTTTAGCCTTGCTGGTATGTGTTACGTTTACTCATCCTGTTTTCGCGCAGGAGAAAGAGAGAATGTTACGAACTCTAACTGTAACTGGTCGTGGAACTGAGTCAACTCCTGCAACTTTAGCTCAAGTTATTTTGGGGGTTGAGGTTCAAGCGAAAACAGCACAGGAAGCACAGCAAGAAGCAGCCCGCAGGTCATCGGCTGTAGTAGCGCTGCTGAAAAGCCGGAATGTGGAGAAGCTCCAAACTACTGGTATTACTCTTAACCCAGTGTATAGTTATAAAGATAATGTGCAGCGTTTGACTGGCTATGCTGCTAGTAATACTGTGAGCTTCCGTATTGCTACTGAGAGAACTGGTACATTGTTAGATGAAGCCGTCAAAGCTGGTGCGACGCAGATTAGTGGTATTAGTTTTGTGGCTACTGATCAGGCGATCGCAGCTGCTCAAAAACAAGCACTAACAGAAGCGACTCAAGATGCTCAACAGCAAGCTGAGGCGGTTTTGAGTGCTTTGGGTTTTCAGCGTAAGGAGATAGTGAGTATTCAAGTGAATGGGGCAAATATGCCAACACCACCGCCACGCCCCCTGGCTCGTGCTGAAATTACTGCGCAGATGGCAAAAGATGCTTCTACCCCTATAGAAGGTGGCGAACAGGAGGTAGAAGCATCGGTGACGTTGCAAATTAGTTATTAGTTAGTGGTTAGTGGTTAATGGTTCATTGTTCATTGTTCATGGTTCGTAGCTATTAACCATTAACCATTAACTATTAACCATTAACCATTAACTCCTAACTAATTAAAAATTATCAGGGTTGCTATCCATCATCTCTCCTTCATCACGCTTGGAACCTAGTAAATCTAACTGATCTACTTTAATCACTGGTGTGGAACGAAGTGCGCCAGTGGTGCGATCGTTCCAAGTGTCAATTTTTAAGGAACCTTTGACTCCAATCAAGCTTCCTTTATGTACGTATCTACCAGCTACTTCCGCTGTAGTTCCCCATAATTCTAATTTAAACCAGTCAGGTTCATCGTTATTGCGCGATCGCCGTCTAACCGCTAGTGTTAGATTACACTTCACGCTTCCAGAATCTTCGTAATACTTCATATCTGGCTCGCCGCCTACACGACCCACAAGGGTGACAACGTTAATGCTCATGCGCGTTATTTCCAGTACAGGTGTACTCATTTGCTGTGACTAATATCATAGCGAATTCCCAAACTATTACCCAAGCTTTGAGAAAAATGTTAAATAAATAACAAGCGAAATCACCTAGGTATAAAGATAAAAATTACTCTGGCAAAAATAGAAAAGCATACGGATATACTCTTACATATAGAGAATATAAAAAAGTATAAGCAACAGATGGGGAAAGATTTTCAAAAGTTATAAAAAAATAGCCTGCTTTACTAGACTCAGGTCAAAAAAAATAATAGAATCCAGCACGATTCTCACTTACGGTAGTAGTCAAAAATATCGAAAATAGGGGGCGACAAAACGCGTGGGTCTTTTCAGTAAGTTTTCCTTATCGCGAGATATGGGTATCGATCTCGGTACCGCCAATACCCTTGTTTACGTATCAGGTAAAGGCATTGTTCTCCAAGAACCTTCAGTAGTTGCCATCGACCAAAACGAAAAGGTAGCACTGGCTGTGGGAGAAGATGCAAAAAAGATGCTCGGCAGAACACCGGGAAATGTGGTTGCCCTCCGCCCTTTGCGTGATGGTGTAATCGCTGACTTCGATACAGCCGAGCTAATGCTAAAAAGCTTTATCCAACGCGTAAATGAAGGTAAGTCACTGGTATTACCTCGGATTGTAATTGGTATCCCCAGTGGCGTGACAGGGGTAGAAAGACGGGCTGTAATGGATGCAGCTACTCAAGCTGGTGCTAGAGAAGTTTATTTAATCGATGAGCCTGTTGCAGCGGCAATTGGGGCGGGATTACCCGTAGCCGAACCGACTGGTAACATGATTATTGATATCGGTGGGGGTACTACAGAAGTAGCAGTACTGAGTCTCCAAGGTACTGTACTGAGCGAATCAGTACGTATTGCAGGAGATGAATTGACAGAATCAATTATGCAGTTTATGAAGAAAGTTCATAATCTGGTAATTGGGGAACGTACTGCTGAAGATATTAAGATCCGTATTGGTTCTGCGTATCCCACTCACGATGATGATGATGCCATTATGGAAGTTCGGGGTTTACACTTACTTTCGGGTTTACCACGGACTGTAACCATTAAAGGGCCTGAAATTCGTGAAAGTATGTCTGAGCCGTTATCAGTTATTATTGAAGCGGTGAAACGGACTCTGGAGCGCACACCCCCAGAATTAGCAGCCGATATTATTGACCGGGGCATTATGCTAGCCGGTGGCGGCGCTTTGCTTAAAGGACTGGATACCTTAATTAGCCATGAAACAGGGATTGTGACACATGTCGCTGCCGATCCTTTAAGCTGTGTCGTTTTGGGTACAGGTCGTGTGTTGGAAAATTTCAAGCAACTGGAACGAGTCTTCAGTGGACGTTCCCGAAATATGTAGTCAAAAAATCCCTGATATTGGATTCTATGAAGAATCCAATGTCAATTAAGTAGTTTTACGGCTAGAGTAGGTATTCTATGTTTACGGCGCGTCGGTGGTGGGAGCATAAAGGATTACAAGTGGGACTGCTGGCTACATTAGTCGGTGGTGCTTGGGCAGTTCGACAAACTCAAGGTGAAGTTTTACTTGAGATGTACCAAGGAGTTACTCGTCAATTCGAGTTTTTGCAGCCTGGGCCAGCTCCAGAAGAACGCTTGAGGGATGCTAGAGTATTAGAGCTTGAATCCCGAATTGTGGAGTTGGAAAGCCAGAATCAAAAGCTGAAAGAGATGTTACGTTACGTTGAGAAAGAACCTCTCGCATCGCGTCCCATTCCGGCGCGGGTGGTGGGACGTAGTGCCGATAACTGGTGGCAACAGGTAATTCTCAATCGCGGTAGTCTGGCGGGAATTAAGGAAGGTTTTGTAATCAAGGCTGAAGGTGGATTGGTGGGTTTGGTAGAAAGTGTGACTCCTAATACCAGCCGCGTGTTATTAATTAGTGACCTTAAAAGTAAAGTTGGTGTAAATATTAGCCGTACCGGAGCCAAAGGAGTTTTACGAGGTGATTCTTCTGCGGAAGCGGTGCTGGAATTTTATGAAAAAGTTCCAAATGTCAAGCCTGGAGATGTAGTTGTTACATCAACTTATAGTCAAAAATTTCCGTCTGGATTGGCGGTAGGGCGAATTAAGTCTTTAGATTTAAAGAAACTTCCGGCTTCAGTGGCGAAAGTGGAACTTTTCCCACCAATACGCTCTTTGGATTGGGTGACAGTATATCCTAAGCCAGAAAGCCAAGAATTGGAAAATTCTCAGCCAGCAAATCAACAGCCACAAAAATAAGTAGGACGAAAAGGAGTCAGGTTAAAACGAACCACACTCATACACGAAGAAATAAGCTTTTCCCTACTCCCCCCTTTGGAATTAAAAATGAAAAATGTAAAATTAAAAATTTATTCAATCCAATTTTTAATTTTTAATTTTTAATTTTTAATTGAGCGAAGCGTTCCCTACTCCCTATTTTCAAGACAGTTCGTTATGTACTTTGTACATCAGCGTATATTAAAAAAATAATGAAAATTCCTAGATTTCGGGGTAGCAAGCAGAACAAGCCTAAATCGCGATCGCGAAAACCCTTAATCAAAATTAGCCCCATTTCTCGTTGGCATCCCCGCCTACGTCTGGCGGTTGATTGGACTGTGACGGTTTTCTCTGTAATGGTATGCTTGCTGATGCTGCCCACCCGCTTACCCGGTATGGAATTACTGGGAATTGGGCCTAATTGGCTGTTAATTTGGGTAGTGGCTTGGAGTGTGAAGCGTACACCCTTGCAAGGTGCATTGGCTGGTATGATTTTAGGGCTGCTTCAAGATGCGATGACATCACCTGATCCTACTCATGCCATTAGTCTGGCTTTTGTAGGGTTTCTCACTGCTTTACTCCAAAAGCAACGTTTTATCCAAGAAGATTTTATTTCGATAGCCCTGATTGTGTTTGGGATGGCGGTTGTAGCGGAAACTATCTTTGCTTCGCAATTGGCTTTGATGGGCGATCGCAATGTAGCTGATATCTGGGTTTATTATCAGAAGGTCGCCCTTGCTTCTGCTATTGTCAGCAGTCTCTGGGCACCGGTGGTTTATTTTCCTCTTAATCGCTGGTGGCAGCAGCTAAAATTGGCAGAGTTACAGTCTTAAACGCAGAGGGACGCGGAGGTTAACGCAGAGGGACGCAGAGTTTTTCTGAATTTAATTGGTTACGAATTTGTACAATGTTGTACTAAGTTCCGAGTGCGGAGTGTGTATAAACTGGGTTTTTACTTAGAGTAAAAGTAGAAATTTAGACGAGTAAATTTTCTTTTCAGAAAGTAAACTGGCAAATAGGAGTGAGGATAGCTTGAGGTTAAAAACTTAGGGCTTTATCTTCACTCCTAATTTTTTTCTGGAATTTTGGCATCCTTTGGCAAGATGGAGTGAAGGTAGAGTTAAGGGGCTAGGGGTTAGGGGCTAGGGGCTAGGGACTAGAGGCTAGGGGCTTAAATAATGATTCTCTAACCTTTAATCCCTACTCCCTACTCCCTACTCCCTAATCCCTAATCCCTACTCCCTACTCCCTACTCCCTACTCCCTACTCCCTAGCCCCTACAAAAATTATGGATAATTCTCCAGTTCTAGCCAATAACAATAAAGGAAATGCACTTACAGTAAGTTCAGTGATTGAATCAAATTCACACTCACAGGAAAAGGTCGGAACCGAATTTGATCGGGCGATGATGCAGCGGTGTTTGGAACTTGCGCGTCGTGCTTTAGGACGCACTTCCCCAAATCCAATGGTTGGGGCGGTGGTTGTTAAAGATGGGGAAATTGTCGGAGAAGGTTTTCATCCTCGTGCGGGTGAACCTCATGCAGAAGTTTTTGCTCTCAAAGCAGCAGGCGATCGCGCTCGTGGGGCTACTATTTATGTGAGTCTCGAACCTTGCAATCACTATGGGCGTACTCCCCCTTGTTCGGAAGCGTTGGTTGCAGCTGGTGTGGCTAAGGTTGTGGTGGGTATGGTTGACCCCAACCCACTGGTAGCTAGCGGTGGTATTGCCCGTTTACGTGCGGCTGGGATAGAAGTATTGGTCGGAGTGGAGGAAGAAGCTTGTCGCAAGCTTAATGAAGGCTTTATTCATCGCATTCTCTACAAACGTCCTTTGGGTATTTTGAAATATGCCATGACTTTAGATGGCAAAATTGCTACCACTACTGGTCATAGTGCCTGGGTAACTAGCCAGGACGCCCGCAGCGTTGTACATGAAGTACGGGCAGCTTGTGATGCTGTTATTGTCGGTGGAAATACGGTTAGATTGGATAATCCACGTTTAACTAGCCGTCAGCAGGGTGCGCATAATCCCCTCCGGGTGGTGATGAGTCGTAGCCTCAATTTACCAGAAGAAGCCAATCTGTGGCGGACAGAAGATGCTCCTACTTTAGTGTTGACTGAAGTAGGAGCTAACCCCAGTTTTAAACAACTGTTGCTCAAACAGGGCGTAGAGGTTGTAGAGTTATCGCCATTATCACCAGATCAGGCAATGGCTTATTTGTATGAGCGAGGTTTTTGTAGCGTGTTGTGGGAGTGTGGTGGTGTCCTAGCAGCTAGCGCGATCGCTCAAGGAACTGTACAAAAAGTTTTAGCATTCATTGCTCCAAAAATTATCGGTGGCAATTTTGCTCCTACACCTGTCGGTGATTTGGGTTTTACCACCATGACAGAAGCATTGTCTTTGGAACGTGTAGAGATGCGCGTAGTGGGTTCTGATTGTTTGGTGGAAGGCTATTTACCTCAAAAGAGTCATTAGTCATTTGTCATTTGTCATTTGTCATTTGTAATGAATTAATGAGTAATGACTAATAATTTAACATTATGTGCCTATAGATACTGACGTTCATGGGCAATTTCACGGATGAGAGGTAATCGGGTTTTGATGTAATCACAGAGATAATCGGTTTCTTGGCAATCTAGCAAGGCTTGGTTTTTGGTTTGTTTTACCAACCACTGTACCAAGCTAGCATCGTCTAATTGCAACAGCATCTTTGCTTGGGCTGTTTCAACCACAGACCAAAGCTGACGCATTACCTTGGGAGTCATTAGACCTCCATTTCATCATCTTAGTTGTCTTCAGGATACACAATTTGAGTTGGGGCTTCCGGTGTAAAAGCACAAGCCGACACAAGTGTTATTAAAAACTTAATAAATTGAGTTATAACTTGATGAAGATTAAGAATATGGTCATTAGTCATTGGTCATTGGTCATTAGTCATTAGTCATTGGTCATTAGTCATTGGTCATTGGTGAATGGCACTAAGATAAGCCCAAAGTCTTGTGTTGTCTCGTTCCCAGCCTTTGGGCTGGGAATGTATTTCGAGAGGCTCTGCCTCTCGTCAAGCCCCGGTCGGCTCCGCCGACCAGGATGGGTTCCCAGCCTCTAGGCTGGGAACCAGTCAGGGCAGGGGCTGTGTCTTAACTTAGTGCCATTCGGTCATTGGTCAAGTGTAAAGACAAATGACAAATGACAAAGGACAAATGACAAATGACAAATGACTATTGACTATTGACTAATGACTTTTGCCCGCAATTCATCTTTAATCCGGTTGAGAATTGAACTTTCATCCAGGGTTGCCAAAATCTTATTAATTACCGCTTTCGGCCCGTCGGGACCCCAATTCGCCCCATTGGCTAAATAAGCTTTGGTAACTTGTCCAATCCCGTAAGAAGAAACACCAGCTACGCCCGCTTGCGTTAATGCTACTGACAGATAGGGGGCGAGGGATGCACCGCCTGTAGCTGGTGCGGTTATACCTAGTAGAGTTTTGAGAGAACTCAAGCCTAAGTTTGCTAGCAGTTCACTAGCAGTGATACCACCCATACTCAAGGCAATTCTTTGTAATAATTTTACTGCTCCTGTTTCCGTCATGGGGATGCCGTAGAGTTTAGATAAACCCAGGATGAGGACAACATCAATTACAGCACCACTGAAAATATCGACTACCGTGAGAGGATTGAGAGCGATCGCAGCTGCTTTGGTCATCACGGCTTTCCAAATTAACTGATTAGCAGCTTCTTCACGAATTATCAGTTTGCGCTGTACCAAATGCTCATTCACGTTGTCCGCATAAAGCATAGTATTAAGAGCAACTAAAGCTTTTCCTTCACGCTGCAAAATCTCCAAAATTTTGAGCTTTAGTTCCTCAATTTGGGCATTACCTTGACGCATCTGCACGCCCCTTGTACCATCTGGACGATGAAGCAGCGTCCTCACTAACGGTGATGCTGCTGCCATGACAATTTCATCTGGTGAAAGTAATTCTCGCACCCGTTCATCCCGGATTTTACGGTAAATTGCCATCCGGTCTGCTTCTGGATACTGATCTACTTTGTTAAACACTAGCAAAATGGGTTTACCTGCTTCCCGCAATTGGGAAAGGGCTTCGTGTTCGACTTTTGTCATGTCGCCAGCAATCACAAACAGAATTAAATCTGCTTGTTTTGCTATCTGTTGTGCCAAAACGGCGCGAGTTTCACCATCAACTTCGTCTAAGCCTGGAGTATCAATTAATTCCACCTGCGATTGACCAACTCCAGGTAAAGTAACTCGTAAGGCGCGTTCTGTTTCCCCTACTGCTTCCTCTGTAATACTCCAATTTACTCTTTGAGCATTACGAGTAACACCGTGCAACGGCCCCGTTTCAAACACCGTTTGTCCAACTAAAGCGTTAAGTAAAGAAGACTTGCCCCGTCCTACCATACCAAAGGCAGCAATATGTACAACCATGCGGTCTAATTTACCCAACATGGTTTCTAAATCAGTAATTTCCGTCTCCAGTCCTGCTTGTTCCTCGGTTGATAGGTCGAGATTGGCTACCAAATTTCGCAGCGCCGTTTGTGCTTGTTTGTAGTTGAGTTCCGCCTGAATGTCTTCAAAACTGAAAATGGCGTTATCTAGTTCTTTTTCCCAATTAAGGGTATTGGCATCAGTATTGGGTAAATCACCGCGATCAGGTTCGGGCATGGGTAATATCGAAGTCATATTAATTTTAGATTTTAGATTTTAGATTTTAGATTTTTAATAGAGGTCTTGATTAGATCCTAGTAATTTTTATCAAAAGTTGGACGAGTGATGAGCGATCGCACCCGCAGCCGCATTGTCAATGCCAACCTTGGAGCAGAATACCACATACCAGTTAATGCAGATATCCCAGATTAAGTTTTGTTGGTGGTTGGTGGTTGGTGGTTGGTGGTTGGTTGTTCCAAACAACAAACAACAAACAACAAACAACAATCAACCACCAACTACCAACAACTAAAATTGAATGTTGACTATTGACTAACAAAAAGTCCTAAACTGAGAAAATGCATAAAGTATAGATTTGAGCTTGACTAAATTACCTGTGCGGAAAATAGTAATTGCCGGAAACTGGAAAATGTTTAAAACCCAAGCAGAATCCCAAGAGTTTTTAAAGGGATTTCTGCCCACCTTGGAGGAAACTCCTCTAGGACGAGAAGTGGTATTGTGCGTCCCCTTCACAGATTTGAGTATTTTGTCTAAGAGTTTGCATGGTAGCCGCGTATATCTGGGGGCGCAAAATATCCATTGGGAAGATAGTGGAGCCTATACGGGTGAAATTTCCGGGCCGATGTTGAAAGAAATTGGGGTGCGTTATGTAATTGTCGGTCATAGCGAACGACGGCAATTTTTTGGGGAAACGGACGAAACCGTTAACCTACGCCTCAAAGCGGCTCAAAAGCATGATCTCATCCCGATTTTATGTGTAGGTGAAACTAAGCAACAACGAGATGCGGGAGAAACCGAATCACTGATTATCTCCCAGCTGCAAAAAGACCTAGTGGATGTAGATCAGGAGAATTTAGTGATTGCTTATGAACCGATTTGGGCGATCGGTACTGGCGACACTTGCGAATGCACAGAAGCAAATCGGGTAATTGGCTTAATTCGCAGCCAATTGAAAAATCCCGATGTGACAATTCAATATGGCGGTTCGGTGAAGCCAAATAACATTGATGAAATCATGGCTCAACCAGAAATTGATGGAGTTTTGGTGGGGGGAGCAAGTCTAGAACCTGCGGGTTTCGCCCGAATTGTGAATTATAAGTAGTTGTCAGCAAAAATCTCTCAGCTTTTAGTTTTGTAAATTGAAAAGATTTTCCCCCCTTTTTAAGGCTAGGGGGGATCTCACAGTTTGAAAACACGCCCTAGCCCAAGCGCCCCTAACCCCTAACCCCTAGCCCCTAACCCCTAGGGTGTGTTTTCAAACTCTCTTTACACTTTTCGCGCTGCGTTGCGATCCCCCTAAATCCCCCTTAAAAAGGGGGACTTTGAGAAGATTTCCCCCCTTTTTTAAGGGGGGGGACTCGGGGTCCCCTCTGGGGATAGGGGGGAGAGGGGGGGATCTCGCAGTTTGAAAACACGCCCTAGCCCCTACTCCCTAGCCCCTACTCCCTAGCCCCTAACCCAAGCGCCCAAGCGCCCCTAAATTCATGACCAGTAAATTAATTATTCGCGATCGCTGTTTTGAGTGGGGACGGCGAACTTATATTATGGGTGTTTTGAATGTAACGCCCGATAGTTTTAGCGATGGCGGCGAGTTTAATACAACTACTGCTGCTTTAGCGCAGGCGCAAGCAATGCAAGCTGCTGGCGCGGATATTATTGATGTTGGTGGTCAATCAACGCGACCGGGAGCAGAGCAAATCTCTCTTGAGGTAGAACTTGAGCGAGTGTTATCTGTATTACAATATGTCCGGAAAGAAATTACTATCCCAATTTCTGTAGATACGACACGGGCAGAGGTGGCGAAAGCCTCTCTAGAAGCGGGTGCAGATATTATTAATGATATTTCTGGGGGCACTTTTGACCCAGAAATTTTATCAATTGTGGCAAGTTTTAATGTACCAATTATACTAATGCATATCCGTGGTATCCCGCAGACAATGCAACAAATGACAGATTATGAAGATTTGTTTGGGGAGATTTCTAATTTTTTAGCAAGGCAAATTGCAGCTGCAACAGCTGCGGGTATTGACCAGGGTAAAATTATCATCGACCCTGGTATCGGCTTTGCGAAGAACTACGAGCAAAATTTAGAAATATTTCGCCGCTTACCAGAATTGCGATCGCTTAACTGTCCTATTTTAGTAGGGCCATCTCGCAAAAGTTTTATTGGTCGGATTATAAATCAACCAGACCCGAAAGCGCGAGTCTGGGGAACGGCTGCGGCGTGTTGTGCTGCTATCTCTACTGGCGCTGATATCCTCCGAGTTCACGATGTTAAAGAAATGCGTGACGTCTGTTTGGTTGCAGATGCAATTTTTCGACAGACTTAATCTGTTTTGCTTCTAGACTAGGTAGAACTATGATTCAGAGTTCTTGCCATTACCTTCGTGAGTTGCAGCCTCGGAAATCACTTCTTTCATGATGTCACCAGATTTGCCTGGATCTACAAAGATAACTTTGGCATTATCGCTTTCACCAAGTCTGTAGCTAGCGTTGATGTAATCTTGAGCTACGAGATAGCGCAGAATATCCTTACTTTCGGGGCTAGCCTTCAAGGCTTCAGAAATTATCTGCATTGAAGTTTTAGTTCCTTCAGCTTTTTTAATAGCGGCTTGTCGTTCCCCTTCTGCTTCCAGAATAGCAGCCCGGCTTTTAATTTCCGCAGCTCGCTGTTCTTCCATTGACCTACGCACGCTTTCAGGCGGTGTAATTCTCTGAATGTCTACCCGAAGAATCTCCACTCCCCATTTTTGTGTTGTCTCATTCAACTGATCCAGTATGGCTTTATCCATCTCAGCCCTAGAAACGTTACTTTCTTCTAAAGTGTTCTGAGCAATAATTTCCCGGAGGGTGGTTGTAGCTAACTGTGTCAGTGCGCCTTGGAGGTCGTCTATTGCGTAAAAGCTTCTCTCCATATCTTTGATTTTCCAGAACACAACAGCATCAACTTCCAGGTAGATATTATCTTTGGTAATGATATTCTGCGGCTTGATGTCTACATATTGTTCTCTTGTTGTATCCTCCATCACAATCTGATCGACCAAAGGAACAATAAAGTTTAGCCCAGGTCGCAGTCTGCGATGATAACGTCCCAAGCGTTCCACTAAGGCTTCATTCCCTTGATTAACAAGTTTTGCAGATCCTAAAGCATAGCCTATAAGCACTAAGACTATTGCAATGATTGGCTCCATATATGCTCCTAAATAAGCTTTTGGGAAATTTAGTTTAAGGACTCAATTCTACTTTGCCTTACCTTCAGTCTAATGTGTGGAATGTGTATTGTTATCACAAGCAGCGCTGCTAGGCAAGACACGCTCAGCAGGAGGCAAGGCTATTAAACCACCTTGCAAGTGCAACTGCAAGCAGTGGTTTGGTAATTAATATCAATTTGAAAAACCAATGTGACAGATATCTTGGTAAAGACGTTCCGGCGGAACGTCTTTACAAACCATTTTGAGTGAAGTACAAACCTTTGTAGGGGCAATTCATGAATAGACCCTATTTACATCTTGCACTTAAAAAAAAGTGAAATAAAAATTACTGCTTATTTACGTGTTTTTCACCTTCGTTCACATCCGCCAGGGACTGTAAGTCCCTGGCTCATAGCAAAAGTCCTCTATAAGAGGACTCATTAAACAAGTTAAAGCTTGTAATATTTATTTTGTTTTATCTATTGTTTAGCGGCTTATACTTAAAGGTGCAAGATGTGAGCCTACCTGTGTACCTCATCCAAACGAAAAGCGCTATAACTTCTGCTGATACTGTTGGCGAATCCAATGTAGGTGGGGCTACGCCCTACAATACCTAATTTGTAGGGCATAGCCACACCTACAATTTATACTCTGCGATCGCTCACAAAAATTTCACAAATTAATTGTAGGTCAGCTACTATGTCTACTATTTAAGCTGATCTTGATAACAGCTTGATGAAATTTTTACAATTTTACCCCCATTATTCTCTACCACGCGATAAAACTAAATTGGCAATCACTAATTAGCAATCATCAGTCCAATTGCAACTGCCAGCTAATCAGACAGACAACATTGGTACTTATGAATCAACACAAATCTTTTACCCAAACATCTAATAAATTAGCACTTCTGCGAGATTTCATCTTAGTAATATTTAGTGTACTTGCAGTACTAATAGCTACACTTTACCCCTTTGACTTTTACTTTCCAGATAGTTTTTCGCGAGAATATATTTTTGACAGTTTTGAAAATAGTAGTACTTTTAATGACCAGATAAACAATGTTTTATTGTTTATACCTTTAGGTTTTAGTTTCACCATTCTCTTAGAGAGAACAAGGATGAAACTCATTTATAAGGTTTTAGGGGTGATACTTATCAGCGCTGGTTTATCATTGCTAGTCGAATTTCTGCAAATGTTCCTGCCTTCAAGGGCACCTACTGTAACTGATATTTTTAACAATACTGTTAGTGGATTTGTAGGTTTAATCTGTTTTTATATGTTCAACTCGCAAAGTTTTACATCTGCTTTAAAGCGTATAGAAAACAGTAGAACTAGTAATTCTGTCCATAAACTAACATTATTGTTTATCGGATACATATTGTTGCCATTTTTAATAGCAGTTTACTGGCAAGGTACGACGAATTTGAGTAATTGGAATTTAAATTTTCCCTTGGTTATTGGCAATGAGAAAACAGGTGATAGACCTTGGCAGGGATATGTTTCAGAACTTTATATTGCTGATAGAGAAATTTCTAAAAATGAGGTTGCACAAGTATTTTCTCAGCCGAATTATTTGCATACTCTCGGCAATTCTCTCTTAGCTTCCTATAAATTTACTGGTAAAAGCCGTTCTCAAGACCTTACTGGTCAACTTCCAGAATTATTGCCATTGCCACAAGGACAGGCTCCAGAAGTTGAAGATATTAAAGGAGTTGCTTTGAGTTCCAATTATTGGTTAAAAACAGCAGTTCCTGCTACGTCCTTAAATAAAAGGATACGTGAAACTTCTGAATTTACTATCAGTACTACCGTAGCTACCACTTCACCAAACCAGACTGGACCTGCACGCATAATCTCACTTTCCAATAGTTCCCTTCGTCGCAATTTGACGCTGGGACAGCAGGGAACTAGCTTGGACTTGCGAGTACGAACACCAATTACCGGAGAAAACGCGGCTGATTTAAAATTAAGTGTTCCTGGTATTTTTGCTGATACTAATCCCCATCACATAGTCATCACTTATTCTCGAGCAACTATTCAAGTTTATGTAGACAACTTGCAGAATTCTTACTCTTTAAACTTACTGGAATTGATTCCACAAGCTCAGAAAATGTTTTACTATGGGCTAACTTTTATTTTTCTTGGGCTTTGCTTAATGGTTTTAACTACTATGGCAAAAAGAAGGCTAACTTTTTATAGGATATTGCTTATTAGTGGAATATTGTTACCTTCTGTGATTATGGAAAGTATTTTGGTAAGTGATAGCGGCAAAAGTATCAGCCTGAAAGACATGTTAATTGGTATATTTTTAACTGCTGGGACTATACTGATATTGAGAGTACGAACTTGGGCATCTGTTAAAAAGGCTGCTTCATAATATCTGTTTCCTGATAACTTGCACCCGGCAAAACACACTTCATAATAATTACAGTTCGCCTGGGACTATAAGTCCCAGTCTCATAGCAGAAGTCCATTAAAATGGACTAAAACTAGAACTAATTTTTAAGTAGAGACGTGCCATGGCATGTCTCTACACATTTGAATGATTTGAATGTAAATATAAGCCCTACTCCACATAGAGTAGGGTCGATAAACTGTCAATTTTGTATTTAACCGGGATTACTGATACTTTTAACCCGAACAACTACAGACATCATAGACATCTTAGCAATCCTGAGTATAACAACATCCAACGAATTGAATGCAGGCGTATCCAGCAACGCCTCAAAGCAAGCTTCAAGGCTCTAATTTTTTAATTTCAGACACCGGGCTTCCAGTAACAACTCGCCGTAGCATATGTTTGTATCCCGTGCAAGCAATTTATAACTTTCGTAGTTAAAGTCTGCTTGTGTCAAAGACGGAGCAAAAGCTTCACATCTTTATTTATCGTCGCACAAATGTATGGAAAAGTTCCAAAATGTTCCTAAAAAGATGCTCCTAGTAACTACTCTATTAGAAACGCTCACGTGAGCGACCAGCCGCCATAGAACGTTCCTGATCTCGCAGTGTCGCAGCATCGGGTGTTTTGAACCCAAAATAGGCGGCAATTACTGCTGTTAAGGCATGGAGCCAAACGTTGTTACCAAAAATCGGAATTAGGCCAAATACGGTATTGAGAACTGGCAACAATCCCATAATTGCCAGCACTCCATAAAAAATTGCCAAACCGCGTCCATAATTCCGCGCTCTAATGTAGTTGCGGTACGAAACCAATCCCCAAATACCGACAGCTATATGCACAATGTTATGGAGAACATTGATGGGGAATGCTTCTAGCAGGTAGCCATATCCAGTCTTAATTACAACTTCAGGCCCACCAGTACCCGGTGTTGCAACCATACCTGGTATAAAGCCAAAAATACCAAGCAATATATACACAATGCCGCAAATCAGGGCAAAATAACGCGCTCCCATAGTAATACTCCGTGTTAACTAGAGATTTTGGGAAACCAAAGGGATTTTCTGTGCCTTCATCGACTCACTCTGTTTGTTCCAATTAAAACCTCAGAGGTAATTTATAAAGTGAATATTAAGACTTATAACCCTTATCTTCATCCCAGATCCCCCCTTAATCCCCCCTTAAAAAAGGGGGGAGAGGTAATTGCTAGCCCCCCTTTTTAAGGGGGGTTGGGGGGATCAAATTTTCTTTATAAATGACCTCTCAGAAATGCTCTTTTACAGATTTGAGCTAAGAGAAATGGCAACAATTTTCTGTACTTCAAGTTTGTCTCAAAGTCAAGGATAAATTCCCCTATCCAAAGTGAGAATTTTAAAAGTCGTTTTGTTTTTCCACCAACTCCACCCAAGGTTTGAGATTTGCTGGCAACTCGGTAACAAAACTTAACGGCAGTTGAGATGTTGAGAGAGATTGGGCGTAAGCTGGTGTGAGAAACTGTTGATAAATTCTTGCTTCTGGTGTCTGTTGTTTAACAAACGCTAAACTCACACCCTCTAACAACTGGCGTAAAGCTTTGGTTTCTTCTCCTCGCCTTTCTCTGACAACCGTACTCGCAGTACTTGGCTGCAACGCCGGATCGCTAATACTCAAATGCGTTCCACCAATAGCGCTTAATAAATATTTTTGTCCCCGCAGTTGGCTAAAAGGTGCTATTTGATGGTTCAAGGCTGGAGTGATGGTGTCTTCAGTTCCAGTTACGATTAAGACTGGTTTGTTAACTTGAGCTAAACCATTTTTACCAAAGAGATTACCAACCAGAGGATTAAGAGCGATCGCGCTTTTTACTCTTTCATCTCTCAGTTGTAGTTTTTTCTCTGGTAAAGAAGCCGCCGCACACTGCAATAAGTCTCCAGGTGCTTGGGTAAATGAGAGAGAATTTTTACACAATTGCCGCAAAGATTGTAAGTCCACCTCTCCCCCCACCAAGGCTAAGGCAGTATAACCACCCAAGGAATGACCAATAACTGTTACTTTCTCTGTATTTAATTTTCCCTGAAGATTTCCTGATTGATTATTCAGTTTCGCCAGTTCATTCAGCAAAAAGCTAATATCTTTGGGTCGATCCATAAATTCCGATGCTGGTAATTTTGCTAAACCACCTGCATCTGAAATTCTGGAAACAGCAGCAACGTTGCTACCTGGATGTTCAATGGCGGCGACAGTAATTCCGTGGGAAGCAAGATGACGCGCCAAATAGCTAATATATTTGCGGCTAGCGCCAAAGCCATGAGAAAGAACAACTATTGGATTTTCAGAGTTACCACCGCGACTCCAATAAATGTCTACAGGAATAATACGCTTTCTTTGTCGGTCTTGTAGGGTAAATGTTTGTTGCTGAACAGTTTCTCTGCCGGTGGTTGCTGGATCGAAAGAGGCTCGGAAACGTGTATTATTTTTCTCAGATAATTCCCGTGCTAGCAAAGTTCCAAAAACTTGGCTTTGCAAATAATTAGGGTTAAATTCTACAGCAACAGAGGCAGCTTGGGAAGCATCTACAGTAATATTTTCTTGCGGATATGCCTGTAAAAAACCCAGCGCACTTATACCGTTATATTGCCGTGCTGCTATATTGAGGGTTGCTTGTATGCTTTCGATAGTGCTGCCTGGTATTACTGATTCTAAGGATGAAATGAATTGTTTGCCTGCTGGGTTTCGCTTGAGTTCATCAATGAATTTATCTGCAAAATTCGGATCTACTTGCAGTTTCCTTGTCAGTAATTCACGTGTTTGCGGCGTTAGTATCGATGAAAATAATTGTAGATTTTCTGGTAGTTCCCCGGTTTTGGCAAATCTTTCTAAATCGGCGATCGCCACTGACTGCTGAAACGGCCCCAAGCGAATGGTAACTGTTTCGGCTGCCAAAGTAGAAGGCATCCCTACACCCCAACTAAAAGCAAGGGTGATACTGCACAGTATTCCTCTTACCCAGGATGCCTGACGCCGATTTTTGCCCAACTGAAATTGCATAATAGTCATTAGTTATTAGTCATTAGTCATTAGTCATTGGTCATTGGTCATTAGGCATTGGCATACAACAAAGAACAAATGACAAACGACAAATGACAAATGACAATTCCTGTAGGGGCGAAGCATTTGCGCAGATAATTTATTTATAAATTTCAGGTCTTTAGCGCAAATGCTTCGCCCCTACGACTCATAACTCCTAACTCTTAACTTTTGTTCCCACAAGTTTGGGGACGGGAAGCCTTAGCCAACGTCCCCAATTTCTACTTAAAACTAAAATCCGGTAAATATGGATCTGATAATACCCAAGACAGCACCGACGGGATTGAAGATAGCGCCCAGAGAATCACCAGTCTTAGCTACGCCAGAACGGTAAACTACCACAATATCGTTATTGCGGAGTATGGGATTGGTTTTCTCATTAATTCCGGCGCTAAAATCCATTTTTACTTGCCGTTTGGTAACAGAACCATCAGGATTGAGGCGAATCAAATCTACTTTACTACTGCTAGCTCTGGCATTGTTGAATCCCCCAGCTGCAAGTACTGCTTGGTTCAAAGTGCTATTGGGTTGAAGTTCTACCCGTCCTGGTTCTTTAACTTCGCCTACTACACCAACTTGCATCCGTGAAGGAGACAAAGTTGTAGTAGCTAATTGTGTTGCTTCTGCTGGGTTGACTTCAGTTGCTGTGGGAATAAGAATTGTGTCTCCATCTTGCAAGATCACATCCTGATCTATATCACCACTCAACAGATTCCAGAGATTGACATTAATAGCTTGCTGCTTCCCAGTTCTTGTTAGTCGGCGGATCTGAACATTACGAACATTAGCTTGGGTTGTAATTCCTCCAGCGAGTTGAAGCGCTCGTGTTAAAGTTGGCTGATTGCTGACACTTGGCGCACCCGTACCAATATTCTGATTTCCTGCGGCTCCGGCATTTCCGCCTTCTGTTGCTCCTTGGGTGACAAGATACGAACCTGGGCGGTTTACTTCACCAACTACCGCCACTGTGCGAGGTCTGGTGGGGTCAGCGGCAAAGCTAGAGGCAGATAAATTACGTGCTTCTGCTATGTTCAATGTGGATGCTGTAGGTATAAAAATGGTGTCTCCATCCCGTAAGGTCAGATCCTGCGGTAGTCTGCCTGTTTGTAAGTACTGCTTCAAATCGAGATTGACTATTTGCTCGGAACGCCCTAACCTTCGCCGTAATTCGACTCTACTGATGTCCGCACTGAGGGTGTATCCCTGAGCTGCCGTTATTGCTGATAATACTGTCGGGTACTGCACACCAGGATTATCACCTGCGCCTCCCTGTAAACTCAAACTGTAAGCCCCCGGACGTGTCACCTCTCCAGCTACGGAAACATTTATGGGACGTGGAGATAGTAGATTTACTGAGATTAGGGGACGCTTGAGAAAGCGAGAGTATCTCCTAGCAATTTCGTCTGCTGCCTGTTCTGTTGTTAGCCCTTGTACGGCAACACTGCCAATCAAAGGTAGGTTGATTGCTCCGCCTGGGGGAATTTGGTATTCACCTGTATAGTCAGGAACCTCAAATACATTGACACGAATGCGATCGCCCCCCCCTAATGTGTAATTTGTATCTATTTGTGTCGCTTGGGGTGCGGGTTGTCCCTGAGCGAAGCTAGCACTGGGAAAAGCAATAGTAAAATTACTTAACAATGCCACACCCAAAACTGGTCTGGCGAAAAATTTCAACCTACTTGTATTAAGCATAGTTACCTGGACACTACCATCAGTAAAGCACTGTTGAATCAATTTTTATTTTTGACTATACCTAAGTATTTGGGTTCCCTGTCAATATTATTTTCTAAAAAAACTTTGTTTTTCAGGAAGAATTTTATGTATTAAATTTGAATTTTTAGTGAAGCTGCTTTAAACTTTGCGGGCAAATATACAGTAATATTACAAATTTAATTGTGGTAATAATTACATTTTTTTTAATATATTGAAGGCGAAAAAAAGGGATGAGGGAGTAGGGAGTAGGGAATAGGGATAGTCCCAGGTTAAAAGTTGGTGATAAAGTAGGGAAGAGGAATTTTTATTTAAAAAAATAAAGCGTGAAAATTTGTAGGTGGGGCTGTGCCCTACAAATTCAGCATTGTAGGGCACAGCCCCACCTACTTGAGATTTTCAGCAATTCGCAAAAGCCATTTCCTTTAATTTCTTAGATGTAAAAAGATGTTTCACTCTTATTTTCATAAACACGAGTTAACAACGCAGAATGAAAATCTCTTTTCCCTACTCCCCACTCCCTTAGGCCGCGTGCATTTGGGCAATAGTTTATCGGTTTGATGATAAGATTATGGTCCAAATGCTTCGCCCCTACCACTCCCTATTTTCAAGACAGTTTGTTTGTTTTTGAATCATATCCATAAAAAACTCTTCTAAGGAGGGACGGGAAAGTTTTATAGAAATAATTTGTCCTCCCATGAGACGGAGACTGGCAAAAAAATCATAGGCATCACCTTGCAATTGACCTTGCCAAGAACCATCAGATTCAAATTCTAAATTAGGAAGCCATTTTTTGAGAATCTCCCAATCGCCACCTTGACCTTTGACATGATATGTGTTATTAGTTCCCAAGAGTTGATTGAGAGAGCCAGAGCAAATTAATTCACCTTTAGTAAGGATAGCAACGCGATCGCAAATTTGCTCTACTTCACTGAGAATATGGCTATTAAAAAAAATAGTCTTACCTGCGGCTTTGAGTGATAAAATTATTTCCCGCATTTGGTAGCGTCCCACCGGATCTAAGCCAGACATTGGCTCATCTAAAAATACCACTTCTGGATCGTTAATGAGTGCCTGTGCCATGCCCACACGCTGAAGCATACCTTTAGAGTAGCGGCGCATTTGTTTTTTGCGGGCATCAGCAACAGATAAACCGACTAATTCCAGTAGTAGGGGAATACGTTGACGTTGGACGCTTTTAGGAATTTGGAATAGCCCTGCTGCTAGTTGTAAAAATTCCCAGCCGGTGAGATAGTCGTAGAAATAGGGATTTTCTGGTAAATAGCCGATGCGTTGCTTAACACTGCGATCGCCTAGTGGTTTGCCCAATAATAATCCCCGTCCAGAACTAGGACGGATAATTCCCAATAAAAGTTTTAACAACGTAGTTTTACCAGCACCATTTGGTCCTAACAATCCAAAAGTTTCCCCCTTGTAAACTGTTAACGAACAGCTTTTGAGGGATGCGACTTTTTGATTCAAAAAGAAGCCAGTGCGATAAACTTTTCGTAACTCAGAAGTGAGAACTACTGGTGGCGTATCTTGCATATTCAGTTGAAAATCAGCAGTGTCTGCAACAGGCTTCATTTCCGTTTAACTTGTGCTAATGGTTACACCGAGAATACTATTTTATTCAGTAGAACGGCAGAAATAAAAAGTATGACAAAACTTTACTCAATTTCTATAGCAGTGCAAGATGTGACTTATCGCACTTTTCCAGCAATAGTTAGGACTAAATATTCTTCAGGTATTTGTCAGTAACAGTTCTTGAATTCGTTGCCATTCTTCAAAAGTCACACAAAAATTTGTGCCATGAGGTCTTTTAACAACCTGCAATTGATATAATATTGAATCGAATTGCAATTTATTTTTTAATAATGGGTTATCTATAAATTTGTGTGTAATTATCACAGGTGCATAAAACTTTGCCTTAGCGCGTATAGGCATTGTCCATATATCAATATCTGGAGGTTCATCGAAAAAAGAAGGAGGTTTTTCGACTTTTCCTAATGCATAAATTCCCGCATTTAAACCAGCGATCCAAATGACAACTTTATCGCCAGTGGTAATATCTCGTCTATAGCGAGTTACTAGCCAATAAATTTTATCTAACGAGCAGATTGCATCAAGAATATTACTATATTTTGGATTAGCTTGAAAAGCCCAATAACGCATTTATTTTAGTAAATATTTAGGTGAATTATGTAAATAAAAATTAACCTTAATCGAAAAAGTGGCGATTAATTTAACGTGAACTGTTTAGTTCATAATAATAGATGTGAACAATATACGGTTAAAATATTGAAAAAAATCATGAAGTCAATACTATAAATCCGGAAAATCTTACATTTTACAGATAACTAGAGATAAATTTTGCTATAAAAAAGTATTTACCAAATAAGATTAAAAAACTTTTTACTGTCATAAGGTAGATAATTATGAAACCTCTGTTTATAATAAAATTCATAGTTTTTATAACCATTAGCTGTATATTAGCTTTGACGTTAGTCACTCCTGCGATCGCTCAAACTAGCAGAATTGACGCTAACTTCATGCAATTGCCATCTCAGATAAATGATGCCGAGTTAGATCCAGGAAGTTCTATATATTCTCAAACTCGACCTAGTAAGTTACCTGAATCAATCGCAACTGAAGTGTTGCATTTTATCTCTCAACATCGAGGAAAGCCAGCGAAAGATTTTCAAATTGTAACAGCACAATCGCGCACCTGGCCTGATAGTTGCCTAGGTTTAGCGGAAGCAGGTACTTTTTGCGCTCAAATATTGGTTCCAGGTTGGGAAGTGAAAGTTACTGACAACTCAAAAACTTGGACTTATCGTACAAATGCTTCCGGTAGTGTGGTCAGGCTCGATACTAACTCTAATCAAGCATGAATAGTTGCAAGAAGCCGTGAAATAAATTTCCGGCTTATAGCTAAAACCCATTTTAATGGGTTAAAACTCTTGGCCAGTCAAGGATGCGTTTTTGAGAATGCTGCAAGATATCAGTTAGAACAAATTCTTAATCTTTTCTAGGGAAACGTGAATTTGTTCCAACTCTTGGGGATCAAGCTTGTCAAAGCACTGCTTGAGGTGGGCGATATGGGCGGGAAAGGTTTCTTCAAACACTCTTTCACCTTCTGGTGTGAGGACGGCTATAAAACTGCGTCGGTCTTCTGGGGGAACTTCTCGCTTGACTAAGCCTTTTTTCTCTAGACGGTCAATAATGCCAGTTAACTCACCCTTAGTTGTGAGAGTTTTTTCCGCCAGCTTATTAAACGTCATACCGGGGGTGTTTCCCAAGGTGGTAATAATATCAAACTGAGAAGAGGTTAACCCAAGCTGGCGAATATGGGCATCAGAATAGCTTCTAAATGCCTGGTAAGCGCGGACTAATTCGCGCACAGTGGCAATAAACGGTTCTTTAGCCGCTGCTTGGGCTGCTTGCTTTCCTTTGGCTGGTTCCACGTCTGTCTTCTAGTTGAGGCTAATTTTGATTGTAATAGGGCACGAACGCGAACCAACTGCATAAATCATTTTTTGTCTCACGCAGAGGCGCTGTTAGAAGCAGAGAGTTTTTATGCTGGCTTCTCAAATATGATTAAATGTTGCTGTGGTAGAAAGTTTTTAGTTTCTCGCCAAATTAAACCAAGGGCTTGCATTTCTTTTTTCACTTGCTTCTGAGTCATTTTGTGTAGTTTTTTGATGAAGATAAAAGGATTTTCACTTCGGTATTCAACTAAAACTACTCTACCTCCTGGTTTCAGTGCTTTAATAATTCCTTGCATCACTTCTCGTGGGTATTCAAATTCGTGATAGGCATCTACCATTAATGCTAAATCAACGCTTTTAGATGGTAGGTTGGGGTTAGTCGCAGTTGCTAAAATCGGCTCAACATTGCTGATATTTTTCTCTTGTTTGAACAAGTTAATAATATCTAGCATTTCTGGTTGAATATCTACAGCTAGCACTTTTCCCTGTGGTATTTTAGGAGCGATACGAAAGCTTAAATAACCCGTACCTGCACCAATATCCGCAATTACATCATTGGGTTTGAGGTTGAGGGCGTTTGCTATTTTACTCGGTTGTTCTTCTGTTTCGCGATTGGGACGTTCTAACCAACCTGCGCCGGTGTGTCCCATGACTTTCGCTATTTCCCTACCCATGTAAAATTTGCCGATTCCGTCTGGACTATGGATAAGTCGCTGTTCGTAAATTGGGGAAGAATTTGTGTCTGCAACTGCTATGTTAATGGGATAAAACAGCAAGCTTGACAACATCACTAAAATTAACAGAGTGATGCGTAAAAAATTATATTGCGGATTAGCTTTTAAGCTTTTGTGCCCTGGTATTCTCAAAATTAATTGACGAGAAATTATAGACATTATATTTAGATAAAAGAAAATTTTATAGCCCGCCCGGCACTGCAAGTGCCGGGCTAATAACTAAAGTCCATTTTAATGGACTTTAATACAAGTCTTGTAGGGTGCGTATTTAACGGAGTTCGTAACGCACCAAACTCTTATAAATGGTGCGTTACGCTGTCGCTAACACACCCTACGTGTATGTTCAAAAATGAAATAGGGTTAAAACTCTTACCGAGTCGGTTTTTAACCAATCTAGAGACGCGAAATTTCGCGTCTCTACACAGCCCGAAATTTATTTCCGGGCTAATTATCCGGGCTAATTATAAGCTTATTCAAATTACCAAAGGTTCTAACTCGCGGTTATACCATTCGCCCTGATAGCGCTCGGCAACCAATGGTCTGATAATAAATTTAGGTGGATAACCTTCTTTAACATCAATACGTACGCAAGAGTAAGGAAGGCGCTTTTGTTTATCGTAACCATTGCGACCAAGAAATAATAAAGAATCCGCAATTTTACGTGTATGGGTTCCGCTTGTATCTTCAAAAGCTTCCATTAACTCGCTTCCCTCCTCTCGCTGACGACGGGGACGACGACCGCTACCACCACAAACTATACAATTGATGTGAGAATCACCATGTCCGGTGTCGGTGGTGCGGAGATATTCTAGGCAGTGAGCGTGACCGTTTAAAATTAAATCGACTATGGGTCGTCCTTGAGTGAGGGAACCGAGACTTTTTGCTACTCCATCTAATACCCAACGTAGGCGATCGCGAACTGCGATAGTTTGTGCTTGTTGCCACTTACTCACTTCAGTCACGTAGGGCGGATGGTGAAAATAAATTACTCGTCCTCGCACTTCCGGAGTATGCCAAGACTGGATTAGTCTTTGCTTTAGCCATTCTAATTGTTCAAAGTCGGTGGCTGGTTCACGGTGGGAGGCGAGTTGTTTTTCAATATCAATTTTTACTTCGTCAATTTGGTATAACTTAGATTTGAGGGCGTCGAGTATTTCCGCATCTTCGGGGTTATCTGGGTTAACGCGATCGCACGCTTCCAGAATTTGCATTTCTTCTTCTTCTATCTCGTGGCGGCGCTTTTCCAGTAGGCGGCGGCTGGTTTCCCCTTCTTTTGTTGCGGGTAGGGGTGATGGTGCGTTAAATGTATTGGAGTCCAGCGCGAAAAAGTCTACACCACCGTAACGAAAGGTGTAATAGCGGTTGGGTAAGCGGGTAAAACGTCCGGGTTCGTAACGCAAACAGCGTCCTGTGTCTGTTTTGGCGGTGTAATGTTCGTCGAGGTGAAATTCTAACTGTTCTTGAGAATGGAACGCTTTGAGATAATCAATAAAAGCCCGTGCGTAAGCATCCCCTTGATCAGAACCATGCCAACCAATCTCGATATCTTTGTAGCGGAAGAAGCGGCGTAGGGGAAGCGTACTTCCTAAAAGCAAACGATACATTAACGGTACATCATAGTAATCGTGATTACCGAGAACTGGTAGGATCGGGGTTTTAAAAGTGATGCGATCGTAGGGAATGCGTTTGGGGTTTTCTCCTCCTTGAATAAATTCGCGGTAGGGTTCGATGAAGTTTTGCGGGTAATATTCGCGGGAACCAACAATATAAATTACATCTCCCGTGTGCAAGACAAAACTGCATTCCTGTTGGTGGGGAAGCATCATTTCGGCGACTTGGCGCTGGGGGTGGTGTTGGTAGTGCATCCTCGAACCACTATCACCGATAACCATGAAAGAAAATTCTGGGTTATCCGAGTTGCCATCATCAATCACCATGCTGGTTTGGTCAATACCTCGTTGGGCGATACTTTCATGACGCCATAGCACCCTTTCCTTCATTTTTTGAATTTTCACAGGTATCGACGGTTCAGAGATGAATTTCATTAGTGATGACTCCAGGATGCAGCTTTTGCCGAAACTGTAAGTTAAAGTTCAGAGCATGTTCTTAACATGACACAGCTTCTTTGCCCTACTCAAGCCAATTATATGGGATTTAAATTCTGGTACCTCGCTGACGAGAATTTGAGCTTCAGCAATGAGTCTTTGAACTTCAGCGATGAGTCTTTGAACTTCGCTGACGAGAATTTTAGTTTCAGCCATGAGTCTTTGAACCTCGTTAACGAGAATTTGAGCTTCACAGATGAGTCTTTGAACCTCGGTGATGAGTATTTGAGACTCGCTGACGAGAATTTGAGCTTCAGCGATGAGTCTTTGAACTTCGGCGATGAGTCTTTGAAACTCATTGACGAGAATTTGAGCTTCAGCGATGAGTCTTTGAACTTCGGCGATGAGTCTTTGAACTTCGGCGATGAGTCTTTGCAGCTTGTTAACGAGAATTTGAACTTCAGCAATGAGTTTGTGAACTTTATTGACGAGTTCAAAGGTTGTAGAGACATTGCATTGCAACATTCTCCCCATCTCCCCACCTTCCCATCTTTCCCAATAACTACTATTTGACTTGAAAATAGGGAATAGGGCATTGGGCATTGGGCATTGGGAATAGGGCATTGGGAATAGGGCATTGGGAATAGGGCATTGGTTTTCTTAGCATTGCCCGATGCCCCTTGCCCGATGCCCCTTGCCCAATGCCCCTTGCCCGATGCCCATTGCCTAACTCCTAACTCCTAACTCCTATTGATACCCCGCCGCCTGCAACGTAAACAACCTTGCATACCTCCCTTCTGCTTGTAACAAATCCTCATGGGTTCCTTGTTCCACAACTTCTCCTGCTTCAATGACAACAATTTTGTCAGCCATCCGCACTGTTGAAAAACGGTGAGAAATTAAAAACACCATCTGATTTTTTGTCAAAGTGCGAAAATGATTGAAAATATCATACTCAGCTTGGGCATCCATCGCGGATGTCGGTTCATCTAATACTAGAATATCCGCACTACTACGCATAAAAGCACGGGCAAGGGCGATTTTCTGCCATTGTCCTCCAGAAAGTTCCTGTCCTCCCTTGAACCATTTACCTAACTGAGTGCTAAAACGTTCAGGCAATTTTTCAATAAACGGTTGTGCCATTCCCTTTTGGGCGGCAATTTCCCAAAGTTCCCTGTCTTCTAAGCGTTCCACATCACCTACGCCGATATTTTCACCTACTGTAAACTGGTAACGGACAAAGTTCTGGAAAATTACGCCGATGCGTCGCCGCAATACATCCACATCCCATTCTTGCAAGTCTAAGCCATCTAGTAAAATGCGCCCGGAATCTGGATTATATAGCCGAGTCAGCAGTTTAATTAAGGTAGTCTTGCCAGAACCGTTTTCCCCGACAATAGCTAATTTCTCTCCTGGTTTCAAGCGGAAAGATATATTTCTCAATGCAGGCTGCAAATTTCCCGGATAAGTAAATGTTACGTTCTCAAAGCGAATTCCATCGTTAGGTTTGATACCTTTTGTCGCTTTACCTCTTGGTTTTGGTACTTCCTCTTCTAGAAATTCATAGAGATTAGAAAGATATAAGTTGTCCTCGTACATTCCGCCGATGGAAGTCAAAGCACCGGAAAAGGTGGTTTGTCCTTGACGAAAGACGGTGAGATACATCGTCATATCACCCAAAGAAATTCTTCCCGCCACAGTTTCCAGCACAATCCAAGCGTATGCTACATAAAAAGCAGCGGTACTTAACAAACTCAACAAATATCCCCAAATTCCCCGCCGGATGGTTAAGTTACGGTCTTCATCGTAAAGTTGATTGAAAATATCGCGGTAACGTCCCAGCAACATATCT
The DNA here is from genome assembly GCA_051861145.1 of Nostocaceae cyanobacterium. GTDB lineage: Bacteria > Cyanobacteriota > Cyanobacteriia > Cyanobacteriales > Nostocaceae > JBHYDF01. Next base: position 36,726 of record JBHYDF010000059.1, read on the forward strand.
CCTAGCTGGTAAAGTTTCACCTCCTTGGCGAAGTCTTCCCTTGCAGCTAAGGTTTCCAAGTAATGTTGCTGACGACTTTCCGGCGCACGCCAGCGAAACAAGCGAAAAGCTTCCCCCGCAAACTTAGTTTCAGCGATGAATGCGGGCATAGCTGCCAATATTAGCACTACCACCGCCCAGAAGGAAAACTTTACCAGCAAAGCACCGTAGGTAATTAATGAAAGGGCACTTTGCACTAAACCAAAAGTACGTGTTACCAGCGATAAGGGACGAATGGAAGCTTCTCGCCGTGCATTGGTCATTTTGTCGTAGAACTCTGAATCTTCAAAATGTGTGAGTTCCAGAGTTAGCGCCTTTTCGAGGATAAGTTCATTCACTCGTTGACCGAGTAACACCCGCAACAGCGACTGACAAACCGTCAGTCCCCTTTGGCTAGCTGCGAGTAAAATTACAGCGATCGCCTCTAATCCCACATACAATAAAGGTCGATAACTATTGACAAAAACATTAGAATATGCTTTATTTTGATAAGCGAAAACAACAGCATCAACGATTAACTTACCGATGTAGGCGATAGCAGCCGGTAAAAGACCAGCGACTAAAGTTAAAATCGCCAAAATAATTGTCAGAGAGCGGCTAGTAGTCCATACTAAGTTTATAGCTCGCCCACTGTAGCGGAATACCGCTAAAGATTGACGCAGAGCGTTACGTTTTTTACGAGTCCTCATTATTCTTGTTATAGCGCGAAAGTGCCCTTTGTTGCTGAGGAGGCTAGGGGCGCTTGGACGCTTGGGCGCTTGGACTAGGGACTAGGGGACAAGGAAATGACAAATGACAAATGACAAATGACAAATGACTAATGACAAATGACTATTGATACTAAAGACGCAACAGCTATTCAAGCAGCACAAACGGGGGTCGCGGTGTGCGATCGCTCTGCTTGGGGACGTATTAAAGTATCTGATGATGACCGCCTGCGCTTTTTACACAACCAAAGCACGAACGATTTCCAAAGCCTAAAACCTGGTCAAGGCTGTGATACGGTTTTTGTGACATCCACCGCCCGTACTATTGACTTAGTGACAGCCTATGTCATGGAAGATGGGGTACTGCTGTTAGTTTCGCCTAACCGTCGCGAGTTTCTCATCCAATGGCTGGATCGTTATATCTTCTTTTCTGATAAGGTGCAGCTAACCGATGTCACCGATGAAACTGCTACTTTCAGCTTAATTGGTCCGGAAAGTGATGCAATTGTAGAAAAATTGGGTGCTGGGTCAATTATCGGTCAACCCTACGGAAATCACATCTCCCTCCCCCCCGCTGGCGGGAACCCCCCCTCCGTCCCCCCCGTGGACGGGGGGGATACAGGGGAAGTCATGACTTTTGTCCCCCCCGTGGACGGGGGGGATACAGGGGGGGTCATGACTTTTGTCCCCCCCGTGGACGGGGGGGATACAGGGGAAGTCATGACTTTTGTCCCCCCCGTGGACGGGGGGGATACAGGGGGGGTCATCGCTGTTGGTAGCGGCTTCGCTTCTCCTGGATATACCCTAATTTTCCCAGCCTCGATTCGAGAGACGGTGTGGAATCAAATAGTTGAATTGGGTGCAGTACCGATGAGCGATCGCGCTGGGGAAATGTTGCGAATTTTACAAGGTCGCCCTGTACCCGAACAGGAACTAACAGATGATTACAATCCCTTAGAAGCAGGATTGTGGCAGACAATTTCTTTTAACAAAGGTTGCTATATCGGACAAGAAACCATCGCCCGTTTGAATACATATAAAGGTGTAAAACAGCATCTTTGGGGTATAAGCTTAAGTGCCCCTGTCGAACCAGGAACAGTAATTACACTGGGAGATGAAAAAATCGGCAAGTTGACCAGTATCACGGAAACTCCTGAAGGGTATCGTGGTTTAGGCTACATCCGGACTAAAGCTGGAGGTGTGGGTTTGCAAGTCCAAGTGGGAGAAGTCGCGGGTGAGATAATAGAAGTTCCATTTGTTTCTCACGAGTACCCGTAATTGTGAGGCGCGGAGTTAAGAGTTAATGGTTAATAGTTAATAGTTAATAGTTAATAGTCATGAACCATGAACCATGAACCATGAACTCCGCGCCTCATAACTCATTACCCAAAAAATGCTGTTTAACCAGCAACGGCACTTCAGATGGATGAACGCCACTATACCAGATCATATCTGGCACTACCAGCACCATCGGTCCATTACCGCATTGTCCCAAACAGCCGCTACCTGTTACTATCACACCAGGCATAAGTATAGCCTCAAAAGCAGCTAATACCTTTGCTGCGCCTTGCTTGCGACAAGTGCGATTTTGGCAAACGCGGACGCAGCGAGGAGAATTATCATGTGAGTTATTAGTCATTAGTCATTTGTAAGTTGTTCATGGTTCATGGTTCATGGTTCATGGTTCATGGTTCATGGTTCATGGTTCATGGTTAATTGCTATTAACTATTAACCATTAACTATTAACTATTAACTAATGACTATTCTGCCGAAAGTCCCTTTGATTGTAGCCATTCAGGATTGAATATGCGCGACTGGTAACGAGAACCGCTATCACACAAAATCGTGACAATGGTGTGTCCCGGTCCCATTTGTTTTGCTAAGGCTACTGCTGCGGCGACGTTGATACCTGTAGAACCACCCATAAATAAACCATCTTTCCGTAGTAATTGGTAAACTACCTGTAGGGCTTCTTGGTCATGGATTTGGATAGCATCATCAACTGGTACGCCTTCCATGTTAGCGGTAATGCGGCTATTACCTATGCCTTCGGTAATAGAATTACCTTCAATTTTGATTGTGCCAGTTTTGAAATAACTGTAAAGTCCACTACCCATCGGGTCAGCAACTACACATTTAATATTCGGATTTTTTTCTTTCAAAAACATGGACACACCCGCTAAAGTGCCGCCAGTACCGGTTGCAGTAACCCATGCGTCTACTGTACCGTCTGTTTGCGCCCAAATTTCTGGCCCTGTTGTTTCGTAATGGGCGCGGCGGTTGGCTAAATTATCAAATTGATTCGCCCAAATGGCGTTTTCCATCTCCTGTGCAATTCTGCCAGAAAGTTTGACATAATTATTGGGGTCTTTGTAGGGTACGGCGGGGACGGGACGAACTTCCGCACCTAATACCCGCAAAGCATCCATTTTTTCTTGTGACTGGGTATCAGGAATGATAATCAGGCATTTGTAGCCTTTGGCATTACAAATATGTCCTAGTCCAATACCAGTATTTCCCGCAGTTCCTTCTACGACAGTACCACCGGGTTTAAGTAAACCTTTTTCTTCCGCATCTTCAATAATATAAAGTGCAGCCCGGTCTTTGACGGAACCGCCAGGATTGAGAAATTCTGCTTTACCGAGAATTTCGCAACCAGTTTCTTCGCTAAAGCTGTTTAACCGAATTAGTGGTGTGTTACCAACAGTGCCTACAAAGCCGTTTTTAATATCCATTTTCAATTGACCTAAATTTTCGCCTATAAAAATTCTTACTTATCAGTGCTAATTAATCTTCCACTCAGATTCGGGAATGTCAGCGCTAATCATAATGTTACGTAAAGTCCCAATAGGCAAATCACGACCTTTGTGATATGGCACAATTACTTGAAGCTGTCGTTCAACATTTCGCCATTTACGATGACTACCCTTTTGAGAAACTAACTCAAACCCGTAGCGTTGCAGAATACTCTCAACTTCATCCGCATTCATCCGTCGAGTACGACTCATCCCACAATTACCTCACGTGTTATCGCCCCTGGTGCTAGATGAATCGGATCAGGCTCAAGATAAAGTTTAATAGCCTCACGAATATTTTCTAAAGCCTCTTCCTCTGTTTCTCCTGCTGATACACAACCTGGTAACTCTGGACACCATACAGCCCATTCACTCGTTTCTGAATCTTGTTCAAGAATTACACGCCACTTCATCAATATCATCCTCCTACCAACTACCCAAATGGCTTTTCTTTCCATTCTCACAACAAAGACGCAAAGACGCCAAAGAATAACTTTGCGCGCCAGTCGCTACAACGGGGGAAACCCCCGCAACGCGCTGGCTTGCCTTTGCGCCTTTGCGTGAAATAATTTCAGAATTTACTTGTTGGGTTGGGGAGTCATCCGCAGATAAGGCTTAACTTCCTGATATCCTTTGGGAAATTTCTGCTTCAGCACTTCTGGATCTTTCAGTGAGGGGACAATCACGCAGTCGTCACCGTCTTTCCAGTCGGCTGGTGTTGCAACACTGTAGTTATCAGTTAGTTGCAGTGAATCAATTACCCGCAGAATTTCATCAAAGTTACGTCCTGTGCTGGGGGGGTAAGTCAAGGTGAGACGCAATTTCTTATTGGGGTCAATAATAAACACAGTCCGCACCGTTACAGTTTCGCTGGCGTTGGGGTGGATCATGTCGTAAAGGTCAGAAACTTTACGATCTGGATCTGCCAAAATTGGATAGTTGAGTTTGGCATTTTGCGTTTCTTCAATGTCCCCAACCCAGCCATTGTGAGAATTAACGTCATCAACGCTGAGGGCGATCGCCTTAACATTACGCTTGTCAAATTCTGGCTTGAGTTTGGCAACGGTGCCTAATTCTGTGGTGCAAACAGGTGTATAGTCTGCGGGGTGAGAGAATAATACTACCCAACTATCACCAGCCCAATCGTAAAAATTTATTTCGCCGTTTGTGGAGGCTTGGGTAAAATTCGGTACTGTATCACCAAGACGGAGAGTCATGTTAAATTCCCTGAGAAGAAATAGCCATACGTATTCTACTTTGCCATAATGACATAAAAGCCCGGTTATCCGATAGAGCTATTGTGGTTTGCAACAAAATTTATAGTAAGCAGATGTGCTGCTGAATTGGGTTAGTGGTTCATGGTTCATAGTTCATAGTTCATGGCTATTAACCATTAACCATTAACCA
>JBHYDF010000060.1:0-31162 GCA_051861145.1 Nostocaceae cyanobacterium
ACCATTAACCATTAACCATTAACCATTAACCATTAACCATTAACCATTAACTAAAATGTAATCTGTAGGTGCTGTAAAATTTTGGCTGGACAAGATGATGCTAACAGAAAAACTTGAGCAACTAAAAGCCATTTTTGCAGAAATGGAGCAAGCTTTGATTGCCTACTCTGGTGGTATTGATAGTACTTTGGTGGCCAAAATTGCTTATGATGTTTTGGGCGATCGCGCTTTGGCGGTGACTGCTGTTTCTCCAAGTCTCTTACCAGAAGAGTTGGAAGATGCCAAAATTCAAGCAGCAACAATTGGGATTCCTCATAAAATTGTTGAAACCCATGAGATGGAAAATCCCAATTACACTTCTAACCCTGTCAATCGCTGCTATTTCTGCAAAAGTGAACTGCATGACACCCTCAAACCTTTAGCACGGGAATTGGGTTATCCCTATGTGGTAGATGGAGTGAATGCGGATGATTTACATGATTATCGTCCGGGAATTCAAGCCGCAAAAGAAAGAGGTGCGCGATCGCCTTTAGCTGAAGTTGGTATTAGCAAGGCGGAAGTTCGTCAACTTTCCCAACAACTCGGTTTACCTTGGTGGGATAAACCAGCGCAACCTTGTCTGAGTTCCCGTTTTCCCTACGGTGAAGAGATTACCGTTGCTAAATTGCAACGCGTCGGAAGGGCAGAAATTTACCTGCGGAAGTTGGGTTGGAAGAATTTGCGCGTGCGTTCAGAAGGAGATACGGCACGGATTGAATTGCCACCAGAACAAATTAAAGATTTTGTATTAAATACTGATTTGAATTCAGTAGTTTCCGCATTTCAAGATTTGGGCTTTATCTACGTAACTCTAGATTTAGAAGGTTATCGCAGCGGAAAATTAAATCGGGTTTTGAGTAAAGAAACCTTGGGCATGAAAGTATAAAATCCTATGCAAAGTTAATGGTTCATAATTCATGGCTATTAACCATTAACCATTAACTATTAACTAAAATGCAAATTGAATCGCCCTACGGTAAAGATATTCTTCTTGAATTAAAAACCATCTACGGCTTTGATTCAGTAGAAGCGGCGGTAAATTTTATAGTGCGCCATGTTCAACAGCATTATCAAATTCAAAAAGTATCTATCGAGGCGCTATATATTGGGTTTGGACTGGTTGCGAAACTCAAAACCGAAGGTGAGATTTACTACCTCAAATTTGCTTCGCGTACTATGCATTCTCAACCAGAACAATTGTTTCCTTGGTTAGATTATGCGCGATCGCACGGTATTCCTTTACCCAAAATTATTCCTGCAAATGATGGTAGTTGGTATTTGTCACCGTTGGATTTGTCACGGTTGGTTTCTTCAGATTATGACGTGGTTTACTTGATGCGGGAAGTTCCAGGAAAACCAATGCATCAAGCCAATGCTTTGCAACTGCATCAGTATGCTGAGACAATGGCGCATTTTCATCGCCTTGGGATGGAATATCCATATCCGGTTTTGGGTAGCAATGCAACCTGGCAAGCTAAATGGCAAGAGCGTCACGAACTATGGGATAATTTGAAAGATAATACAATCATCGCTCAAGACCTTGTAGCGAAGGCGATGGATTTAATTGAAAAAACAGGTACACAAAAGCTCCCAAAAACTATTGTTCATGGAGATTTACGTTTATGCCATGTTTTTTTTCAAGATAATTCTCTCAGCGGAATTATAGACGCTGACCAGTCAACGCAGGGAGAAAAATTTATAGATTTTTGTTATGGGTTAGTTAGTGGTTTTGCACCTGAAAGTGGCAGTATTTTGGAGTTTGATGAATTGCGAAATACTTTATCAATTTATCATCAATCTTTGCCATTAAACGTGGTTGAAAAATTAATTCTGAAAGCCACATTTGCATACGCAATTTTGGAAACGCTTATAGATGTTGCTAATTTTGTTGTTGCAGGTAAATCAACAACACAAGATATTGTTTCTACACAAAAACTTTTGCAAGTTATTCTTGATACTTCAGATAGGGAATTGTTGGTTAGTTGATGATTTGGTATAAAAAATTTGTGTCCTAAGCTCGACTTTATCCATTTTTGATTTAATCAGGCAGCGTAAACAGCAATATCTCTCAAACGCTCAAATAAAAGACGAGGGACTTTTATCATTTGAGTGGTTTCGGAAGATGTGGAAAAAGTACTAGCCCATAAAAATCGCCTATCCTTAGCGAGTGCATCCGAAAAAGTAGGTAAAGCTTTGGAGTACCAGATTGTTTGCTTAATTGTCCAAGAAAAATTAGCTTGTAAATGGTCTGCTAAAATCACGACCAAGGAAAATAATCCCAGCAATGTAGGTGTTGTACGAGCAATTGACTGGTCTGACCAAAGCCAAAGTTGAGTTTCCATTCCTAGATGCTTCCTCACTTCCTCAAAAGTTACTTCGAGGAGCCAACGACGTACAAACCATTCCAAGATTTGTTGAGGAGAATATTCCTTGAAAGTAGATAATAAAGCCTGTGATTCAAATTTACCCAGTGGGTCGCGTACTAATACCCAACGAATTGGAACCACGGGTAAACCTGTGTGATACCAAACCGCAGCTCCAGTACAAACTTCTACTTGGCGTTCTCCTTCTCCATACCAACGGTTAACTTTTATTGTTTGCCATTGAGTTTGTGGGTCTACAAGCACTTGCTCAAGATTGGGTAATCTTGCCCCCTTCAGACGAGGTCGTCCCATCGTATTAGGAGTTCTTTCCGGTGCAGGCTCGTATAAAGCAGCATTGCCATAGCAACCGAGTGATTATATGTACTGGCATTACAGCTTGGCTGACTGCGGCAAGGAGTTCAAGTGCAGCAAAACTACTATCTGCAACTACAACCAATTCTCTGTTCGGCAACCACCGTTTGACCTGAAATATAATCTGTCTTGCCCAATCAATCAGTTTTTTATGACGAAGCTTATACTGTTGGCTGTAACGTTCCGATGGTGCAAGCACTGTGAGGAAAGGTAATGCCCAGATTCGTTGTGCCCAAGAAATTTCAACTAACAGCATCATTGATAACCATCGCAAGCCACTAACTTTAACAACTTGACTGTTACTTGAACGTACTGGGTCTCGATATATTCCTTTTGCCTTAATTTTCTTGCCTTTACGACGTTCAATCGTATCATCTATTCCCATGATGATTGGCCCACTCGGTAAGAACACTGTTACCATGAGCATTAATAAAATTCGGCTTGCTTCTAAACTTGACCAGACTGCACGGTTTAATACGCGATGATAATTTTGAAAGTGTTCCTCCTGATTCAGTCCCATGACTACAAGTACCGAAGTAATGGTACGTTTACCTGTTGTTAAAATCGCTCCCATTAGCAAAGTTTGGACATGACCCCAGACTGGCTTGGTAAAAAGCGCCGCAAACGGCATGATAGTACTGGCGATTTCAACTGGTATTGTTGTATTCATGCGAAGATACACACAATTTTCTTGCAGTCTCAGTGTATTGCGCCGATAACCAGTATTCACCAAGACTGTATTTAAATGTTATGTATGCAGCAAAACCCACATCTTTTAGCGATCGCCTACTTTTGTGATGACCCGTAGGGAAAAATGGATAAAGTCGAGCTTAGAGGATGTCTGAAAAGTTTTTAATTAATCATATTTATTACCCAAAATCGTTTAGATCCCCCCAACCCCCCTTTTTAAGGGGGGCAAAAAGTCTTTTAAAGTCTCCCTTTTTAAGGGGGATTTAGGGGGATCTAAGATTAATTGGTTTAAAACCATACTTCTCAGACATCCTCTAACTGCTAACTGCTGTACGGGCGAAGCATTTGGAGAGAAATTAACTGCTAACTGCTGTACGGGCGAAGCATTTGGAGAGAAATCTTGACATTAAACCAATAAATTATCGCCCAAATGCTTCGCCCCTACCGCGCCTCCTAACTCCTCACTCCTAACTCCTCACTCTTCACTCCTAACTCTTTTTCGGATTAATTCTATAGCCCATACCATAAACAGTTTCGATCCAGTCGCCTGCATCCACAAGCTGTAAGCGTTGCCGCAATCGACGTACTAGAGTAGTGGTGGCATTACTTTCAGGTTCACTACCCCACTCCCATAGGGCACTTTCTATCTGATCACGGCTAAGAATTTGGCGGGGATGGCGCATTAGGTACTCTAGTAACTGAAATTCCCGTGCAGATAACTGGACACTTGCTTGTCCTCTTGTTACTGTTAAGCTATTCAGATGCAATTGCAAATCGGCAAGTTCAATCGCCTCAGCCTGCAAAAGGGGCGATCGCCTACCTAAAGCGCGTACTCGTGCCAATAATTCAAACACATCCGTAGGTTTAACTACATAATCATCAGCACCAGAATCTAAACCTGTGACTTTATCAAGTAAAGTGTCTTTTGCAGTTAGCATTAAAACAGGAGCGGTTTTGCCAGCTTGCCGATAGAGACGACACAGATCCAAACCACTGATTTCCGGCAACATCCAGTCCAGAATCAGCAAGTCATAATCTTTTTGGGAAAGTATCCACTGCGCGATCGCACCATCTTCAACACCATCAACAATATGTCCAGCTTGTGACAAAGCAGCCTGGATTGGTTCCAATTGTTCTGAATCGTCTTCTACCAGAAGTATCCGCATTGTTTGCGCTCGTAACCGTTCGCTCTAACGTATAGAGTAGATAAGTTGATGAACTAGAACGTCCCCCAGTAGTGAGATTTCATTACTGGTTCATGGTTCATAGTTCATGGTTAATGGTTCATGGTTCATGGTTCATAGCCATTAACCATTAACCATTAACCATTAACCATTAACCAATGACTAATCGCTGGTTGCAAAGATTACATTCTCTCGGCTGGGAGTTTTGGCTTCCTCTACCTTTTTTGGGTATTCTTTTTTGGTTTAGTGGCAACTTCATAGCTGAACAAGTACTAAGCCGCCCTTATGGTACAGTCAATACACTTCAGGCTGATAGTCAATCAGAAGTCAAACTGTCAGTAACGGTGTTACTGATTAATGCTGAAGTCAATAAGACTCGCGGTGTTACAAAGGTAGCTGTGAGAACTACAGATACCAAATTGAAAAAATTGGAATTTGAATTTCCAGCCACAGAAATTAGCGAAATAGAAAAAGCGATCGCGCAAGAATTAGGAATGTCAATTGAGAATGTCCGGAGACTAACGCGCTATCAATTGCGAGATTAATTACTTGACAAATTACATCCAGTTGTGTTATCGAAATGATAAGGAAACATTTAATCTGTAACTATCAATCAATGGCACAACAACTCTGTCTGACAACTACTACCACAACTACCCAAACTACCAACCTGGGAGGGTTGTAAGACGAGCGTGCTAACTTAAAAGCTAACAACGCTTCAACCCTCCAGGCAACGCTTCGGAGGGTTTTTGAGTTTTCAAGATTACAGGAAACTAATCAAATGAGCTTTTTCGGTAACTTCATGACGATAACTACCACTACCACCACCGCCAACGCGCCGGGAGGGACGTGAAGTTATTGCCATGTGCAAGCAATACTCAAACCCCCTTCAGGTAAGCCTTGGAGGGGGTTTTTTAATCGCAAGTATTCACAAATTAGGAGAAAAACAATGTACGACCATCGAGCGATCGCTAAAGCTATGGATTTATTTCATTTTGAAGAACACAGTCCGGGTATGATTTTCTGGCATCCAATGGGTCTAAAAATATTTCGCCAGATAGAAGACTTTATGCGGCGAGTGTATGAATCTCATGATTTTTTTGAGGTGCGATCGCCTTTAGCCTTGAGTCGTTCTCTGTGGGAAAAGTCGCGTCATTGGGAGAAATTCGGCAACAATATGTTTGTTGTTGGTAGTTTGAGTAAGGATAATCCTGCTGAAGAGGAAGCAATTAACCTAGATTACGCACTCAAGCCGATGTCTTGTCCGGCTCACATTGCTATTTACAAAGACCAAAAGCGAAGTTACCGAGAAATTCCCATGCGGTTGATGGAGTTTGGTATTGTTCACCGCAATGAACCTTCAGGTACGCTTTCGGGTTGTATGCGCTTGCGCCAGTTTGTTCAGGATGACGCTCACATTTTTTGTCGAGAAAATGACCTGAAAAGCGAGATTAGCAATTTTTTCGACATGGTTAGAGAAGTCTATGCAGCGTTTGGTTACGAGAATTTCTCAATCCAGATTTCTACGAGACCACAGCAGCGACTGGGTTCTGACGCACTTTGGGATAAAGCAGAAGCCGCGCTGATGGAAGCGTGTCACGCGTTGGGATACGATTATGAATTGTTACCCGGTCAAGGTTCCTTTTACAGTCCGAAAATTGAGATTAGCCTTGAGGATCATCTCGGACGCTCTTGGCAGTGTGGTACGATTCAGGTTGACTTCAACCTGCCACAAATTTTTGAACTTTCCTTCGTCAATGAGGATGGCAAGCTTGAACAGCCAGTTATGTTACATCAAGCTGTTTTAGGCTCGATTGAACGCTGGATTGGCATATTATTAGAGAACCAAGGAGGAGCATTACCGTTATGGCTGGTTCCGGTGCAGGTTGCGGTGGCTTCGATTTCCGAAAAATCCGTAGATTGGGCGGAAACTGTATCGGCAAAGTTGAGGCGGATGGGAATTAGAACGGAATTATATAATGGCGATCGCACGATTTCTAAAAAGATTCGGGAACTCTCAGCGCGAAAGATTCCTCTTATTGCTATTGTCGGCGAACGTGAAGCAGCTAACGGTACGGTTAATCTTCGTCGTTTAGGAGTTTCTACTCAAGAAGAAATTGCCTTTTCCCAGCTTGAAGCGGAGCTTTCTAGCATTATTAAGATATATTAACCACAGATGAACAGTAAATAAAAGTTTTTCCTCTGTCTTCCCGAGCCAGTGCGGTGCGGGGGTTCCCCCCGCCCTTGCAACTGGCGTCCCTCTTGAGGGGGGAATGAGGGGGGTGAACACAGATATTATCGGTGTTTATCTGTGTTCAATTGTAAATCCCTTGAAAGCGGTGAAGGTTAAAAGCTGATTAAAGATTATAACAAGCTCACGCAAAGCCGCAAAGCCGCAAAGATTTTCTTGGCGTCTTGGCGGCTTTGCGTGAGATTAGACCTCTTGCATAAGTCGATGTTTTTTGGGATAGAACCACATCGGTGATGGTTTATAAGTTATTTATTTAACCACAACCGACGCTGAGAACACAGAGAGAAGAGGTAAGTTAAAGAAAGATGAACTGTTAAGCTTTTTGTGCGGATGAAACCATCACAGGTTGTTCTAACCTACCATCATTAGTATCAATTTCTTCCGATGCTAATAAATCCCGAATCAACCTAGCTACAGCCTTTTGCGCCAACTGACTAGCTATTTGTTGACCCAAACGCTGTACATTTGGATTTACCAAAATCTGAGCAATTTGGGGAGCAAGCTGCGCTGGGTCAAAACCACGAGTTTCGCGGAGAATATTCAATATCCGTTTGATATGTTCTAAGGTTTGTTGTTGCTCATCCGTGGCGGCGGGAGTTTCATTTATTGCTGTTACACCCACACGTTCCCGTAATAGGTATGTGAAGTTATGCAGAATATTTCTACGCAAAGCATCAACACTTTTAACAGCTTCATCCAGCATTTTGTCGCGAATAAAAGCACCGCGTTCTGAAGTGAGAAAATCTACCGCTTGATTCAACACCAAATTTAAGTCATAGTCTTGGTTGTTACGTGCATTTCGTAACAAGTTTTCTAAGCGATTCCAACGAAAACGACCTTCTTTAAACAACAAATCTCGCAGCGATGCTCTTAATTCTGGTGCGGGGTCAGTTAACAGCCGTTTGGAAACGTAGGGATAAGCTTCACTTAAAACTTTGAAGTTGGGGTCAATATAGATAGCAATACCTTCCAGCGTTACCAAAGAGCGAATAATTAAAGCGTAGTAGGGTGGTACGCGGAAAGGATATTCATACATCAAAGCCGATAGTTCATCAGTGATACTCTTAATATTTAATTCCGCAACACTAGCACCTTGAGCATTAGCAAATACTCTCGCAAACGCCGGAATTATTGGTGTTAAATCTGTCTCCGGTGACAGAAAATCTAGCTTAACGTAGTCGTATGCTAAAGCTTCAAAGTCCCGGTTAACTACGTGAACAATGGCTTCAATTAAACCGTAGCGCTGTGGCGGCTTAATTTCGCTCATCATTCCAAAGTCCAGATAAGCTAATTTACCATCTGTGGTAGCTAACAAGTTACCGGGGTGGGGGTCAGCATGGAAAAATCCATGTTCTAGCAACTGTCGTAAAGAACACTGTACTCCCACTTCAATTAAATATCGGGCATCTATGCCTTGGGCACGAATTTTCTCTGGTTCTGTTAATTTTGTGCCGTCGATCCACTCCATCGTTAAGACACGACGGTTAGTATATTCCCAGTATATTTTCGGTACGTAAACGTCTTTAAGATGACCGTATAACTGATAAAAGCGCTCGGCGTTTTCTCCCTCGTGAATGTAGTCCATCTCTTCAAAAATGCGATCGCCTAATTCATCGAGGATACCCACTAAGTCACTACGTATGCGTTTAAAGTTTCTCTGTGCCCATCCTGCCAATCGCCGTAAAATATACAAATCAATCGTAATCCGCTCTCGTAAGTCGGGACGCTGAACTTTTACTGCAACTTCCTCACCAGTACTGAGCTTACCTTTATACACTTGCCCCAAGGAAGCAGCTGCTATTGGATCTGGCGATAGTTCGTCGTAAATCTCTTGGGGAGGTGCGCCTAATTCTTCTTCTATAAATTGATAAGCGATTTCGTTAGGGAAAGGCGGTAATTTGTCTTGTAACTGAGTTAATTCCTCTAGATACACCGGAGGAACCAGATCCGGACGAGTGGACAAGGCTTGTCCAATTTTAATGTAAGCTGGTCCGAGCTTTGTGAGGATTTCTCGCAGCTTAATTGCTTGACGACGGTCATTTTTAACGCTAACTCCCCGTTTGCTATTCCACCACAAACCAAAAGCAAACCTAATAGTTGGTGTTAAAACCGCGAGAATGCGTTGCAAAACTTGTAAGGGTCTATTTTGGTAATACGCCTTAATTGTCAGCGGATCGTAATGTAATGCATTCTCAACCTCAAAGCTTGAAAGCGCCAGCGCCTGATGTTTTTGGGCTGCCTCCGGTGCTGGTAAACTCACAACAGATGTTTTAGCACCATTTTCTGGTACTGGTTGAGGATCAACTTGCAGGGAAGTGGGAGGAACTGTCTTTATATTCATTAACTTACCACCGCATCGGAGTATTTATGTTAAGTATTGTAACAATATGTTTAGAGGCTAGGATTCACACAAACAGGCAGAAAAAAGGTTTTCCTTGAATCTGACTTGAAAATAGGGAATCGTAGGGGCGAAGCATTTGGGCGACAGTTTATCGGTTTGATGAAAAGATTTCTTCCCAAATGCTTCGCCCGTATAGGAGTGGGGAGTAGGGAATAGGGCATTGGGCATTGGGCATTGGGCATGGGAAAAATCCAATGACTAATGACTATTGACTAATGACTATTTTCATGGGTTATGGTGTACGCTGTTCATAATGGTTACTACCTAAAATCATTATCTATATAAAGTGGGGGCTGTTAAGAAAGTCTATTGCCCGCACCAATATATAAAAATCAAATTAAACTAAGTTTGGTACACTCAAAAGGGCGTGCTGTTTACAAGGTAATAGATATTGCCGGGTGCGAAAAGATAATCCTTAGTATCCCTGAACATGGGAGTATTCAGCGTCTGCCCTCACGGAGAATTTAGCTCAATGTTGCTCTCTCTGCGAATAGAAAATTTTGCCCTAATTGATCGGCTAGAATTAGAGTTTGGCGCTGGATTAAATGTGTTAACAGGCGAAACCGGCGCAGGAAAGTCGATTATTCTGGATGCCATTGATGCGGCATTGGGTGGAAAAGTCTCCAGTCGCGCCATCCGCACTGGTACTAATCGGGCAATGGTGGAAGCAACTTTCACCTCTAATTCTGCCTTAACCGCTTGGCTAACTGAGCAGGAAATCGACCTGATCGATGAAAATTCCGTAGTCATCAGTCGTGAAATTACAGCCACCGACCGTAAAATCCGCAGCCGATCGCGAATCAATGGAGTATTAGTAAATCAGCAATTGATGTCAGGAATGCGCGATCGCTTGGTGGAAATTACCGCCCAAGGTCAAACTGTTCTAGTCGGACAATCTGCCCAAGTCCGTGAATGGTTAGATGTATACGGTGGTGAATCTCTTTTGCACCAGCGTAACATCGTCGCTTCTGCCCATAGTGCTTACCAAGAGGCACACTTAACACTAGAAAAGCGTCGCACATCAGAACGGGAACGCCTACAACAACTTGACTTGCTGACATATCAAGTTAAGGAACTAGGAGACGCCAACCTCAGCGAACCCGATGAATTAGAGCAACTCCAACAAGAACACCAACGCCTAAATCATGTTGTTGAGTTGCAACATATGAGTTATAAAATATACCAAGCATTATACCAGAACGACGGCGAAACCCCAACCGCAACAGATTTACTGGGTGACAGCGAGACGACATTAACTGACATGGTGGAATATGACAGCCAGTTGCAAGTAATGTTGGATATGGTGAGGGATGCGCAAGCAACTGTAGCGGAAGTAGCCAGACAAATTAATGCCTACGGTGAAGCCTTGGAAGCAGATCCGCAGCGATTGG
Source organism: Nostocaceae cyanobacterium (assembly GCA_051861145.1). Taxonomy (GTDB): domain Bacteria; phylum Cyanobacteriota; class Cyanobacteriia; order Cyanobacteriales; family Nostocaceae; genus JBHYDF01. Next base: position 10,692 of record JBHYDF010000060.1, read on the forward strand.
AAGAGGTAGAAGAACGTATTCGCGAGTTAAAGCAAATATGTCGCAAATATGGTCCAACATTAGCTGAAGCCATAGCTTACTACCAGCGTATCCAAGGGGAATTAGCCGAACTCAACGACAGCGAACAATCGATAGAAAGTTTGGAACAACAAGAACAGAAGTGTTTGGCAAAGCTTAGCCAAGCTTGCAACAACTTAACTCAATTGCGCCGTACTGCTGCTGCTGAGTTAGAAGCAGAATTAATTAGGGAACTGAAACCCTTAGCAATGGAGAAAGTGCAATTTCAAGTAGAAATTGCGCCGATGTCCCCAACTACAATGGGAGCAGACAAAATTACATTTATGTTTAGTCCCAACCCCGGAGAACCGCTACAACCTTTATCGCAAATAGCCTCCGGGGGGGAAATGAGTCGCTTTTTGCTAGCGCTGAAAGCTTGTTTTTCCCAAGCAGACGCAGTGGGGACAATGGTGTTTGATGAAATTGATGTAGGTGTTTCTGGAAGGGTAGCACAAGCGATCGCCGAAAAATTACATCAACTAGGCCATGGTCATCAGGTATTATGTGTTACTCACCAACCCCTAGTAGCTGCAATGGCAGACCGCCATTTTCGGGTGGATAAGCAGGTAATTAATCAAATTAAAGGTCAAAAAGAAAACAATGGAAGCAGTGAAGAGCGTACCGTCGTGCGCGTTAGTACTTTGGATAACTTAACTAAACGCCGGGAAGAATTAGCACAGTTAGCGGGTGGTAAATCAGCAAGTGATGCGATCGCGTTTGCGGAGTCTTTGTTAACGCAAGCTGCAAATCATCGGCGGGGTGAAAAAAAGTCGAAGAAAGTTTGATTTAGTTAAAATCGTCAACGTTGCTGATTAGGAGTATGGGCGTTACTGAATTCGAGTATGAATTCTTGTTTGAGTCTCACGCAAAGCCGCAAAGGCGCAAAGTTTTTCTTGGGGTCTTGGCGGTTTGTAAAGGAGAAAAAATATGGAGAAAAGCAAGATTGTAATGCCTGCACAACCAAACCTACCGATTGCGCCTGTAAAACCCGTTACAGACGACTACTTCGGCACGAAGGTAACGGACAATTACCGTTACATGGAGAACTTCAAAGATGAAGAAGTGCAGCAGTGGGTGAAAGCGCAAGCCGACTTTACAACCAACATCCTCAACCAACTGCCTGGGCGCGATGCCTTTTTCAACCGCATGATGGAATTAGACGCTTCCATTCCGGCAAAGGTGGACTGTGTGTTGCGGCTTGCCAACGGCAAAATTTTCTACCTCAAACGTGGGGCGCAAGACGAGGTATGGAAACTTTACATGCAAGACGGCATGAGCAGCAAAGCAATTCTCTTGGTTGACCCGAACAAATTCAAACAAGAAACAGGCAAGCCACACGCGATCAATTACTTTACGCCGTCATGGGACGGCAAGTATGTAATGTATGCTATTTCAGCTAGCGGCTCGGAAGAGGCTTCGCTTTATGTAATCGATACTGAAACTCTTGAAGATGTAGACGAACCCATTTCGCGGCTACATTACGGCGTAAGCTGGTTGCCTGATAACCAATCGTTCCTCTACACTCGCCACCAAGAGATGAAAGCGGGTATGGCAAAGACCGAGAAATATCAAAACAGCAAAGTCTATTTGCACAGGCTTGGCACGGATGCGGAACAAGACAAAATTATACTCGGTCACGAAGTTACACAAGGCGTGAATGTTTCTCCGGTAGCAGCTCCATTTGTCGTCACTGTTCCAAATTCTGACTATGTGTTTGCGGTCATCCTTTACGGCACACAGAAAGAGCTTGAACTCTATGTCGCAACCCTTGCTTCATTCAATCAAGGTACACCAGAGTGGAAAAAGATTTGCGATGCGACCGATGAAATCATCATGTTTGACGTGCATGGAGAAGACCTATATTTGCTGACGCACAACAATGCGCCTCACTTCAAGATTGTCAAAACTTCGTTGAGAAACCCTGACTTTTCTAAAGCTGAACCCGTTTTAGCGCAAAACGACAAGATTATAGAGAATATATTTGTCGCTAAAGATGCGCTCTATGTGCTGACAAACAACAATGGCATCGACAAGGTGATTCGTATTCCTTACGACGGTAAAGCGGAACTACTCGATCTGCCGTTTGATGGCACAGTCAACTTTTTTGGAAACGATCCAAGAGTGGTTAAAAATGACCCCAGAGTGGAAGGGATTTTGTTGAGTATGACCTCTTGGACGAGATCCAACAGCATCTACGAATACAATCCGAAAACCAATCAAATTATAGAGACAGGATTACAACCGAAAGGTCAATATGACGCACCGGACGATTTAGTTGCTGTAGAGGTCAACGTGCGATCGCATGATGGAACAATGATACCGCTCTCAATTGTCTATAAAAAAGGCATTGAGCTAGATGGCTCAAACCCTTGCTGGCTAGTCGGTTATGGCGCTTATGGCTTTTCCATGTACCCATACTACCAACACCAGAACTATGCGTGGTTTGAAAAAGGCGGTATTTGGGCAATTGCCCACGTGCGCGGTGGTGGCGAAAACGGAGAGGAGTGGTATCGCGCTGGATTTCAGCAAACCAAGCCGAACACCTGGAAAGATTTCATTGCGTGCGCCGAATACCTGATTGAACAGAAATACACCTCGCCTGCAAAACTAGCGGGGGAAGGGATCAGCGCAGGTGGTATCACTATTGGTAGAGCCATTACCGAACGCCCCGATTTATTCGCTGTAGCGGTTCCAAGAGTCGGATGCCTAAATCCGGTTCGTTTTGAAACAACCCCAAATGGGGTAAATAACATTCGCGAATTTGGCAGTTGTAACACGGAAACTGGGTTCAAAGCGCTTTATGAAATGGATGCGTTTTTGCATGTCCAGGATGGTATGAACTATCCAGCAATGATGATTACGCACGGCATCACTGATCCACGATGCGAGCCTTGGCAATCGGCAAAGTTTGCAGCGCGGGTTCAAGCTGCATCTGCGAGTGGCAAACCAGTCTTGCTCCGCATCGACTACGAAGCGGGACACGGCGTTGGCTCAACCAAAACGCAACTTGTCCAAGAACGAGCCGACATTTTCACCTTTATGATGTGGCAATTCGGCATGAAGGACTATCAACCGAAGGGAGAGGGGTTGGTGAAGCTGAAAAAGCTTGGATAGAAAAGTAGCGTCAGGAACTCGTGCAAGTACAAAATGGAATTAACCCAATCTTAAGTCCTGCTATCCACTCAACTGAGTAGTGGGAGACGGCGAACCCGGATGCGACTTGGTTCAACCGTTACAACAGCACCTTGCTCCAAATTTCTCTCACATTCATTGATTACGGTTTGTAATAGTTCGGCGAGTGCTTGAGCGCGTAACCCTTCAATACGAATACGAATCACAGAAGGATCTGTTGCTTGATTGAGAGCTAACAAAGCATGAAAGTCCGCATCAAGGGTAACAACTACACGCTCATCATTTCTTGCTTTTTGAAGGATATCTATATCGTCTGCCGCTGACATATCAATTTCACCGACATGAATCGTATCAATTCCAACTTCACATAAAAAACTACCGCAGAGCGTGGCAATCCCTGATCAAGCAGCAGTTTCATTATCTTTGGGAAGTTCTATGATGCGATCGTCCAAGTAAGTAGAAGCAAACATGAGAGCTTGGCGAATATCTTCATCTTCGAGTTCAGGAAACTCGCGATATAGTTCTTCGCGATCGGGGTAAATTGCCAGCAACTCAATCACTCGACGAACTGTAAGGCGTAGGTTACGAATGCAGGGTTGCCCATTCATGCGAGCAGGATCGCTAGTAAGCTGTTCCACATTTAGTTTGCATATCTAAATTTCATTAAAGTCTTGTGGGGTGGGCATCTTGCCCGCCAAACTTATGCAAGTTAAATGTGGAACAGCTTAATTCTGTCTAACTTCATACTCATTTGCTTTGCACAGTGCGTTTTAATCACTCAATTATTTGTTCAAAACCCCTCCTCGCTTGCGGGAAAAAAGCCCCCCTCCTCGCTTGCGAAGACAAAGCCCCTTCCTCGCTTGCGGGAAAAAAAGCCTCCCTCCTCGCTTGCGGGAAAAAAGCCCTCCTCCTCGCTTGCGGAAAAAAAGCCCCCCTCCTCGCTTGCGGAAAAAAAGCCCCCCTCCTCGCTTACAGGAACAAAGCCCCCCTCCTCGCTTACAGGAACAAAGCCCCCCTCCTCGCTTGCGGGGAGGGGTTGGGGGTGGGGTTCAATACGGCGGGTAACTAAAATCATCCTCATCAGGATAAATATACGAACTAGAAACCCCCGCCCCTACCATCTTGGTTGACGCTTCAACTTTTACAGTTTCCTTACCAAACTCCTTATGGTCTTCAAAATTCTTAATAATTAATTGCGACTCCTGCGAATCCGAAGCAATCAGATATTCTGTTAACGTCGCCACAGTAGGATGCTTATAATCCACCGTTGAAGCCACCAAAACCGTATTTGGTTCAATACCTCTTTCTTCACAATCAATAATCGGGCAAAAAATCCCATGAGCATGAAATAGCGGGCCCTTTGGTGTCAAAGGAAGCTTGCGATATCCAGCATAAGCCTTTTCTAATTCGGCTAAGAACCCGCCTATTATTCTACCTTGTTGGTATTCGCAATACGCTTTACTAAAACTTGCTCCCGCTGCACCATTCACAGTTAATTGCAGTGGTAATTCATGTAAAAAGTTTTTATTTTCTCCTACTAAAAAAATTAAATAGCGTGTAAAAGTTCTAAATTTAAGTTTATCTGCTAAAAAAGCATCATAATTTTCTTTGAGTGTACCTAGCTTAACTCCAGTTTCCCGGTCTTTGACAGACAACGGACCCCTACGCACTACGACTATGCGGGGGGTAGTAGTTATATATACCGTTTCGACTCCGGAGCTAAATTCATGCTCCATCTTTTGCCAACTGTCATCCGGCTGAAAGCCTACAGCATGGGCATTATCCAGCTTAATCGCTAAACCGTGCGGCTGAATACCGTCTTGACCATACCGAGGATTTATCATTTGACACCACGGGATGACTTGAGAAGGCGGTGCATTAAATTTTTCGTCTTCAAAATCGAATTTCGCTGATGTTTTCATCGTCTTAGGCATTTGTCAGGGTGTTGCAGATCCAGTTTATCTAGTCTATTAGATGCGTGGGGTGTTGGGTGCATAGTGGCTTTTTCAGAGTTAGGTAGACTACACTTTTGGATTAATGATACCCTTTGTATCATTCATGTGAGAAATCACGCACATTCTGAAGCAGATTTTAACAACAGCTTGTCTCATGCTCTGTTAGAGTATTCGCGGAGACTGTAAAATAATTTGCTACATATAGGACTCATATTTGATTTTTGAAATATACGTAGGGGAGGCAAATTGCAGTGTGGATTTTCCTCCTGCAATATTGCCGTTGCGTTACGCCGTCTTCTGTGCCAAGCTGAGAAATGCTCTTATTACTGGAGAGGAATCATGCTGCCGCCAAGCAAGATAAAGTCCGGTCTTAGGTGTCTGCTCTTGTAAAGGTCTGTAAATGACTCCGCTTCTGTGGAAATTTTGCAAGGAGGCGGGAACGAAAGCGATGCCCAGTCCTGCTGCAACCAAGCCGATGATAGTTTGCATCTGAACTGCCTCCTGAGCGACTTTCGGACGAAATCCAGCTTGTTGACAAATGTTAATAATCTGCTCGTAAAAGATTGGTCCCATTTTGGCAGGAAATAGGATAAATAATTCCGAAGCCAAAGCGGAGAGAGACACTTTGACCTGGGCAGAGAGCGGATGGGTTTCTGGCAACGCCAATACCAATGATTCTTGCAAAATGCATTCCACACTCAAACCTGGCTCGATGATGGCAGAACGAACAATGCCGACATCAACCTGTTTGTGATACAGGGCTTGAATTTGCTCTTGCGTCGTCAGTTCATGCAATCGCAGTTCTACAGCAGGAAACTGTTCTCGAAAGACACTTAAAATATCTGGCAGTACGGTATACGTTGCAGATCCGACAAAGGCGATCGCCAACCTTCCAACCTCACCCCGCCCTATCTGTTGTGTCACTTCGATCGCCTGTTCGAGTTGCGCTAACACCAGATAGGAGCGCTCTAAAAACACTTTGCCTGCTTCAGTAAGCTGCACTTGCCGCTTCGTTCGTTCAAACAGCTTGACTCCTAGTTCATCTTCCAAACCGCGAATCTGCTGACTGAGCGGGGGTTGGGAAATGCGCAACCGCTCCGCTGCTCGACTAAAGTGTAGCTCCTCAGCCACCGCGATGAAGTAGTGCAGATGCCGTAGTTCTATCACACTTATATGTCTAACCTATTAATCTTAGTCAAATATATATTGGACAGTCATATGGCTGTCTCCTATCGTAAGAAATATGAGGCGCGTCTCATCGCTTTTGTATTGGAGAAAACAAATGAACTCAGACAAAAATCGTGTCGCTCCTAAAGTTTGGTTGATTACAGGATGTTCAACAGGGTTCGGACGTGCCCTAGCAGAAGCTGTGTTGAAGAAGGGCGACGAAGTGCTTGCTACTGCTCGTGAACCAGAGCAACTTCGCGCTTTGATTGACCACTATCCAAAGATCGCAAAGGCTGTACGTCTGGATGTAACATTATCCCAAGACATACAAGCAGCCGTTGATGCAGCGATCGCCACATTTGGTCGAATTGATGTGCTGGTCAACAATGCTGGCTATGGACTAATTGGCGCACTCGAAGAAGTCAGTGATACTGATATTCGCCAACAGTTTGAAACCAACTTCTTTGGGGCACTCCGTCTGATGCGAGCTGTCTTGCCTGTGATGCGTCAGCAAGGCAGCGGTCACATTGTGAATATGTCATCTACGGCAGGATTTGTAGGGTTTGGCGGAAGTAGCATCTACTGTGCCACTAAATTTGCCCTTGAAGGTATATCTGAAGCCCTGGCTAAGGAAGTCGAATCCTTTGGAATTAAAGTCACTTTAATTGAACCTGGAGCATTTCGGACAAACTTTAACGGGCGATCTCTGGCAGCCGCCGAACAACCCATTGATGCCTATGACCCTGTGAGCAGTGCTTCATTGCAGTGGTTCAAAGAAATGGATGGTAAGCAACCTGGCAATCCAGCGAAAGCGGCGCAAGCCATCATTCAAGCTGTGGAAAGCCCCAATCCACCGATGCGACTGGCATTAGGTACGGATGCCATGAGCCTGATTCATGAAAAACTGGAATGGGTCAAAACAGATTTGGATGCTTGGCAGCAAGTGACTGTAAATACGGATTATACAGATAGAAACAGTGAGGTAATAGTTGGGTAGCTAGGCTCTGAGCTAGTCATTAGACGGTGCATACGCCCACTAAAATTCAGAATTTAAGTCAGGAAAAAACTAAGTGATTCGACTCGACGATCAAGTAGCTGTTATTACTGGAAGCGAGCAAGGTTTGGGGGCAGCCTATGCCCGCCTGCTTGAGTTATGGGCGGGATTTGAGGCTTACTGACATTGGTGAGTAAGCGCGCTGTTCGCGTAGCGTGTCCTCTTAGGACAAACGGAGGGTTTCCCGACCCAGGCGACTGGTGAGACCAGTCCTGGAGGCGGGTTTCCCGCCGTAGGGAACTGGCGAACCCGAAGGGCGAACCCGAAGGGTGCAATTGAATGGGTTTGTAGAGACGTTGCACCTGCTAGTCTCTACAGGCGGAAATTTATTTCACGGCTTCTTACTCACCTCGCTAAAGTCAAAAACTCCTGCTGCAACCGTTGTTGAAAAGCGTTTATACCAAATAAATTTAACGCTTCCTCTCGCAGCCATTGACCATTACAACGCTGGTCTTCACCTTTGAGTATTTCTATACAAGCTGCTGCTACAGCATTTACATCGCGGTGTGGAACTCGCCACCCTAGTTTACCATCTTGCAATGGATCGGCTGAGCCGTCAGCATCACCCGCTAGCACTGGTACACCACAAGCCATTGCCTCTAGATAAACAATACCAAATCCTTCTTGGGAAGGCATAACGTAGGCATCGGCAAGGTGGTAATGTGCTATTAGTTCTTCTGTAGGGACGAAGCCAGCAAAAATAACGCGATCGCTCACACCTAAATCTTTCGCTAGCTTGGCTAACCGGGGTTGGTCATCGCCACGACCAATTACTAAATATTTTACTTCTGGAAATACTTTCGCTATCTGCGGTAATGCTTGAATTGTAATATCTACACCTTTATATATATCACCAGACCACAGTCGCGCTACAGTCATCAGTACTTTTGCACCCGTCAAACCATAACGTTCTAATAACTTAGTCGGCTTTTGTCCAGGAGTAAAGCGATCGCCATCCACAGCACAAGGTAATATTTTTACCTTAGCAGGTTCTAGATTATTAACCGTACAAGCGATTTCACGAGTATAACGGCTTACTGTCCAAATATGTGTCGCTTTTTGCAAGCTAGATTTTGTCGAGTGCGGTAACGCTTCCCAAACCTCTTTACCATGAGTCATCACAGTATAAGGAATGCCCAGAGGTTGGCACAACATCCCTACCAAAGGTGCGAGTTTAACATGACCACAAAACACATGCTGTGGTCGCTGCTGCACTAGATGAGTGAGTAATGTTGTTGTCATTCTCACTCGCCCTAGTTGAGGTAATTGGGTTTTAAAGTAATGAAATCTTAAACGGTCTGATGCAAAAGGATTTGCAGACTCAGGTGCATCTCGTAGTATGAATACTTCTGCATATAGTGGTTCGCTTAACCCTAGATAGGCTTGAAAAATATCCTTTACATAAGATTGTATTCCTCCTTCACGGGCAAAAATTTCTAAAAAGATAAAGACGTGATTAGCTTTGACCGTTGCTTTCTGACTTAAATCTATGTGTTCTCTGACTCTAGTAATCAGCATTTGTTATATTTTTTATTTACTTAACAGTGTAATAAAACACGTCATTAAAAAATGGAAGTGTTATGCATAAAGCACAAAATTTACCCCTACGAAAATATCTGAGAGCGTAAAACCTTGCTAATAATTAATCCTAGCAAAACAACAACTCTAACTCGAATGCTGTCTTTACGGTATTAAATATTTTTTTATACTAATTTTAATAGTAAAATTTACACTCTTTTTATAAAAATACTAGTAATAATACTTAAATAGAAAAATAATTCAATTAAATTTCAATATTTTGCGCAGTAATATGGTATATTTAATAAATTACCTTAAAAAGATTTTGAGTTAAATTATAAAGTTAAGTATTATTGCCAGGATTCCAACAGCCAAAGTAAGCAAAAACTTGGGAGCATTTTTCACTACATTTCCTCTCACACCGTCACAAAGTTTGAAGATGCTCCCGCATTTATTTAGTGGAATTGACTGGTAAAGATTTGGGTGAAAGCTTAGCTAAAAGTTAGGCAAAGATTTCATATCCAAAGCTTCGCTCTTACTACTGTCGTTGTAGACCATACTTGACAATGAGCAGACAATTTCTACCATCGGTACCACGTTCGTAAACAACTCGGTCAGCCAAGCGCCGCAGCAGAAACCATCCATACCCTCCTACTTGTAGAGTACCTGGTTCTGGTTCAGCGATCGCATCGGGATTGAAAGGCTTTCCGTAATCCCAGATTCTAATCTCAAGTCGGTCGAGCCATAGAGAAACATCTATATCAATATTTGTTTCCGGAGGTAAAGTCCGATGAGCATGACGAACGGCATTAGTAAAGCCTTCTGCTAATGCTAAATTCAGGCGGTAAAGTTGGCTTTCTGGCCAACCAAGTTTAGACAAATGTTGCAGACAGAATTGTTCAAACCATTGTTGCACCTGGTTGAGAAGCTTAAGTTCGCTCTTAACCGTCAGATGGTCTTGCTGCACTATGGTAAGCATTGACCTTGACTTTAATTGAATGTATGTTGTATATGCGTGAAAAAGTGAAAAATTCTTAGCATTTGTTGTAGTATACAGATTTTAGATTTTGGAATAGCATCTTAATCCAAAATTTAAAATCTAAACATAAAATCCAAGAACTAATTTGGATGATTAAAATTGACGCCTGTTAGATTCTCCCAGAAGTGCTTCTGCACTTGTTGAGAAACTTACAGGCGTCAAAGTTCTTTATGGCGACTGATTTAGAACAGTCCCAAGGTTAGAGATTTATCTAATGGCATGGTCGCACCAATACCCAGATAAATGGTAACTAAAGTACCAAACAGGAAGACAGCCGTTGCAACGGGGCGGCGGAAGGGGTTTTGAAACTTATTGACGTTCTCAATAAAGGGAACCAGGATCAGTCCCAGAGGTACGGAACCCATCAACAATACCCCTAAGAGTTTGTTAGGAACTGAACGCAGGATTTGGAATACAGGATACAAGTACCACTCAGGCAGAATTTCTAATGGGGTGGCAAAGGGATTTGCTGGTTCTCCCATCATAGCGGGATCTAACACAGCCAAAGCCACAATGCAAGCGAAACTTCCCATGATTACCACTGGGAAGACATAAAGTAGGTCGTTGGGCCAAGCTGGTTCACCGTAGTAGTTGTGGCCCATGCCTTTGGCGAGTTTGGCTCTTAACTTAGGATCGCTGAGGTCTGGTTTTTTTAGTGTTGCCATTTTTGAATGTGCTCTCCTGCTTACGTTGAGTTAAAGCATTTGTTAAAGCCTCAAGCTTCAGGCACTCGCTTTCAGCTTAAAACACAATTATTTGTTTTTTTGTTTTCTATGTGTCATTAGACTGGTATATTTTTCACCAGTTTAAAACAAACAACTGCATTTGCAAACTGAAAGCATATGCCTGAAGCATTTACGGGTGACTAATTTGCACTCTTGAATTGATGACTAGGGAACTAAATAGCACTCGAATGCTTTGCCCCTAAGCAATTACAATGGACCAGAAATCCCTTGTTTGCGAATCATTAAGAAGTGCAACAGCATGAAGACGGCAATTAGCCAGGGTAGTACAAAGGTGTGAGCGCTGTAGTAGCGTGTCAAGGTTGCTTGTCCAACACTAGAACCGCCGCGCAGCATATCGGAAATCAATGTGCCGACAACAGGGATAGCTTCTGGTACACCGCTAACGATTTTCACAGCCCAGTAACCAACTTGGTCCCAAGGCAGAGAGTAGCCAGTCACGCCGAAGGAAACGGTAATTACAGCTAGGATGACACCACTTACCCAAGTCAACTCGCGGGGCTTTTTAAAGCCACCGGTGAGGTAAATCCGGAAGACGTGTAGAATCATCATCAGCACCATCATGCTGGCAGACCATTTGTGAATGGAGCGAATTAGCCAACCGAAGCTGACTTCATTCATGATGTACTGTACAGAACTATAAGCTTCCGTAACGGTTGGCTTGTAGTAGAATGTCATGGCAAATCCAGTGGCAAACTGGATTAGGAAGCAAGTTAGGGTAATTCCACCCAAGCAGTAGAAAATATTAACGTGGGGAGGGACGTATTTGCTGGTAACGTCATCAGCAAGCGCTTGAATCTCTAAGCGCTCCTCGAACCAGTCGTAAACGTTGGCCATAGAATCTCAAATTCCTAGAATCGATCGCGGTTGATAAAACTACGAAGTTCTGAATCGACGGAAGCCGCCGGTCAGCCTTCTCCCCAACTTGCGTTTTGGGATTCTTTGCAAAGAGGGGTCAGGCTCGTTTACTGCTGAGCCTTAAGAGTGGTAGTTTTAAGGAACTTAACACTCTGCAAAAATGAATATTATTGCTTCTCTTTGCACCCAAACACAAAAATGCTGGACACAAAGTAGATTTTATCGTTTGTAGAGTGGGTTTTGCTGAAATCAGAGCTGAAAATCACTTGATTTCAAAATGAACCACTTCTATAAAAAAAGTAACATAGTCGAGAGATAGATTTCATTTTAAATCAAGGCGATCGCGAGGATCTAGGCAAATTGGGTTACAAACTGGAATTAAAAATGGGGTTCATGTACAAACAGGTTTTTCGGGTTGGATTGTCACTATTCTTGGCGTTTTGGCTAGGGTTTGGCGGCTTTTGTCAGCCCGCAATGGCTTTGACTGAAGAACAAAAACTGGTAGCGGAAGTATGGAGAATTGTAAACCGTACTTATTTAGATGACAGCTTTAACCATCAAAACTGGGCGGCGATACGACAAAAGACTCTTTCTACGCCGCTTCCGGACTTAAATACAGCTTACACGGCAATCGGGAAGATGCTGAAGAGTCTTGATGACCCTTTTACGCGCTTCTTAGACCCAGAGCAGTACCGCAGTTTGCAGGTTAACACATCTGGGGAATTAACGGGAGTAGGTTTGCAAATTGCTCTCAATCAAGAAACCGGCAAGTTGGAAGTAATAACTCCCATAGCCGGTTCACCAGCAGAAAAAGCAGGAATTAAACCACGCGATCGTATTGTGAAAATTGAGGGTGTTGCCACAGAAAATCTTACCCTAGACGAGGCGGCGGCGAAAATGCGCGGTCCGATGGGTAGTCTGGTGACACTGATGATTGAAAGAGACGGAGAAGGACAAAAAGAAGTCAGAGTGATGCGCGATCGCATTACTCTTAACCCTGTAGTAGCAGAATTGCGTTCTACCCAACAGGGAATACCCCTTGGTTACATTCGCCTCACTCAATTTAATGCCAACGCCCCAATGGAATTGGCACACGCCATTAGTAATTTAGAAAAAAAGGGCGCTGCTGCATATATTTTGGATTTGCGAAATAATCCAGGCGGACTCTTGCAAGCAGGAATTGAAGTTGCTCGCCTCTGGTTAGACTCCGGTACTATAGTTTACACAGTCAACCGGCAAGGCATCCAAGGCAGTTTTGAATCGTTCGGTCCGGCAATAACAAACGATCCCCTAGTTGTTTTAGTAAATAAAGGAACAGCCAGCGCTAGCGAAATACTCGCAGGCGCATTACAAGACAACGGTCGTGCCACCCTAGTTGGAGAAACTACCTTTGGCAAAGGCTTAATTCAGTCATTATTTGAGTTATCAGATGGTTCCGGCTTAGCGGTAACAATTGCTAAGTATGAAACCCCCAGCCACAGAGATATTAATAAGTTAGGTATAAAGCCAGACACAGAAATACCCTCTGAACCAATCACCCGCGAACAAATTGCTACAGAAGTTGACCATCAGTATCAAGCCGCTTTGAAACAGCTGACGGAAAATTCAGTAGTGGCGGGAGCAGCGTGAATGGGCATTGGGCAATGGGCATCGGGCATTGGGCATTGGGCATTGGGCATGGGGCATTGGGCATCGTTAGGAAAACCAGTTTTGAATTCCCAATTCCCAATTCTCAATTCCCAATGCCCAATTCCCAATGCCCAATGCCCTAAAAAAGGGCTTGCGCCTGCAACAAGGCTGTAATATCTAGATTAGCTAAGTGCTGATAGGCATTATCTATTACTCGTTTACCTCTGAGAAAGCCCGTGTTTGCACCAGGACAAATATACTGGAGTGTGTCTGGTGAAAAACCCTCTAGAATAGCTTTAATACTCTTTATTTGCCGATGCCAATGAAAGGTTTTGGCGGTTCGCAATGGCACAGGTTCGCCTTGCTGGTTGGGGACTAAATGACGCCCAGTAAACAGCACACCCCCTAACTGACTGTAGTAAAGACAAGATGAACCAGGAGAATGTCCAGGAGTCCAAATCACTTGCACGGCTGAATTAAGGGTAAATTCCTGATGAAAAGTTGTTAGGGTTAGTTCAGGTAAAAGATAGGCTTCTTGCTCTTGAATCAAAACTTCACAGTTGAAGATTTCCTTAAATTCTGCTGTCTTGCCAATCGCACCCCGATGGCTGAGGAATAGCCAACGTACGCCGCCATGCGATCGCACAAAATCTTGATTTGTCTGGTCTAGTGCCGGACAATCAACCAGGATATTGCCTTCATTTCTTACAATAAAATAAGCAGTCCCCCCTAACGTGTCCCGATTTGGTGGAAATGCAAAAATAGTATTTAGAACTTGCCGTGGTGACTTGGCTGTATAGTTAAATTCTTGAGGTAAGGGACACATGAAAAAAACTACTGACTGAGGAGTGGTAACAAATTATATCATTTGGAAAATGGTTAATGGTTAATGGTTAATGGTTAATGGGTAAGTCAGACTGGCAATAAACAATTAGCAATTAGCAATGAACTATGAACCATTAACTATGAACCATTAACTATGAACCATTAACTATGAACCATTTTCCAAAATGGTATCAGGTTTAAGTATAAGATTTATCTTCTGAAATTGCAGGATGGGGTCTATCTTGTAGCAAAAGATGTGGTGCTTTTGATTGCAAGTGAGACTGACGTTTAAAAACAATCAAAAATAAAATGACAGTTTGGTTTCTTCTTTTATTGGGACTAATTACTTATCTAATGGTGCAGCGCAGTGCCGCTCGCATGACTAGGACACCTGTCTGGCTGTTATGGTTAGTATTGATGGCACCAGCACTTTTATGGACGGGATGGACGGCGATTCATGGAGAAAATCAACGTCCACCGCGATCGCTAATGATTTGGCCATTAATTGTCTTCCCTTTGTTATACTGGGTGTTGTTTCAGTGGGGGCGGCAACCACAAAAGGGTCAGCAAACTGAACCCCAAGATACACCAAAATCACAACCAACCGTCCATCCTAGCGCAGAATCAGTACCCACCGTGCGTCCCATTGAGCCAAGTGAAGAAACACAACTGCGGAATTGTTTTCCCTGGTCTGTATATTACCTGCAAAATGTTGAGTATAGACCTCAAGCTGTAATTTGCCGAGGTCAGTTAAGAAGTAAACCAGGAGAAGCTTACCAGCGGATTAAGGAAAATATAGACGCTGAATTTGGCGATCGCTTCTTACTCATCTTTCAAGAAGGTATGAATGGCAAACCCTTCTTTGTGCTGGTTCCCAACACTCAAGCCGCCAAAGAAGCAAATGCACCTCAAAAGCAAAAGCTGACAAGACCAGGGTTAGCATTATTTTTAGTAGCAGCAACTTTGGTTACTACTACTTTAGTAGGAGCGAAAATTGCTGGCGTTGATGCGGGGGAATTACAAGCGAATCCAGCTATTATTTTTACGGGACTGCCCTACGGTTTAGCATTAATGTTAATTTTGGGCATTCACGAACTTGGTCACTATTTAACGGCTAAGTACTACAAAATTCGCTCAACCCTGCCTTACTTTATCCCCATGCCATTTTTCTTGGGAACCTTTGGCGCGTTTATTCAGATGCGCAGTCCCGTACCTAACCGCAAAGCTTTATTTGATGTCAGTATCGCCGGGCCTTTTGCAGGTTTTGTAGCAACTTTGCCTTTATTAATATGGGGTTTGGCTAATTCGCAAGTAGTTCCCCTACCAGAAGACAAACCAGGACTGTTGAATCCTGATGCTCTTAATCCCAGATATTCTATCTTGTTAGCACTGCTCTCGAAGTTAGCATTGGGAAATCAATTAACACCACAATCAGCCATTAACCTACATCCAGTCGCAGTAGCTGCTTGTTTAGGACTAATTGTCACAGCATTGAATTTAATGCCGGTGGGACAATTAGATGGCGGTCACATCGTCCATGCGATGTTGGGACAAAGAACCGCAATCCTAATTGGTCAAGTTTCTCGTTTATTACTGTTGCTACTTTCTTTAGTCCAACCAGGATTTTTCTTGTGGGCAATTATCTTATTATTTATACCGCTAATGGATGAACCAGCACTCAATGATGTCAGCGAACTAGATAACAAACGTGACATTTGGGGGTTAGTGGCAATGGCTTTGTTAGTGTTAATTATTTTACCAGTACCGCAGGCGATCGCTAATTTGTTGCATATTTAATTTCATCAGGGTTTGCTTAAAACCTCACGCAAAGACATCAAGAAAAACTTTGCGTCTTTGCGCGCCAGTCGCTACAACGGGGGAAACCCCCCTTCGGGTTCGCCCTTCGGGTTCGCCAGTTCCCAGGGCGCGGGAAACCCGCCTTCAGGACTGGTCTCACCAGAGCCGGCACGAGGGAAACCCTCCGGAGAGCGCTGGACTCACCGCAACGCGCTGGCTTGGCTTTGCGTGAGATTCTCAATATCTTTAACTAGATGTAGAATTAGCGGCTTCCGAAGCTTTCGCAGCCTGAGTACCACCCATACGAATTTCAGAAGTAAAAGAAGCCATACTAAAACCGCCGAAGCGCTTAAGCACACCCACCCGCATCCGCAAATTAGGACTAGCAAACCACAGCCTTTCTTCAGACCACATGGTTTCGTATTCTGTAATTAAGGTCAAAGCGTCATCATCGCCCATCTTATAACTTCCGGCTACAGGGGCTTTTTCAGCATAGCCCATTTCCCGCAATAACTTGCCCTCAGCGGGATTATCTTCATTGGGTACAGTTACTAACACTGTAGAACCATTGTGGTCTTGTTCATCCCATTCCATCGTGCCTTTCCAAGTGACTCTTGCACCACAAGAAGCGCGGTTAAGCTCAATTTCGTACTGTTGACAGAGTTTGATAACTTCCGGATGATCTACTGTTAGCATTTCAATGACAATATCTGATTTGCCGGACTCAGATTGCTTGAAAGCCAAATGATGACTGGTACGATGGGAAAACCATTTACCAGCACTCAATTCAAAAAACTCTTCAATATTCATGAATCAAATAACCTTGGATCAAAATCTTTATCCACTAATTACAAGGTAGCAGGAAGCGGGGGAGAGGAGGAGAGGGGCGCTTGGATTAGGGGCATCGGGCATTGGGCAAGGGGCAAGGGGCATTGGGCATTGGGCATCGGGCATTGGGAATTGGGCATTGGGAATTGGGCATTGGGAATTGGAAATTGGGAATTGGGCATTAGTGGTGTTTTACCCATGTTATTGTTTTTTACCGATGCCCGATGCCCGATGCCCAATTCCCAATGCCCAATGCCCCTATTTCATCCCTGATAACCCGCTTCCTCAAGTCTCTTGAGAGAAATTCTTGCAGCTTCAGAAACGTGTTCGTGACTGTCTTTTTCTAGATATTTCAACGCCGAGACACTCTTGGGGGTGGGAAGACTACCCAAGGCTTCTGCTAGACGTTGGCGCACTAGCCAATCATCAGATTCAGCGAAACGTAAAATTTTATCTACTGCATCGATATCTTTAATTTCTCCCAAAGCCGCGATCGCTGCTTGTTGTAGTACTATTTCTTCTCCATCCAATGCTTGATACAGAATTTCACTGGCACGCTGGTCTTTTATATTACCTAGCGATACTGCTGCACTAAAGCGCACTAGCCAATCTGTGTCTTCGTAAAAAGCTCTGGAAAGTGGTTCAAAGGCTCTCGTATCACCTAAGTATCCTAGCGCACCCGCAGCATCGGCGCGAATGCCATAATCGGGGTCAGTCTCCAGAATTTTTACCAAGATTGGATAACATTCTGAAGTTTGTTTGACTCCCAAGGCAAATATTGCCATTGACCGCAATTGAAGAGATTCATCATCTAACACCTTTTTAATTAAAGGTACGGCGTCCTCTGCTGGTACATTTCGCAAAGAAGCAAGAGCAACCATGCGATCGCGCAGATTCGGACTTTCTAATTGAGTGGAAATTTCTTCTATGCTTGGAACTGCCATCTAATTTTACGCGCTTTTGCAACTTAATATCTCTATAAGTATCATTGCGTAATTTTCAATGCATTAGCCTGATGGCATAGTCAAGACTCATTAGTAATTTTAAAGACATAATTTCTTACTGATAATTCTTTTATGGGTATTGGCAATCAGTGAGAAAGCCTGAAAACACGTACCTCTTACGCAGCTGGACATTCAGTAATATCCGGACAAATATAAAAATATGTTACAAAATAGCCGTATTTGGCGTAAAATTCAGGAATCATTTACGACTAAATAGTTGTTAATAGTTGATACCAATTTTGGCAACAAGCCCATAAAAAGATGAAAAATGGTGGAGCAGCCAAAGGAAGCAACTTGCCTGAGTCCGAGGAGCTTAAGGACACAACTCAGGCAACTTCCAAAAGAGAAAGTAATACTACTTTTTCTTTTACCTTTTTACTTTTCAATGTTTTAAATATAACACGAAACTTTGCCTTTTTAGCAGCGCTCATACTGAGAAAACTGACTCAGATGATATTTAGCTCGTCTAAGAGCATGAAAAAAGGTGCAACTATTGTTACGTTGGTGATAGCTGTTATCCTAGCTGGACATACTGTTTCGGCGCAGGTAACAAATCAGCCGCCACCACTGAATAAAGTCAAGGTTCCAGAACCTGACAATATCGGGGATTTTATTCGTAACAAAACAGCTGCGATCGCCCTAGGAAAATCTCTGTTCTGGGATATGCAACTTGGCACGGATGGGGTTCAATCTTGTGCTAGTTGTCACTTCCATGCTGGAGCAGATAATAGATCCAAAAACCAAGTCAATCCAGGGACGGATAAAACTTTTAATACGGGAGGCGGCGCAAACTACCAGCTTAATACCGCAGATTTTCCATTCCACAGGTTTTCAGATCCGAACAGCCGTGATTCAACTGTCGTGTCCGACAGCAATGACGTTACCGGCTCTCAGGGAGTCTTTAAGACAAAATTCGTTGACGTTGCTCCTGGTAGTGACAAGGACAAGGTTACTCCGCTCAAAGATGAAGTTTTCAATGTCAACGGTACAAACGTCCGCCAAGTCACGGGTCGTAACTCGCCAACTACGATTAACGCAGTGTTTAACTTCCGCAACTTCTGGGACGGAAGAGCGCAACCCATTTTTAATGGGGTGAATGGGCTTGGGTTAAAAGACCCAAACGCTTATGTTTTAAAAGCTACCAAGCCTCGGTTCCTAGAAGATGTGCAAGTTAGAATCAAAAATTCTTCTCTGGCTTCCCAAGCCGTTGTACCACCGCTGAGTGCTTTGGAAGTTGCTGCCGAAGACCTTCCCATCGCACCATTCCGAGTAGAGGAATCCGCAAATAATGAAAACGTTGTGGTGTCTGATGCCGAAACAGGCAGACAAGTAGCGGAACTGAATCCTGAAGGTGAAACTATCAGTGGTAGCACTGACTTAGCACCGCCAGAAAGGCGACGACCTCCATCTAATAATCAGCCTAACAATCAGCCATTGAAACGGATTGGTAGAAAGCTGGGTAAAAAGCTACTTGCCCTCAGACCACTTAACAAGCAGCAAGTCGCTAGGGATGACAGCGTTCTCGCTCCCTACACCCGCTTTCCCCGAACAGGTCTAAACCGCAGCTACGAAGCGCTGATTAAAGATGCCTTTAAGCCGGAGTGGTGGAATTCTAGATTAATTATTCGGGTTAACCCGGAAACAGGAGAGCGCAGATTTATCCGCAAACCGAGAAAGATGTTGTCTACCAACGAATACACGTTGATGCAGTACAATTTCTCGCTGTTCTTCGGTTTGGCAGTACAGGCTTATGAAGCAACTCTGGTTTCTGACCAGACACCATTTGACAGTTTCCTGGCAGGGAACAGTAGCGCTTTGACATCACAGCAACAGCAGGGATGGCAGATTTTCCAGGGCAGGGGTATATGTTTCGCTTGCCACGGTGGCTCAGAGTTGACCACTGCTTCAGTTAGTAGTGTAACTAGCGGAGGACGCATCAGACGCGTGCCATTTGGTGCAAGACGAGTCGAAGACGCTGGTTTCTTCAATATCGGTGTCAGACCTCCCCAAGACGACCTTGGTGTGGGTGGTAAAGACGAACTTGACAATCCGCTTTCAGAGTCGCGCCTAGCCTTGAATGGGAAATTCAAAGAACTACTTGGTGAAGATCCACCAGTTGTGCCAAATAACGAACAAGACTTGGTTGCAGACGGAGCTTTTAAAGCACCCGGACTTCGCAACATAGCAATGACTGCTCCTTATATGCACAATGGCGGTCAATTGACCCTAGAACAAGTGGTTGATTTCTACAGTCGCGGCGGAGACTTTGGTCGTAATTTGCCGGTACTGAACCTGAATCCAGATGATAAAAAGGCGCTAGTAGCCTTTATGAAGGAGGGTCTGACTGATCAGAGAGTTCTCTATCAAAGAGCGCCTTTCGACCATCCGCAGTTGTTTATTCCCAACGGTCATCCCGGCGACCAAAATTCTGTTACTAAAGATCCCAATGTTAAAACTCAAGATGGTGTAACACAAGCTACGGATCAGCTATTGGAAATACCTGCTGTTGGTCGTAATGGCAGTAACACACCTATCAAGAACTTCCTAGGAACTTAATCCACTACACAGGAAGAATTACAGGATAGATTCATTCACTAATTTACTAAAAGCCTGGAAAACCAGGCTTTTTTCATTGCACCGTAAAACCACCATCAATTACCAAAGAGTGGCCAGTAATAAAGCTTGCCGCTTCAGGAGGGAGCATCCCAATTTCGCATGAATAGCCAGCCAGCCAGTAAGCCAGCCAGGGACTGTAAGTCCCTGTCTTAAAGCTAAAGTCCTCTGATAGAGGACTGCGAAAACTCTTTCAAAAGCCAGCCAGGGACTGTAAGTCCCTGTCTTAAAGCTAAAGTCCTCTGATAGAGG
>JBHYDF010000060.1:31262-40722 GCA_051861145.1 Nostocaceae cyanobacterium
ACTGCGAAAACTCTTTAACAAGTAGGGCATAGCCCCACCTACTAACTACTAACTACTAACTACTAACTACTAACTACTAACAATTCTTATTCCCTATTCCCCTCTGACGTTCCTTAAGTTTTAATAAGATTTCTGCGTGAATTTCGCGGGTAATAGGATAAAAATAAGTCAAAAATAAGCCACAAATTAAACAAATTGTAGGTAGAGGACCGATCGCTAGGCGGATGGCTAAAAGTGCTGAATCCGGTTGGGTGGGTAGTGCTGTTTGTCCCGGAACAGATTCTTGGAAACCAGAAGCTTCTAATGCTATTCCTACTACAAATAATCCAAATGCTAAACCAAACTTTTGCAGCAATACCATGAAGCCATAAAAAATTCCTTCGCGGCGTTGTCCGGTTTGGAGTTCATCTAGTTCAATCACATCTGGCATCATTGACCAAGGAACTAAATAAGCTGTAGAGACGCCAAAACCTGCCATTACAGCTAAAATGTACATTAAAGTATTTTGACCCGGCTGTAAGAAAAATAGTCCTCCTTGGGCGATAATCCACAAACTCATCCCCATAAAATATACAGCTTTTTTCCCCAGTCGCTTACTTAAAGTACTCCAGACAAATAACATTAATAAAGCAGTACCTTGAACGCCAATTAGTACTGTGGGAACATCTGATTCTTTCAGGCGCATCCAGTTGACTGCAAAATAAGGGATAATACTAGCTGTTATCTGCACAGCTAACCACGAAAAAAGATAGATACCAATCACAAACAAAAAAGGTCGGTTGCTAAAGACGATTTTTAACTGTTCACGCAAGGGGATGGATGCGGGTTCTTCGGTTTGCGTACGTTTTGCTTCAAAAGCTAAAGCGCGATCGCGCACACCCCAAACGCACCAATACAACCCCAATACCGCAATCACGCCACAGATTGCTGCTAATACTATATACTGTTGCTCTCTATCAGCAATCTGATCAAAAATAACTTTCGCCACAATCAACGAGACAATGCTACCACCAATGGAAAAAGCAAAGCGAAAGCTATTTAAGCTAGTGCGTTCATCGTAATCTTGAGTGAGTTCGGCAGTCATTGCCGTATAAGGCAAGTTGACAACAGTGTAAAATACTTGAGATATCACCCCAATTGCTACGTAATACCAAAACAACCACCAATCATTAGTAGAATCATCAGCACTAAATGGCGGTACAATCCATTGCAAAAAGAAGAAAATCCCAAATGGTATCGCCCCATATAACAACCAAGGTAGGCGACGTCCCCAGCGAGATTTGGTTTTGTCGGTCATAACCCCTACAATTGGGTCATTCACCGCATCCCAAATCTTGCCAATCATTAAAATACTGCCAGCCAACCCCACTGGAATACCAGCTACATTTGTAAAGAATACCAACAGAAAAAATATGGAAATATTAGCTGTAATCGCCGGGCCTAAATCGCCTGCACCGTAAGCAAGTTTAGTTTTGAAATCAAGTTTTTCACTCTCAGCAGTTTGTCGGGAATAGCCTTCTGGGGCAGAATCGCTCATAATTATCTTGCGCTCATATTAAAATATAAAGTTTGCTATTTAGTACTAGATATCAAAATCATATTTCCTATGCGAGACCTTTACGTTTCTTGGTCAGATTATCACCATAAAATTGAACAACTGGCTGCTCAAATTTATCAATCCGGGTGGAAGTTCAATCAAATTGTTTGCCTTGCTAGAGGAGGATTGCGGGTAGGAGATATTCTCTCCCGTATTTATGAACAGCCATTGGCAATTTTAGCAACATCATCTTACAGTGGCCCTGGTAAGCAAGAAAGAGGAAATTTAACTTTTTCTCGTCACCTAACTATGACTACTGAACACTTGGGTTCACGCATTCTCTTAGTGGATGATTTAGTAGATTCTGGGGTGACACTCAAAGAAACTATACCTTGGCTTAAAGATTATTCTGATTCCCCAATTGAGGAAATTCGTACTGCTGTACTCTGGTATAAAGCCTGTTCAGTAATAGCACCTGACTACTATATTGATTATCTACCTGATAATCCTTGGATTCATCAACCTTTTGAACCTTACGAGTTAATGAACCCGGCGGAACTTGTGGTAGGGAAGAGAGTTAGGAGTTAGGAGTTAGGAGTTAGGAGTTAGGAGTGAGGAGTTAGGAGTTAGGAGTTAGGAGTTAGGAGTTATGTCTGGTGTGAATTATAGGGTTTATCTAGGTTTGTTGATTTTTACAACGAAAAGACTAGCTTTCAAAGTCTAATTCACATCCAGTGTAATTTTTAACTCCTCACTCCTAACTCCTAACTCCTCACTCCTAACTCCTAACTCTTCATCAAAACAGCCACAACCACAAGGGAATAGTAACTAATAATACTATTGATCCTACTGCTAATGCAGTCACTGCAAGGTCACGATCAAGGTTGAAAGCTTCGGCTATTACCAACGTCGCAAATGCTGGAGGCATGGCCATTTGTAACACTATCACCTGCGCTGCCTTTCCTGTTAAACCAAAAAATGGTAAAGTACTGCCAACAATTAAAGGCACTAACAACATTTTTATTCCCAGGCTGATCCCCGCCTGTGGTAGGCTATGCCAAGAATTGAGCTTGCTCAATCGCATACCAATTAATAGCAAAGATAATGCAACAGCAGCCCAGGCGAATTTTTCCATGTAAAATTCAACTGTGGTAGGAATTGTTACTTGACGCAATAGTAAGCCAAAACCAAAACTCCATAGGGCAGGATTAATTATAATTGCCTTTGTCATCTGCCAAGAATTGCGAGTACTGCTGCTAAAACGTGCTGCTAGTGCTACACCCAAGCCATACGCGCCCAAGGTTGTACCTAGCAAATCGTAGAATAGCGCCCAGCCAAAGTATTGGCTGCCAACTACTGCTAAGGTTACGGGATAGCCTAGATAACCCGTGTTACCCACCATCGCCGCTAGGATATAACTTCCCTGAGTCGGTTGCTGGGGAATGTTTCTTGTCAAAAGGACTTGCCATTTCATGCCAATCCAAGCTAAAAATGCCCCTAGGAAAATCGCTAAGTAGGCGATCGCTGGTGCAACCCAAATCTGTCCCGATAAGTCTGTTTTATATAAAAAAGCTACAATGCTTATCGGTACTCCTACCCAAAAAAGGAATTCACCCAAACGAGTAGGAACAGTGGCAGGTAGTTTGCGTCCCAGAAAAAATCCTATTAAGACTAAGCCAGCCAGCTTGACATATAGTTCTAAGAGGTTTGCCAAGACTACACCCTGAAATAAAGATGTAAAATGATACCTATTATTTTTATCCCTCTCCAGTCTACAATCTCTTATTGTTATTTAACAAAAGCAGGAGTGACCCTTGAATAACGCTGAGTTTTCTGGAAAACCGCAAAACTCATCGCCTGCCTCTGGTGACGATATTCCGGCAGCTTTGCGCGATACTCCTGATGTTTCGCCGAAGGTGCGATCGCGCCCGTTAATTTTCCTAGCGGTCGGAGTGGTGGGTTTTGTTCTGCTGGCTGTAATTAGTGGTTTTGCATTCTATTTGTTGTCACCAAAAAAAGCCACGATTTCTCAGCCGACCGCGACTAATTCAACTCCTGCTAATACACAATCGGGTAATTCTGTCAATCATGACCAAGTTTTAGGGCATTTAGCATACCAAGAAGCGCCTGAGTCAGAACTAGCGCCGATTTCCGCAGATGGGCGGATCAGAATGCGTTCATCTGCTGCCCAAAAGTTTCAGGAGATGGTAGCAACGGCGCGGAGTGCGGGTGTAAATTTAGTACCAATTTCTGGTTTTCGCTCAGTTAAAGACCAAGAGCAATTATTTTTTAATGTCGGTGCCCAGCGCAATCAAACGCCAGCACAAAGGGCAGCTTTGAGCGCACCTCCCGGTCATAGTGAGCATCATACGGGTTACGCGGTGGATATTGGAGATGGTACAGTACCAGCAACTAATTTAAATCCCAACTTTGACCAAACCAAAGCCTATCAATGGCTACAAGCAAACGCAGCCCGTTTTGGCTTTGAATTGTCCTTTCCCAAAGACAATCCTCAAGGCGTGAGTTATGAACCTTGGCACTGGCGTTTTGTAGGCGATCGCGACAGCTTAGAAACTTTCTACAAAGCCAGAAATAGTAAACCACAGCAAACACCGCAATGATTTTAGATTTTAGATTTGGGAGTGGTTAATGGTTAATGGTTAATAGCCATGAACTATGAACCATTAACCATGAACAACTAATCCAAAATCTAAAATTGCTTCAATTCTGAGGCTTGCTTGCTGAGTTTTCAGGGGTGGGTTTCTTATACTTACCTGGATACTTCCTTTGGA
This sequence comes from Nostocaceae cyanobacterium, assembly GCA_051861145.1. Taxonomy (GTDB): domain Bacteria; phylum Cyanobacteriota; class Cyanobacteriia; order Cyanobacteriales; family Nostocaceae; genus JBHYDF01. The sequence continues at coordinate 35,592 of JBHYDF010000060.1, forward strand.
AATAGTCCTCCATCACTGTTAAAGCCATCGGTCCGGCTACGCTACCGCCACCACCGCCAGAGTGTTCGGCAAATGCTACAATTACAATTTCTGGCTTATCGGCGGGAGCATAACCACCAAACCAAGCGTGATTTGCTTTCACGCCGTTGCGCTTCCATGCTTCAGCGGTTCCTGTTTTACCCGCAACAGGAGGAAGTGTTGGCACATTGAGAGCCTTACCTGTACCCTCTGTCACCACTTTCCGCAGTCCATCACGGACAACTTTCACGGTTGACTCTTTCATACCAACCGATTCCCGCCAGGTTTTTGCTTGTTCGTTATCTTTGAGCAAATGCGGTTGTACTCGATAGCCTCCATTTGCAGGTACAGCAAACATCACACCAACTTGCAATGGTGTAGCTAGTAGCGCCCCTTGTCCAATTGACATATTTACCGAATCGCCCACAGTCCAAGGCATTTTCCAAACTTTCTGCTTCCATTTCTCATCTGGAACAAATCCTTTTGATTCTTCTGAGGTGAACTCAAACCCGGTTCTTTTGCCAAAGCCATATTTGCGAGTCCAATCTATCAACGTTTCACCGCCAACTCTTGCACCCACTTGGTAAAAGAAAGTATCACTACTCATGGCGATCGCTCCCGGAAATCCCAACGGACCAAACCCCGCATGGTTCCACTCATTAAAGCGATAACCCCCAAAGCTTAAAAAACCAAAGGTTTGCAACACGGTACTAGGAGAAAATTTCCCCGACTCTAACCCGGCAGTTGTGGTAACAATTTTGAATGTACTTGCAGGAGGATAGGCTCTAAGGGCACGATTAAGTAAGGGATGCTCCGGATTTAGTAGTATTTCTTGTAACTCCCTCTGAGAAGGTCTTTGCTTAGAAAAAACATTCGGGTCAAAGGTGGGGTGAGATACCATTGCTAAAATGCCACCATTCTGAGGATTCATCGCTACAATCGTGCCATTACGATTTCCCAAAGCTTTTTCCGCCGCCATTTGCAGATCCCAGTCGATAGTCAAACGGAGGTCATTACCAGCTTTTGCCTGTTTTTCTCCCAAAATTCGCAGAGGACGCCCAGCACCATCTACTTCCACCTGCTGACCGCCCCATTCACCCCGCAGCACATCTTCATACGCCTTTTCTATCCCCATCTGACCGATAACATCTCCCAGACGGTAGCCTTCGTCTTTCTTTTCTTTTAACTGTTCGGCGGTCAATTCACGGGTATAACCTAATATATGGGCAAATTCCCTACCATGCGGATAATAACGAACAGCTTCCGTATGTATTTCTACATTGTCAAGCTCGTGTTCATACTCTTTCAAAGCTGTAATTTCTTCTAGCTTTAAATCACGCTTAATTCGCACAAGTTCAGAAGAGTTTGGCCCCGCCTCTTGGAGTTTCTTTTCAATCTCTTCTAAAGGCATACCCAGAATTTGAGCTAGACGCGGGCCGACTTTTGACCAAGAATTGTCCTTTTTCTTGTGAGCCATCGGCCATAAATACACAGAATGAGGATAGCGAGTCGTGGCTAATAATTTACCATTACGGTCAAAAATATTACCTCGTTCTGGCTGTTTGAGCAGCAAGCGAACCCGGTTGGATTCGGCTCGTTCTCGGAGGGTGGGACCTTGAACAATTTGTAAATATGCCAAACGCGCCAAAATACCCTTTGTCATCAAGAGGGTAAATAAGATTAAGAATATGGACTGTAAACCTCGTCCGACTGTACGGGTTTGTTTTTTGTTGCCTAGTAGAGGAGATTGTAATAAGGACATATAACAGAATAGCGATTTTAAGATTAGTATTATATGTATACAAACACACTAAACCCCTACCCGGTATATAGAGAAAAACTCTCGGGTAGTGCAACCCTAGTAAATTAGACTTCGCAGCAGTTGTGGGGTAAAGGGGAAGGGGTAAAGGGTAAAGGGATGGAATTTCCCCTTTCCCTTTAACCTTTAACCTTTCCCCAACCAGAATGCAAAAGTTACTTTTGCAAGATGTCTATTGTTCTTTTGGTATAGATTATACGTAATTCTAATAATTTATCTGATTCATGGACTACATTTATTAGCTTTTCTTAAGAACAATTACGGAGTTGTTGCTGAGAATTATCTTGCAAATAGGTGCTTAACCAAGGGTAGGGAGAGTGATATGGCATCCACTTAATGGCTTTTACGCCAGATACAGCAGTTGCATCAGGCGCAGTAAAGTTTTTACTTAGGGTAATTTCTACGGATGTGATGCGATCGCTGTGGCTAAACAAGGCAATGGTATCAAATATGGCACTTAACGACAATAACTAATAGAATTTGCCGTTAGCTCTTAACAAAACTCCGCGTTCCTCTGCGCGCACTCTGCGTTCCTCTGCGTTAAAAAAGGTATTATCTATCAATCTAATTGTTCAGCTTCAGGCTTGGCAAACTTACCCGGATACTTCTAATACCAGCCGCCATTACCAAGGTGAATATGATTAAAAATATGGGCTGGAAATTCCGCCCAACAGTACGGGTATCTTTTTTACTACCGTATTGAGATGATTGTAATGAAGACATAAGACAAAGATAGATAGCAAGTAAGCTTTAGTATATTTTTACACTATGAAACAAGCTTAATTTAGTGGCAAATAATATAAAAACTATATTTCCAAGAAAATCTTTTTTGCCGGATACAATAAACCCAAGTGTAATATATAGTTCCTGTATTCAACTGAATATTCTCGCAAAATTACGTAAACACAAGGTTTTCTAATTTATGACTATGGGCCGTAGTATGACGCAAAATCTAGGCGGAACTTTAGAGTCCCTTGATGTTGAACTGTGTAACGTTTTTAAATTTTTTAATCAAGAGCCAGCAGTACATGGAGTAGATTTGCATATTAGACAGGGTGAATTCTTTAGTATTCTTGGCCCGTCTGGTTGTGGCAAGACAACTACGCTACGATTAATAGCTGGATTTGAAAGGGCTGATGCTGGCAAGGTGTTGATTCAGGGACAGTCCATGAATAATGTTCCACCTTACCGCCGACCTGTCAATACTGTATTTCAAAGCTATGCTCTGTTTAATCATTTAAATGTCTGGGATAACATTGCTTTTGGATTGCGGTTAAAAAGATTACGCAAAGCTGAAATTGAAAACAGAGTCAAAGAAACTTTAAGACTGGTAAAAATGGAAGGCTTGCGATCGCGCTTTCCCGGTCAACTTTCAGGCGGACAACAGCAAAGGGTAGCATTAGCGCGGGCATTAGTCAACCGTCCGGCGGTACTATTGTTAGATGAACCGTTGGGAGCGTTAGATTTAAAACTACGTAAAGAAATGCAAGTTGAACTCTCCAATTTACATCGAGAATTGGGGTTGACTTTTATTATGGTGACACATGACCAGGAAGAAGCGCTTTCCTTGAGCGATCGCATTGCCGTCATGAATCATGGCAAAATAGAGCAAATTGGTACACCTAACGAAATTTACGAAAAACCTCGGACAGCTTTTGTTGCAGATTTTATTGGTGATACCAATTTATTTGAGGGTGAAATTGCGGAAATACACGCAACCAGCGTTAGAGTTGTAACCAAAACAGGATTAAAAATAGACGTTTCCCGGCTTGCTGATACACCTACAGAATTATCGCAAGTAGTAGTGAGTGTGCGTCCAGAAAAAATACAGCTTTCGCCTTATAAACCAAGTGTGCAAACTAACTGTTTTGAAGGGCGATTGGTAAACGTGATGTATTTAGGAACGCACGTTAATTATGTCGTTGAATTGAAAAAAGGTGGACGCATAATTGTGATGCAGCCTAACACTTTTGGTAGTTTACCAGACTACGATACACCTATTTATGCTTGGTGGGCGGAAGATGATTGTTTGGCTATATCAAGTTATGAGTTATGAGTTATGAGTTATGAGTTAAAGAAAATTTTTAATTTAAAACTCCTAACTCCTCATTCACAACTCCTAACTCCTAACTCCTAACTCCTAACTTTGTCCTTCATGACTAACAGAAGAAAATTTTTACAAGGAATAACAGCACTTTCTAGCTTGTCTTTAACTAGTTGTGGTTGGAGACTTGCCAATGTCCGCGCTTCCTCTAACACTAAAGGTTCCCGTGACCAATTAGATATTTACACTTGGACGCAATATGTAGACAAACAATTATTGAAAACTTTTACCACCCAAACTGGTATTAAAGTACTTACAGATATTTATGATTCTAACGAAGTCATGCTGAATAAGTTGCAAGCTGGCGGAGGTGGAACTTACAGCGTGATTTACCCATCTGACTACATGGTACAAAAGATGGCGGAAAAGGGTTTATTAGTAGAAATAAATCATCAAAGTTTAATTGGTCTAAATAATTTATTTCCTCGGTTCCAAAATCCTAGTTATGACCCCAATAACAGCTATAGCATTCCTTTCAGTTGGGGAACAACAGGTTTAATTTATAATTCCGAAATTATCAAAACACCGCCGGATGATTGGGACTATCTTTGGCAAAACAAAGATAAGCTTAACAAACGAATCACTTTGTTAAATGATGTTCGAGAAGTGATGGGTGCAGTATTGCGGATGTTGGGTTATTCTTATAACTCAAAAAATGAAGATGAAGTCAAACAAGCTTATGAAAAATTGAAGGTTCTCAAACCCGCGATCGCAGCTTTTGATACTGATGCTTGGCGCAATCAAATTGTAGCTGGCGATTTAATCTTGTCAATGTGTTACTCGTCAGATGCGGTGAAAATCATTCAAGAAAACCCTAAATTTAAATATGTGGTTCCTAAAAGTGGTTCTTCATTATGGACTGATACAATAGTCATTCCTAAATCAGCCGCTAATCCTGATGGTGCTTATGCTTGGATTAATTTTATCTTGCAACCAGAAGTAGCAGCACAAATGAGCCAACATCTCTGGTTAGCCACACCTAACCGCGCTGCATTTGAGCTATTACCAAAGAATCTACAAAATAATACTAATTTATTTCCCCCAGAGTCAATTTTGGAAAAGTGTGAAAGAATAACTCCTTTGGGAGAAATTGAAGAAGTATACGACCGCTATTGGACTGAATTAACTAGTAGCTAATTAGTCATTAGTCATTAGTCATTAGTCATTAGTCATTAGTCATTAGTCATTAG
>JBHYDF010000061.1:0-26386 GCA_051861145.1 Nostocaceae cyanobacterium
GAACCATGAACCATGAACCATGAACCATGAACCATGAACCATTAACCATGAACCAGATTTCTGGCTATAATTATGCCAGTGTTGTCAAACCTTTCAAGTAGTCTTGTAACTGACGGCTGTGATCGTGAGACATTTGCTCTGGAGGTAGGGAGTTAAGAGCAAAAGCTTGGATTTCCATCACTTCCAAGGTATCTTGAATCTCCATTGTCCCCTGCACTTGTGCTTCTACAACAATACAAATCGAATGGATTCTCGGATCACGGTCTGGTGCAGAGTAAACTCCGACTAAACGCCGAATTTTCACTAATTCCAATCCCGTTTCTTCCATTAACTCCCGTCGGACTGCGTTTGGTACATCTTCTCCCCAATCCACCATACCTCCAGGTAATGCCCAGCGACCATTGTCACGCCGCCGGATCAGTACAATCCGACCATCAGGCAAAATCGGAATGATACTTGTACCAGGGATTGGATGACGGAAAATAATCCCTAGTACGGTTTGTCCAAAACGCCATAAGCTACGTGTGGACTGGATCGGCACATTAAAAAAAGCCAGAATACTCAACCTTCAAATTTTTGTAAACGTCTACGTTGTACTTTAAATGTACCTATTATTAACATTTTCTCAACTGCTAAAAAGCTGAGTATGTTCTTATACAAGAATATTTGTGATTTTAGGTTTGATTCCAATGACAGTATTAGAACATATAAATTTTACCAGATGGTTGAAATAATCATAATGTATGCGGGTATACATCGCAATCCTTAATCAATAGACTGTTTTAATTTGTAGATTGCATTACCCTGGTTACAAGCTGCACATATACTTGTTTATTTTAAATATAAACTCATAAAATCTATATTAAAAGTCTCTAATTTGGCAATTGAGAGATTGAAAAAAAATTCCATCACTCAATTTGTACTTTCTAATCTTTCAATTTCCCAACAGTAATTAATTTTCAATCAGTATTGCTTTTATAGCACTCAACGCATCATCGGTGTGAGCCGATAAAGCTGGTTTTGCATGATTTACCGGGTTTCTGAGTTCTCCCAATTTATCTGACAAATCAAATCGGATTGCTATAGTAGTATCTTGAAAATAGCGAGTAGGGAGTGGGGAGTAGGGAGTGGGGATACTCCTATTTTCATAATTCTTTGTGAGGGTAGTTCATGGGGGTCTGACTAGAAAAAATACTCATGTTTTGATTTGTAAATGTATAACTTTGAAATTACCGTTGTGAGTGGAATTCTCCTGTGTTTGCTTTTTATTTATACCTCAGTATACAAAAATACCATATAATCTCAACGACAACTAAATGTACTTTCAACCGCTAGCTACAGCAATCCTAAATAGGTTGTGAACACAAAGAAACCCGGCTTTGCAGAAGTTAGCGGGTTTTTGAGTTCATTTATAAAGAAAATCTGATCCCCCCAACCCCCCTTAAAAAGGGAAGGCAGCGCGTTGCTTTGGTTTCCACGCGTTGTAGCGACTGCCGTGGGCTAGAAATTATTTCCCCCCTTAAAAAGGGGGGATTAAGGGGGGATCTACAATCTACGTAAAGGTTAGAGGTCTTAATATTCACTTTATAAATCACCTCTTTGGAGGTTTAAATCTTCACAACTGATCTAGGTTTGCAGTAGCAGATGGGGAAACAATTCACCAATTGCCGTTGACACTATAAAGTAGAATACGATAAGCTAGATTACTGTTTAAAAATCTGCCGTAGTTACTCTCCAGTCAGGAACTCATAGTGCAAACCCTACGAAAAATTTGGGTGGTTCTATGGTTAACACAAGCTGACCAGATCCGCGTCCATTAACTGGACTACATTTAGAGTAAGTGCAGGACGGTAGAATAAGACTGGTACGGCAAAACGAATTTTCGTGGAGGCACGACCAATTTTAGCAATTGTAATTATTGCTAATTGTTTTTTACGCTTTGTGTTCGTAGGCAATAGTTCCAACGACACGCGCTAGTACGCCAGCTTTTCTGGTAACGCTATTTTTAGCGCAAAGTTTCCTCAACTATAATCTTTGATTTAGTTGGGTGCGTTCAATGGCTAGCTTTAAATAAGATTAGTCAAGTTCTGTATAGCAAGCAAATCCCATCAAAACAGGAAGCCAAGCAACCTAGCTAAGTGCAAAGTTCTTAGGCATTTGACGATGTGTTTGTAGCTGAACTAGGCTAAAACTATATCAAAAACATCGGTAGCTGATATTGTCTAAGCTAGGTCTAGATACAGTTTTTGTTGTTTATTAATGAGGTGAACATGGCTAAGCGCCGCAATCCAAAAAAAGAAAAGGCGCTACGGAACCAGGCTTATGCCCGAAAGTTTCGTAAACGGACTACAACAGGACGGATGCAAAGAAGGTTCCAGCAAAGACCGCCGAAGAGTGAAGAGGATGAGGGCGCAGCAGCAGTTGATGCTGAATAATTCGCAGGCTCAAATTTTTGCTCTTTAACTGCTTGATAAAAATGGGCGTACAAATATACGCCCTCTACTACTATATTTTTTGAAATTACTGCTGCCTGGCAGCAATTTGAGTACGGGCGGTAATGAGTGCTTTCCTTACCTGTTCAAAGCCTGTACCACCATAGCTATTACGTGCAGCAACTACTTGCTGAGGTGATATCGCCTCGTAAATGTCTGTTGCAAACGCCGGATGAATTTCTTTCCACTCCTCCAAAGTTAAATCTTTGAGGAGTTTACCAGCTGCAATACTAGTTTTTACGACTTTGCCCACTAGATTGTAAGCTTCTCGGAAAGGTACCCCCCGCGCTGCTAAGTAATCTGCTACATCGGTAGCGTTGGAAAAGTCTTCAGCCACTGCTTGTGTTAAGCGTGGCGTACAAAATTCTAAACCTTCCCGCAGCAAAATCGTCATTGCTTCTAGACAAGCTTTGACGGTATTTACACTATCAAACAAGGCTTCTTTATCTTCTTGTAAGTCTTTGTTGTATGCCAACGGTAGACCTTTCATCATCACCAGTAGCGCTTGGAGATGACCAAATACACGCCCAGTTTTACCCCGTACTAATTCCGGTACATCGGGGTTTTTCTTTTGGGGCATAATGCTGGAACCCGTAGCACAACTATCTTTGAGAGTGACAAAACGAAATTCTTCTGATGCCCAAAAAATAATTTCTTCGGCAAGGCGGCTGAGGTGAACCATGATAATGCTAGCAGCACCTAAAAATTCGATCGCAAAATCGCGATCGCTCACCCCATCCAGGCTGTTAGCATAAACTGCGTCAAAATGCAAGAGTTCGGCTGTGTAATGGCGATCAATAGGGAAAGTAGTTCCCGCCAAAGCACCGCAACCCAAAGGAGAAATATTCACCCGCTTATAAACATCTGCCAAGCGTTCCCAGTCGCGCTGTGCCATTTGAAAATACGCCAGCAGGTGATGAGCTAAACTGAGGGGTTGGGCACGTTGTAAATGGGTATAACCGGGAATCAAAGTTTCTACGTGATTTTCGGCAATATCTAAGATAATACCTTGAAACTCTCGTAATTGGTTGCGGATTAGTTGGATTTGGTCACGCAGGTAAAGTCTAGTATCCGTTCCTACTTGGTCGTTACGAGAACGGGCTGTGTGCAATTTTTTACCCACATCCCCAATAATTTCCACTAGGCGGCGCTCAACGGCAAAATGTACATCTTCCGCCTCGATACCTGGATTAAATTTACCTTGTCGATATTCTTGGCGAATTTGTTCTAAACCAGTAACTAGCTGCTCTCCTTCTTCTGGAGAAATGATGCCACATTTAGCCAGCATTTTCGCGTGAGCTTGTGAGCCAGTCAGGTCGTATTCGATTAATTCAATGTCAAAAGTAATACTTGCATTTAAGCGAGCGATCGCGGGGTGCAGCGCTGATTCAAATCGCTGACTCCAAGTTTGCTGTTGAGTCATAGATACAAGGGAAGATAGGGCAATCAATTTTGGATTTTAGATTTTGGATTTTGGATTAGTTACCGATACTGTTGGCGAATTCAATGTAGGGTGGGTACTGCCCACCAAATCAGCATTGTAGGGCATAGCCCCACCTACAAATTGATATTTTCAGCAATTCGCACGACCACATAAGTTACCAATCCAAAATCTAAAATCTAAAATCTAAAATCGCCTCAGCCAAAGCTTGTCAGATTCCGAATCATATAACCAATAGCTAATCCAATCAACAGTGCCCAAGCTTGACCTGTTTGTACAAAGTGAGTAAATGCTTTTTGCATCTGACCTAATACATCTGGATCGGTAATTTGTTGAGCTAGAGAATGCCAAACTAACTGAGATATTAAATCGTTCATAAAATTCATATTTTTTAACAAAGTCATTAGTCATTGGTCATTAGTCATTAGTCATTAGTCATTAGTCATTGGTCATTAGTCATTAGTTATTAGTCCTCCTAACTCCTAACTCCTAACTCTTAACTCCTAACTCCTAACTCCTAACTCCTAACTCGCCGATATAAAAATTCTCAGCAAAAAGCTTACGACAAATGCTGCCAAAGGAACCCAAAGTCTCATTTTTAACTTGTGTATAAAGTAACATCACCGTCATAACCTAAGATTCTAGTGATGCCATCCGCAATTTCTCGGCTGTTCGCAAAATTTGCCCCGCTAACACTGCTGCACCAAAGCCATTATCAATATTCACTACACCCACACCAGCAGCACAAGAATTCAACATTGTCAAGAGGGGTGCTAACCCTCCAAAACTTGCGCCATAACCGATGCTGGTAGGAACAGCGACTACTGGAGAATCCGCTAAACCTGCAACCACGCTGGGTAAAGCGCCTTCCATTCCCGCTACAACAATCAACACAGAAGCGGACGCGATGATATGGCGATTATTCAGCAAGCGGTGAATTCCTGCAACGCCCACATCCCAAAGGCGTTGGACGTGAAAACCAGAAAGTTCCGCTGTGACAGCAGCTTCCTCAGCTACAGGTAAATCAGCAGTGCCAGCAGAAATAATACCAATAGTACCCGGATAGCGCGGTTCGATGGTAGGGGGCGTAATAGCGCAAATTTTTGCTAACTCGTAGTATTGCAAACCTCTAACCTTAGATTGTAGTGCGGCAAATACTGCTGGTTCGATGCGAGTTGCCATTACTACCGGGTTACGGAGGCGCATCACCTCCATAATTTGCGCAATCTGATGGGGAGTTTTGCCAGGGCCCCAAATTACTTCGGGGAAACCTGTTCTTAAAGCACGATGGTTGTCAATTTTGGCAAACTCGCCTACAGGTTCATAGGCAAAGTGTTTGAGTTTGTCTAACGCCACATCTGGGGAGACATTACCATTAGCAACAGATTGTAAGAGCGATCGCAAAGTTATGTCATCTGTCATTTGTCATTTGTCCTTTGTCAAGAGTTAATAGTTGATTGTTCATAGTTCATGGCTATTAACCATTAACCATTAACCATTAACCATTAACCAATGACTAATGATTATTCTGTCACTTTCAGTTCATACTTGTTCCACAGCGTTCCTCCTTGAGAACCGAGGGCAGAGAATTTGACATTTTCGATGCGATCGCGCACTGCTGCTAAAGAAAGCGGATTGATTAAATGAATCATAGGTAAATATTCTTGCGCTAAACGTTGGGTTTGATTGTAAATTTCTCTACGCTTTGCCTCGTCTAACTCTTGCGCACCTTTGACGTAAAGGCGACCAATTTCCGCTTCCCAATCTGCAACTTCCCAGCCAATTAATGGTTCTTGTCCCACCTGTGGTTTCTGATTAAAAGCGTGTAATCCTCCTTCTGGCAACCAAACATTAGCGCCATCATTCGGCTCAACTCCGCCACTCACAAAGCCCAGTAAATAACATTCCCAATCGAGGGTATTAGAAAGTTTATCTGTGAGGGTATTAAAAGCAATTGGATTAAAATCTACTTGAATACCAATTTTACTCAAATCATGCTTAATTTGCGCTCCCATTGCTACACGAGTTTTATTCTCAGCATTGGTAATTAATGTGAAACGCACACGATTACCATCAGCATCTACAAGCTGTTTTTTCTCATTATATTTGAATCCAGCATCTAATAGTAATTTTCTCGCTTTTTCAGGATTGTAATCGTAAACTTTCAGTCCTTTTTCCGGAGGAAGATAGTAAGGGTTTTGAATATCAATCGGTGAATTTTGTAGCACACCAATTCCCCGAAAAATATTATTTAACATTGTTTGTCGGTCGATAGCATAGGCAACAGCTTGTCTAAATGCTAAGTTATTAAACCAACGCGATTTAATGGGATTAACAACAGGCTGTCCATTTTGCCGCCGACCTTTGTTGAGATTGAAAGAAATAAAAGTTTTACTGAAAACCGGACCACCATTGTAAATAGTAAACTTACCTCGCTTTTCCTCGCGCTTGAGTAGGGAAAAATTCTCTGGAGAAACAGTGACTGCATCTAAACCCCCAGAGCGAAACTGAAGTATTGCTGTATCAGTAGATTCAATAATTTGCCAAACAATCCGCTCAATATAGGGCAATTGTTTACCTTGGCTATCTTTGCGCCAGTAATAAGGATTACGCCGAAATATTATACGCTGACTAGGAATATAACTTTCTATTTTATAAGGACCATTAACAATAATTTTACTAGGGTCGGTATCTGTTCCCCAAACAGAAAGAAACAGAGGATTACCCTTTGCATCTTTAGAATTGATAGATTTAATTAAAGAATGTTTTGGCAAAATCGCCATTGAATTTGTTGATGCTCCTGTAGTTGTGCTGAGAAAAGGAGCAAAAGGCTCAGGTAAAATAAATTCAACGCGGCGATTGTCTATTTTACGTACCTTTGGAAAAGCACCACTCACGCCAATTTTGAGAAAATCTTTCCAATCAGTAGGAATCTGTTTGTTAAAAATTACATCCTGATATGTGAAAATAACATCATCTGCTGTAAGGGGTTCACCATCCGACCATTTTAAACCCTCTCGTAGAGTAAAAACTATCCGCTTTTCATCATCAGAAATTTCCCATGATTCAGCAAGAGCAGGCTCAATTTTCCCTGTAATACCATTGAGGGTGGTTAGTCCTTCAGCAGTAAATAGAAAAACGTGGGGAAACTCTTGATTGAAAGGGTAGTTAAAGGTTTTTGGATCGCTTAAATTGAAAGCAACCCATTGGGATACTTGCGCCGCCTTGGTTTTGAACTGGTTTGGGTTGCAACTGACAAAAGCCAATTGACAAATCAGGAATAAAGCGAATATCAGTACAATTGCAAACCGGCGGCGAATAGGTAAGAGTGGGAAATTCATAAGCTAGTGTCACTGAGCTTGTTTATACCAAAAAATTAGCATTGCTGAATTGAAATATGAATTAATTTCTTAACCTCACGCAAAGGCGAGCCAGCGCTGTTCGCGAAGCGTGTCCTCTTAGGACATAGGAGGGTTTCCCTCCGCAGGCGACTGGCGTGCAAAGGCGCAAAGGTTTCTCTGCGTCTTTGCGGCTTTGCGTGAGATTTTCACACTATAAATCAGCAACGCTAGAAAATTAATCGGCTGATTTATCTGCTACTTTTAGTTCATGAATGTTCCAGAGCGCTCCACCATAGGCAGAATATTTGACATTTTCGATGCGATCGCGCACTGCTGTGAGTGAAATTGGTGTAAACAGGTGAATATAAGGCAAGTATTCAGCAGCAATGCGCTGTGTTTCCCAATAAATTTCTTTACGCTTGGCTTCGTCTAACTCCTGCGCTCCCTCAATGTAGAGACGACCAATTTCTGCTTCCCAAGGAGCGACTTCTCGACCCTGTATAGGTGGTTGTCCTGCTGTTGGTTTTTGATTGAAGGGGTGGAATTCACCATCAGGAGACCAAAAATTGGCACTACCATTAGGGTCAATACCACCGCCAGTGGTAGCACCAAAATAAGCTTCCCACTCCAAGGTATTGCCTACCTTATCTACAAGCGTGATAAAGTCAATGACTTGGAAATTCATTTGAATACCAATTTTTGCCAAATCTTGCTTCATTTGCGAACCTACTATCTCACCTGTTCTGCTACCAGCACCTGATAACAGCGTGAATTGGACTCGGTTTCCATCAGCATCCAGCAACTGTCCTTTGTTGTTGTATTTAAATCCTGCTTTTTTTAGCAGTTGCTTTGCCTTTTCTGGATTGTAATCATAGACTTTTAAACCTTGTTGGGGTGAAAGGTAATAGGGGCTTTTTACCCAAATCGCTGAGTGTTGCAGTTCACCGATTCCCCGCAAGGCGTTGTTAAGCATTCTTTGGCGATCCATAGCGTAGGCGATCGCCTGTCTAAATTCCTTTTTATTGAACCAACGCGATTTAATCGGATCTACTAAAGGCTTTCCGTTCCGACGACCTTTATTCTGATTGAAGCAAATAAAAATTGAGCCTAGGTCTTCTCCACCGTTGTAGATAGTAAATTTACCTCGCTTCTCTTCATGCTTAAGTAAAGAAAAATTTCTTGCAGCAACTTCGAGAATATCCAACCCTCCAGAGCGAAATTGCATTAAAGATGTATCTGGGTTTTCGACAATTTGCCAAATTAGGCGATCAACATAGGGCTGAGGTTTACCTTGAGCATCTCGCCGCCAGTAATAGGGGTTACGTCGAAACGTTACACGCTGGCTAACTGCGTAACTATCCAGCATATAGGGACCATTGGAAATAATTTTTTTTGGATCTGTTTCTGTTCCCCAAGTAGACAGAAACAGGAGATTTCCATCTTTGTTTTTCTTTTTTATAGATTCGCTGAACGCATGTTCTGGTAATATTGCTAACCCTCCAACAGTTCTCAGCAAAGGTGCGAAAGGTTCTGGGGCGGTGATTTCGATTCGGCGATCGTCTAATTTGCGGACTTTTGGTAAAGCACCACTTTTACCTATCCGCATTACATCTCTGATACTTGTAGGTATACCCTCATTGAAGTAAACGTCATTGAAGGTAAAAAGAACATCATCTACTGTTAATGGTTTTCCATCAGACCATTTCAGCCCCTTTCGCAAAGTAAAAACAATTCGCTGTCCTTCATCCTGCCAAGACTCTGCCAAACCTGGTTCAAGTTCGTTAGTCACACCGTTTTCAGAAAGCATTCCCTCGTAAATAGGACCAAAAACATTAGGTGACTCATTGCTCAGAACATAGTTAAAGGTCTTAGGCTCAGCAGAAATAGAGTATGTCAATTGTGGTACTTGAGCGGCTTTTGTTCGATAGTTATTCGGGTTGCAAGCTGCAACTGCAAGCGCTGTTATTAAAGTTAGAATTACTAGTAAGCGTAAACGCTTAATTGTGGAAAGGATATTAGCAAATTGCATCATTTTAATATCAAAGCAGAGATTTCAAGTTTACTGCGATTGTAGCCATCCGAGAAAGTTTTGAGTTTTATTAAAATACTGAATACCAGTATCTTGTAAAATTTCTATAACTTCCCGCTTGCCAAATTCCTTAGAGTTGCTACTTAAAAAAACTTTAATTTCATTAATATTTAAGCGTGCATGATGAATTATGCACTCTAGAATCAATTTGTCTATAATATGTTTTTCCAATATTGTTCTATTTAAACTCCCCTGAAGTATGTCAGGATTTAATGTAATCATTTCCGCCTTGGTATTAAGTTGGTTAAAGACAGCATAAAATTTTCGTTCAATCTCATTTATCCTCTCTAAAAAGCTAATCCTAGATTGGTCTAGTAATGAACCCAGCAACTGTGAATTTTGCGATTTTTTAGCTCTTTGTGCTTCGTTAATTTGGATGTCTAGCCTGCGAAGAAAATCTTGGTTGTACTTTTCCTCTTATTCTAAGGTAGTTAAAGCTTCTACAAAACAAAAGCTAGGCACTGCTAGGCGAACTGAGTTGGGAGTATTTCTGAGTAAATCTTCCGCTTGAGAATCTTGCCCTTTAGCAATGCCCATCAAAAAATTAGTTTCAACGTAAAGTATCACAAATGCTACCAAGACTGAGTAGTTCCCCCTTCTAATAACTGCAATAAACCTATTTTTGCCATATCTTTTGATGCTGGAGGTATCTCTGACTTCCAATGATAAGCCAAGTCACGCAGCCAAGCTTCTATAAGTCCTGTTAGGTAAAGACTAAATATTTCTTTGCTACTGAACTTTGGTTCATAAGAACTTAGTGTTTCAGTAGTATTAAGACAGAGAAGAGGTTCGGACAAATTGTTCCCGTTCCATTTAAAAATTAAAATATTTTCTCCATCAACTAGCATGGCAAAAGTAATTAATTTTTTTGATGATTTCAAATAATCAAGCAGTCGTAATATAGCGTATTCTTTAGTTTTTTTATCTTGAAAACTGAATGGAAAACCTTTAACTTCAGCTATGAGAACAACTTGCCCGTCTTTGTCTAAGGCAACGATATCAGGACGTTCTACTTCTTCTAAATTTATGGCTTGCATGGCTCTAATTTTTCACCCAGTTAAGGTTTTTTACCCATTTATTTCTATCCTACTCATACTCTTGCAACTGCCCAATATTCCGCCCGGAATTAAAATTTCGGGCTAATAGCTCAAAAAGCGCTAAAGCGGGAGCATCCCAATTTGCATGAATAGCCAGGGACTGTAAGTCCCTGTCTGAAAGCTAAAGTCCTCTACAAGAGGACTAAGAAAGCTCTTTAACAAGTATTTTGTCAAAATTAGGATGCTCCTGCTTTAGCTAAATTTGGCAAGATTTATAACCCGTTTTAATCTATATCTTGCATCATTCTCAACACGAGCCAGAGGCTCTAATTCTCGTTACCAGGTTGAACCTGGTAACGAGGTTTTGGAGGCTTTGCCTCCCGATTATTGCGGCTCAGAAGCTACTAGCAAAACAACAGCGTATGCACAAATACCTTCTTCTCTACCAACGGGGCCTAATTTTTCATTAGTAGTAGCTTTAATGCCTACTTGATTGGGTTGTATTTGCAAAACTCCCGCTATCTTTTCCCGCATTTTTTCAATATGGGGTTTCAATTTTGGACGTTCTGCTACTACTACCGAGTCTATATTTCCTATTTGCCAACCTTGTTCTTGAATTAGTTGGTTTACTTTACTTAATAACATCAAACTATCTGCACCAGCCCATTGCGGATCGCTAGGGGGAAAATAATGCCCAATATCCCCCAAAGATAGCGCCCCAAGCATAGCATCCATAATCGCGTGCGTCAGAACATCAGCATCGCTATGTCCTAACAAACCCAGTGAATGAGGAATGTTAACTCCGCCTAAAATTAAAGAGCGATCACTCACTAGTCGGTGAATGTCGTAACCGTTACCAATACGAATATTCATGTCGATTTTGGATTTTAGATTTTGGATTTTAGATTTTGAGGCGCAGAGTTAGGAGTTAAGAATTTTTAACTCATAACTCATCACTCTTAACTCCTAACTCTTTCTCTTCCCCTTGTCCTCTTGTTCTCTTCTCCTCTTCCCAGGTTTTCAATAAATCGGGACGGCGATCGCGTGTTCTTTCAATTTGTTGTTTCAAGCGCCACTTAGCAATTTCGGCATGATTTCCAGACAGCAGTACGTCCGGTACTTTCCAGCCGCGAAAGTTCGCCGGACGGGTGTACTGGGGATAGTCCAACAACCCATCTTCAAAACTTTCTAATTTGATAGACTCAACTTTGCCAACGGTTCCCGGTAAGAGACGCATCACGCCATTCAGCAAAGCCATCGCCGGAATTTCTCCGCCTGTCAAAATAAAATCGCCCAAGGATATCTCACGAGTAACTAAATTTAAAACTCGCTCATCTACGCCTTCATAATGACCACAGATTACTACTAATTGGTCATAATTATGCGCCAGTTCTCGCAAGAGAGGTTGATTCATCGTTTCTCCCTGCGGACTCATCAAAATCACTTCTCTTCTGGGTAAAACTGGTAATGACTCGACGGCGGCGAAGATGGGTTCTGGTTTCATCAGCATCCCCACGCCACCGCCGTAGGGTTCATCATCGACTTTCCGGTGCTTGTCGGTGGTAAAATCCCTTGGATTAACCAGATTTACTTGAGCAATCTGTTTTGCCAAGGCTTTACCAATCAGCCCCGTGCTAAGAACAGAAGTAAAACAGTCAGGAAATAGCGTAACTATATCAAAGCGCACAGTATTTCGTATTGGAGGACACTAATCTTAAATTTGGAATGTCTAGCTTTAAAGTAAGCCGATGTTGTGCAAAACACATATAAGCTTCTTCAAGCGTATCTAACCAGTACTTGGAATATTAGATTTTATGTGCAAGCAAAGGTTTTTCTAGTTACTTAATTTATGTTTAAATATTGTCACATCTAAATTTAAATTAATATTCTGACCAGGTTAACAACTTCCAGGATGCATCGAGCCAGCCTCAGAAAAATAGCGTTTTCATACCTGCTTCTCCCTCTCTGGAGAAAACGACGGACACAATGCCAAGAACAGACAGTCCTTGCTTGTGTCCTGCCCTTACCCTCAAAGAACATTTCGCCAACGTAAAAAAAATGGGACAGGTGAAAAACAAGGTGCTGGCTAACACACAACGGCGACGAAAATTATTTAGCAACAGGAGCAACAGGCTCAAAGTGCTTTCAGCACTGTCCTTTCAAAGAGGCGAAACGCGAAAATAATTAGGCTGTTGACCTTGTAATTTTCACCTGAGGTTGTTGACAGGAGAAACATAATGCCGGAGTTAAAAGCTAAATCGCTGGAAATGAGGACACCCCAAGCAACTAAAACCGCCGTCCTGGTCATTGGAGGCGCAGAAGACAAAGTTCACGGCCGCGAAATTTTGCGGACTTTTTTCGCCCGTGCAGGTGGTAATGACGCCCATATTGCCATTATTCCCTCTGCCTCCCGCGAACCTTCAATTATCGGTGGTCGGTATATTCGCATTTTTGAGGACATGGGTGCTAAGAAAGTTGAAATTTTAGATATTCGGGAACGGGATCAATGCGAATATCGTGATTACCAAGAATCCCTGGAGATTTGCACCGGGGTTTTTTTGACAGGAGGCGACCAATTACGGCTGTGTGGCGTGTTAGCAGACACGTCAGCAATGGATATTATCCGGCAACGAGTGAGAACGGGAGAATTGACTTTAGCAGGTACTAGTGCAGGGGCGGCTGTGATGGGACATCACATGATTGCAGGAGGTGGTAGTGGTGAGTCACCTAATCGTTCCCTGGTGGATATGGCAACAGGTTTAGGATTTATTCCGGAGGTGATTGTAGACCAACATTTTAACAATCGTAATCGTATGGGGCGATTAATGAGCGCGATCGCTTCTCATCCTGATCGCCTTGGTATTGGCATTGATGAAGATACTTGTGCTTTGTTTGAACGCGATGGCTGGCTGCAAGTTTTAGGTAAAGGTTCCGTGACAATTGTCGATCCCACAGAAGTTACTCACACTAACGAACCTCATGTGGGAGCTACTGAACCTTTGAACCTTCATAATTTACGCTTGCATATTCTTAGTTACGGCGATCGCTTCCACCTTTACCAGCGCACCGTTCTGCCTGCTGCCTACCGAGTTTCCAGCTGACGGAACAGAGTGTCTGGAGTTACACTGTGTTGACCGCCAAATACCATATTGCAGCAAAAAAAGTAAGAATAATACGATGTAAGAAGAAAAAACTGTTCGCTAGGAACAGTTTAGCGGTCAATTTCAGTAAGAAACTAGAATTTTGGTTCCGAATCTCCATCTACCTATTCCCATGAGAATCCTCAAAATCCAGACCTTACGCGGCCCCAACTACTGGAGCATTCGACGCCACAAGCTAATCGTCATGCGCCTCGACTTAGAAAACCTTGTCGAGACGCCCTCGAATGAAATCCCTGGCTTTTACGAAGGATTAGTTGAGGCTCTGCCTAGTCTGGAGGGTCACTATTGCTCGCCTGGCTGTCGTGGTGGTTTTTTGCTGCGGGTGCGAGAAGGCACCATGATGGGCCATATCGTCGAACATGTAGCTTTAGAACTGCAAGAATTAGCAGGAATGCACGTCGGCTTCGGTCGTACCCGCGAAACATCCACACCGGGAATTTATCAGGTAGTGTTCGAGTACCTGAATGAGGAAGCGGGACGCTATGCCGGTAGGGCAGCGGTGCGGCTGTGTCAAAGTATTGCTGACCGGGGTCGTTATCCCAAGGCGGAATTAGAGCAAGACATACAAGACCTGAAAGACCTGTGGCGTGATGCGTCCCTAGGGCCTTCTACAGAGTCAATTATCAAAGAAGCAGAAAAAAGAGGAATTCCCTGGATGCCACTAGGGGCGCGCTTTTTGATTCAGCTAGGCTACGGCGTCAACCAAAAGCGCATCCAGGCTACCATGACCGATAACACCGGCATCTTGGGAGTAGAGCTAGCTTGCGATAAAGAAGCTACTAAGCGCATCCTTGCTAATGCGGGTGTGCCAGTACCTAGGGGCACAGTAATTAACTTCTTGGACGATTTAGAAGAAGCAATTGAAAACGTAGGTGGCTACCCCATTGTGATTAAGCCTCTTGATGGCAATCACGGACGCGGCATCAGCATCGACATCCAAAACTGGGAAGAAGCCGAATCAGCTTACGACGCAGCCAGACAGGTTTCTCGCTCAATTATCGTGGAGCGGTATTATAACGGGCGTGACCATCGAGTGTTGGTAGTGGATGGTAAAGTCGTGGCGGTTGCGGAACGTGTACCAGCTCATGTGGTTGGTGATGGCAGATCCACTATTGCCGAATTGATAGAGGAAACCAACAAAGATCCAAATCGTGGGGACGGACATGATAACGTCCTGACCAAAATTGAACTTGACCGCACCAGCTACCATTTAATGGAAAAGCAAGGTTTCACCCTCGACACAGTGCTATCTAAAGGGGAAATTTGCTATTTGCGGGCAACGGCGAATTTGAGTACAGGGGGCATTGCTGTAGACCGCACCGACGAAATTCACCCAGAAAATGTGTGGCTGGCTCAAAGAATTGTTAAGATTATCGGTTTGGATATCGCCGGAATTGATATCGTCACATCGGATATCAGCCGCCCCTTACGGGAAGTTGATGGCGTAGTTGTGGAAGTAAACGCCGCTCCTGGCTTCCGGATGCACGTCGCCCCCAGTCGAGGCATCCCCCGCAACGTCGCGGGAGCAGTGATTGATATGATGTTCCCTAACGAACAAGCCAGCCGCATCCCTGTCTTAAGTGTGACAGGCACTAACGGCAAAACTACCACTACCCGCTTACTGGCTCATATTTTCAAACAAACAACTAAGGTAGTAGGTTATACAACTACGGACGGGACTTATATCGGAGATTACTTAGTAGAAGCAGGAGACAACACAGGGCCACAAAGCGCTCAGTTAATCCTACAAGACCCGACTGTAGAAGTAGCGGTGTTGGAAACGGCTCGGGGCGGCATTCTTCGTTCCGGGGTCGCCTTTGAAGCGGCAAATGTGGGTGTGGTGTTAAATGTTGCTGCCGACCATTTGGGAATTGGTGATATTGACACACTGGATCAATTGGGACACCTTAAGAGTGTGGTAGCTGAAGCTGTTTATCCCGATGGCTATGCAGTTCTCAACGCCGATGATGAACGTGTGGCGGCGATGGCAGAGAGAACAAAAGCGAATATCGCCTATTTCACCATGAACCCTGATTCAGAATTGGTGCGAAACCACATTCAGAAGGGGGGAGTAGCAGCAGTATATGAAAATGGTTTTCTATCAATTTTGAAAGGAGATTGGACGCACCGAATTGAACGGGCGGAAAATATTCCTCTGACAATGGGTGGACGTGCGCCATTTATGATTGCTAATGCTTTGGCGGCTTCTTTGGCGGCGTTTGTGCAAAATGTCACGATTGAGCAAATTCGCGCTGGTTTGAATACCTTTCGCGCCTCCGTCAGTCAAACACCAGGACGGATGAATTTGTTTAACTTGGGGAATTTTCATGCGTTGGTGGATTATGCCCACAACCCACACAGTTATGAAGCTTTGGGTTCCTTTGTTCGTAACTGGACAAATGGAGAACGTATTGGCGTAGTTGGTGGGCCTGGCGATCGCCGCGATCAAGATTTTATTGCGTTGGGCAAATTAGCAGCAGATATTTTTGATTACGTGATCGTCAAAGAAGACGATGATACGCGAGGGCGATCGCGCGGTTCTGGTGCTGAATTAATTATTCAAGGCATCAAGGAAGTAAATCCTGGTTATGAATATAAATCGATTCTGGATGAAACAGAAGCGATTAATAAAGCCTTGGATATCGCCTCCGATAACAGTTTGGTAGTAATTTTGCCAGAAAGCGTCAGCCGCGCCATCAAGTTAATTAAGGCGCGTGGCGTAGTGAAGGAGGAGGTAACACAACAAAATACCGCCCCGACTTCCACAGACTCTCAAGTAGGGGTTACTTCTTCTATGGTGAATACGGTGTTGTGAGGTTGGAGGCGCGGAGGCGCGGAGGCGCGGAGTTATGAGTTAGGAGTTAGGAGTTTTGGATTATCAATTTTAACTCCTCGCTCCTCACTGCTTAACTTCTAACTTAAATTCCTAACTCCTCACTCCTAACTCCTAACTCTTAACTTCTTCTTCTTCTTCCGGATTGGTTTCGTCACTGGGATTTTTATTTAATTCTTCTTTAAAACCCCGTAAGGTTTTACCTAGTGCGCTTCCCAGTTCCGGAATTTTTTTTGGCCCGAAAACCAGAAGCGCGACAATTGCAATTACACCGACTTCCGTCCATCCCAGTCCAAACATAACGTGTCTCCTGTAAAAAACCTTTCTTAAATAGTAGGGTGGGCAATGTCCACCTGATGTTACTAGCTGTAAATAAGCACAAATAAAGTAAAAAAAACAGGGCGGGCGAGACGCCCACCCCACAAGAATAATATATCTCTTGTGGGGTGGGCATCTTGCCCGCCCTAATTTCGTGTAATTGATATCTTGCACTAATTGCAAAAAGCCTGGAAATAAATTTTCGGTCGTGTAGAGACGCGCTGTTTGAAGCGTCTCTAGAAACTCATTCAAATGGGTTCAAACTCTTATAAGCGTCGGTTTTTAACCGACTTCAGCTATTAGCCCGAAATTTATTTCTGGGCAATTTTTGGGCAATTTCACAACAGACAACAAAACTAAAGCCTGGAAATAAATTTTCGTGTAGAGACGCGCTGTTTGAAGCGTCTCTACAAACCCATTCAAACTGATATCTTGCACCAATCGCAACAGCCATATGGCGAAGCCTCCAAACCCTCGTTACCAGGTTCAACCTGGTAACGAGAATAAGAGCCTCTGGCTCTTGTTGAGAATGGTGAGTAAGCGCGCTGTTCGCGTAGCGTGTCCTCTTAGGACAAACGGAGGGTTTCCCTCGTGCCGGCTCTGGCTCTCCCGTTGGGTGCAAGATATCAGTTCAAATGGGTTCAAACTCTTATAAGCGTCGGTTTTTAACCGACTTCAGCTATTAGCCAGAAATTTATTTCCGGGCAATTTCCGGACAATTTCGCAACAGACAACAAAACTAATGCAAAACAAAAACTATTCTCGCTGAATTGGCAAACCCAACCAATTACTTAATTCATTAGCAAGCCATTCGATTTCCAATTCAGATTCAACGGGCGCACCTTTACCACCTAATTGATACTTCTGCACTCCTGCCCAAATTACCAATTGAGGCGGAATTTCCACTCTATGACCTTCGGTGTCTGTAGTAAATGTTCTCGGTACGTGTACTAATTTGGTGATTTCTTGGGTTGGTGTCGGCGGAATGCGATTGAGTTTCAATCCCAACATTTCCCAAGTAAAGGAGATTTGCTGGCGATCCAAACGCAAGCGGATGCGTTTCAATAAAGGAGAGAAAAATTTATATAACATTTGCAAGCCAGCACCCCAAAAAGGTAGGGAAAATAAGGTAAAGGGAATATTAATAGGAAAAGGTAGAGTTATGGCATTTATTGTCCAAAAGAGGATAAATGAATTCCAGGCGATCGCAAACAAAATAATAAACACCATCGACCCTTTAAAACCACTCGGTGGGATGAGAATTTCTAAAGCATCCGCATCTTTGGTTAATTGAATTTTGCTACCAGTTGGTTTAGTTACAGCTAATGGTGCAAAGTTGATATCCTGTAGGTTTTCTAATGCTTTTATGGCTTGCGTCGCAGAACTCAAACGCCTTTCTAAATTGGGTTCGGTCATCCACTTTAACCAATTTGTAAAAGCGGGAGTGAGATTTGTTGCTTGCTCAAATTGAATGCGAAAGTCCTTTTGGGGTAAATCAGCGGGATGGGTTCCCGTCACCAAGTAAATTAAAGTCGCGCCTAAACTGTATAAGTCAGAAGCGGGAACGGTACGACGACCAAATTGTTCTGGTGGCATATACCCGTAAGTTCCTACTACCGTCATTGTTGCGCCTTCGCTTGCTGCTACGGTCTGCACCGAACCAAAATCAACAAGGTAAACTTGACCGGTACTATTGCCAGAGCGATCGCTCAATAAAATATTGCTAGGCTTAATATCGCGGTGGATGACGGGAGGGTTTTGTCCGTGCAGGTAAATCAAAATTTCTAATACTGCTTTGGCAATTTCTTTTACCTCCGCTTCCGTAAAAGTACGACCAGCATTTAAGTGTTGCTCTAAAGTTTGGGCTGGTATATATGTCTGTACTAGGGCAAAACCTTTCAGATTCGGTGTATTTACCTCAAAATAGTCTAAGTAGCGTGGAATTGCGGGATGTGATAACGATTTTAAAGTTTCGGCTTCTCGTTCAAACAGCTTAAGATCATCCCATTCAAAGTCACTGCCGAAAGACAGTAACTTCACAACCACCAATTCATCAGTTATCAGATCGCGAACCAGCAGCGTCCGTCGTCCAGCCTTTTTTCCTAGCTGCTGCTGTACTTCATAACGTTCGCCTAAGATTTGATTCATCATGATGAATGGTTATAGCGCTACCTATAATACCAAATTCGCATAAAGTTGTATCGTTTCAAATCGATGAAACATCGTAACTATGAGCATTCCCAATCCAAAATCAAAAATCCCAAATCCAAAATTGGTATAAGCCGATATATTTACTATAGCTGTTATGTCTTCTCAACTTTGGCCTTACATTACTCCTGGAATCCCCGATGATTTATTTGAAAGCTTACCCGGAATTCCCCTGAGTCAGCGAGAAATCCGACTGTTGATGATTGCCCAATTACGCCTGAAACCCGATACAGTTTTGTGGGATATTGGTGCGGGTACGGGTACAATTCCTGTGGAAGTTGGTTTGTTATGTCCGCAAGGGCAAATCATTGCTGTAGAAAGGGATGAAGAAGTTGCTAATTTGATTCGTCGCAACTGCGATCGCTTTGAAGTCAAAAATGTTGAAGTGATTGAAGGCAGCGCCCCTGAATGTTTACACGACCTCAAGCAAACACCGCACCGTGTTTGTATTGAAGGTGGGCGTCCTATCCAGGAAATTTTACAGGCAGTTTGGCATTATTTGCCACCATTGGGTAGAGTAGTTGCCACAGCTGCTAATCTAGAAGGTCTGTATACTATTTCTCAAAGCTTCGCCCAGTTGCAAGCGAGAAATATCGAAGTTGTGCAGTCTGCGGTTAACCGTTTGGAAACACGCGGTTTTTCTCAAACCTTTGCTGCTGTAGATCCAATTTTTATCCTCAGTGGTGAGAAACTAGATTGAAGCCATTCGATTTTAGATTTTGGATTTTAGATTTTAGATTTGGTAATGGGTTAAAACAAATACTAATTACCAATCACTTAGATATTACTCATTGCCAATCTATAAATCCATAATCCAAAATCCAAAATCCCAAATCCAAAATCCTATTATGCCTTGGTCTCGAATTTTTAGTGGAATTATTGCGATCGCTGTGGCTATGTCAGCGACTTTTCTGGGGGGATGGTATTTTACCATCGTGTTTGCCATTATTATCTTTTTGGGGCAAATCGAATACTTTAATTTAGTCAAAGCTAAAGGCATAGCTCCCGCTGCTAAAACTACCATAGTTGTTAGTCAAGTCCTGTTAGTGATTTGTACAATGGATGGCTATTTAGCCGATGCCGTTATGCCAGTAGCGGGTACATTTATTTGTTTTTACCTGCTCTTTCAGCCCAAAATGGCAACTATTGCGGATATTTCCGCTTCGATTTTAGGGTTATTCTACACAGGTTATTTACCGAGTTATTGGGTAAGATTGCGAGCAATTAATCATGCTAATTTTAGCAATCTTCCTTTGGGAGGATATTGGCCTCCTAATTGGACAGATATTTTTGCTAAGGAAAATGTGGCTTCTTTGCCAGACGGTTTAAAAGCGACGCTACTAACTTTCCTTTGCATATGGGCATCTGACATTGGCGCTTATATCATTGGTAAATTCTTCGGCAAAACTCCATTATCTGATATCAGCCCGAAAAAAACAGTTGAAGGCGCTGTCTTTGGTGTTGCTGCCAGCGTTATTGTAGCTTTTGCTGGAGCTTATTATCTAGGCTGGCCGAAATACGTCATTACAGGTTCGGCATTGGGTTTGTTAATTGGCATTGCTGGTCTTTTGGGTGATCTGACTGAATCAATGTTGAAGCGGGATGCTGGCGTAAAAGACTCAGGACAGTTGATCCCCGGTCACGGTGGAATTTTAGACCGTACTGATAGTTATATTTTTACTGCTCCTTTAGTTTACTATTTCGTTACTCTTCTCTTACCGTTATTGTAGTCATTAGTCAATAGTCATTAGTCATTAGTCATTAGTCAAGAGTCATTAGATTTTTCCCATGCCCAATGCCCAATGCCCCATGCCCAATGCCCCATGCCCAATGCCCCATGCCCAATGCCCAATGCCCAATGCCCAATGCCCAATGCCCAATGCCCAATGCCCAATGCCCGATGCCCGATGCCCATTGTCCCCTTGTCCTTTTCTCACTTCCGCGTTAGTAAAATATTCTTAATCTGTTCTTAATATATTGTGGTATAGGCTGATGATAGCCATTGTAGAAAGTAGCAATATGTTTCGGTAGCTAACTTAGGGTGATATACACCAGTAAAAAATGATATGTTATCTCCGTTAAAGGGAAAAATAGTTGCAACTTTGCTTGTCTCAAAGGTGTAACTATAGTTCAGGTATGTAAATTTCTAGGCTAAATTCCGGTTCTATCGTTATTTCCTAAGCAATGTACTAATAGTACTAGACGATATTGGTAGATATCGATAGATATTGCTGCAAACCAAGAAATTGCTGCCTGCGCAAGAAGCGTTCTTCCGCCTTGGGGAGCAACGCTGATGCCTTTAGTCGCCCATAAAGTTAGGTTTACCGACTAAATCCACTTTGTGAAAGTGGCAAAAACAGCTTAGCGGCAGAGGAGAAAGCGATGCCAAAGGAACAACCCTTGGTCATTGATGTAACTAAAGCAGATGCTCGTAAGCATGTTCTTCCCAGACCAGCAATATTATCAAGCTTTGCGGCAGGGTGGGAAAATTTAGGTTTAGAGTATCATCTTCAACCTGCTTACGAAAGCCCAGAACATTACGCTGCACATTACGTGCTTGTGATTCGGCTCAAATGTTACTTAGGCTTGGAGCGGTGGCTAGGTGAATGCCACAGGAGTGAGAATAGTATGCCCGGTGATGTGGCAGTAATTCCTGCTTACACTAAACATAGGGCTGTGACAACTGAAAAATCGGAATTTATTGCTTTGACTTTGGACTCTAAGCAAGTAGCAAATGTAGCTTATGAATCAGTTAACCCAGACTTGGTAGAAATTATACCACACTTTTCAAAACCAGATCCATTAATATATCAAATTGGGCTTGCTCTCAAGGCAGCATTGGAATCACAAGGCTTGGATAGTCGCCTTTATGCTGATTCAATGGCAACGGCGCTTTCAGCTCATTTATTGCAGCATTACTCTGCACCAAAACATACTCTCAAAGTGTATCGTGGCGGTCTACCCAAACACAAATTACAACGAGTAACAGAGTATATTATCGACCATTTAGCTGATGATTTGTTACTGGAAACTATGGCTCAGGAGGTTGGTATGAGCCGGTATCATTTTGCTCGCTTATTTAAGCTGTCTACTGGGCTTTCTCCCTACCAATATGTGATTCAATGTCGAATTGAGCGTGCGAAGATGCTGCTTTTGCAAAGTAAACTCAAAATCTCTGAGGTTGCCTCACAAGTTGGTTTTGCTGACCAAAGCCAATTTACGCGGCACTTTAAGCGGTTGTTAGGAGTAACACCAAAAGAAATTCGCAAACCATAGCAATAATCTTCTAAAAAAGCAATAATCCTCTATACAGCAAGAATGCTGTTTCTATAACTTTAGATAGAAGAATTTAAAATCCCTAATGATATCGGCTAGTGGTATTTAGCCCTAGCAGTTCCCCCGATTTCTGCTGCCAACAAAAGAAGGCTAGCAGCCTGCAACGGAAAATGACGGGCAAGGGAAGTCAAAAGTTAAAAAGCAAAAGGCAAAAGACACAAGAAAGAGTTTCCCTTTTTACTTTTACTTTTCACTTCCCTACTCTCCATTAACCCAGTAAAATTCTTTTGGGCTAAGAATTAAGGTGTGAGGGGGGGATCTCAGCTTAAGCAAAGGTCTTGAGGTGATCTCCAATAGATACTTCTGCCAAAAGCGCTGGTTGGGCGTTTTACCACTACGTCCGTTTCTGTCTCTTATAAGGAGAGTGAATGAACGGTAGTAGTAAGCCTCGCAGTACACGTCTTGATGCCACAGCAATTAATCTACCTTTAGAAGTTCGAGCGCAACTTATCGATATCCTGAATCAGACGCTTGCAACCACGGTGGATCTAAGGACTCAGGTCAAACAAGCATTTTGGAATGTGGATGCTACAAATTCTTATCACTTATACGAGTTGTTCGATGAAATTGCAACTGAACTAGATTTATACATAGATTTACTTGCCGACCGAATTACAACCTTGGGAGGTTTAGCGTCGGGAACTGCTCGAAGTGCGTCACAGTCTTCAGTTTTACCAGAATACCCCCTTAGCATTATCGAAGGTAAAGACCATATTACTGAGGTTGCAGAGCGTCTGGCAGTTTATGGTAATTTGCTGTGGGAAAACATCGATCGCACTGCGGTACTGGGAGATGCTGATACAGCTTACCTTTACGCGGAAGTCTCTATGGTAGTCGATAAGCGTTTGTGGTTCTTAGACGCTCATCTTGCCAATTTAGTAAACCATCAACTAGCAGAATTTAATTAAACCAAAACAGTTTACCTTAAACCCTAAATTTAGGGTTTTCTTTTGCCTTCTGTCTTCTATCTATAGATAGAAGTTATGCCTGGGGTAGAAGATAATTAGGATTTAAGCTAAATCCGCCTGGGACTATAAGTCCCAGTCTCATAGCATAAGTCCTCTAAAAGAGGACTGAAATATAATTTTTATACAATAATATTTATTACTTTATGAATACCTTCGCCAAAATCCCTCACTCTAGAAGAGTGAGGCTACACGTACAAAGCCCACCTTCGTGGGCTGTAGGCTTTTCAGCCCACGAAGGTGGGCTTTGTTTGTATAGCCCCAGACTTCCAGTCTGTGGGCATTTCAGAAATTGGCGAAGGTATTGTTTATATTAAATAATTTGTGGTTTTTACGCCCAACTCGCGGCTAAAATCGCTGCAAGCAAAGGATGAAAGAAACATATTTTTCTTTGATTCCTTAAAAGCTTTGCTGTATATGGGCTATAAAATGTGTTTCCAAAGAGTAAATGTACTTTTAAGACAGAATCTTTGGGAGCGATCGCCGATCCCAGTTTTTCTCAAAAAATACTGATATAATTACTTAATTATACTCTCTAACAAGTAAAAAAGTATAACCGTAAATTTCTCTTACTCACTTGGAAAAATTATGGAAACCATTGGTTATCTTCATCTTGCTTCCAGCAATGAAGCATCCCAAAGCATCGAGGTTGTTCCTGTCCGAGTTAGTTCCCAATTTTTTACCAACCTGAATTGGAAAAAAATATCTTTAAGTGCGGCGATGCGGTTTTTGTCTGTAGCGCTGACTATGGCGGTTTTCAGTATAGCAGGGCAAGCATTAGCACTTGAAAGAGGAAGTAGCGGTTCTCAAGTCAGGAATGTCCAAAAATGTTTGCAAAAGTTAGGGTATTTTAACGGTCCGGTAAACGGTAATTACGGTCCCTTAACTGAAGAAGCTGTCAAAAAGTTTCAACGAGCTAAGGGAATTTCTGCGATTGGAAAAGTAGGGCCACAAACCGAGCGATCGCTACAAGCTGCTTGTCAGAGTAAACAATCTGGCGGTAGTTCCAGTAATGTTCTCAAAGTAGGTAGCAGGGGTTCAGCAGTCTCTTCGCTGCAACAAAATTTGCAACGCTTGGGCTATTATAATGGACCAATTACAGGCTATTTTGGTCAAGAAACGCAGCAGGCTGTAACTAGATTCCAGCAATCTTATGGATTGCAAGCTGATGGTATTGCTGGCGGTAGAACAACAGATGCAATACGTGTCAGCCTTAGACAAAATAATGGTGTTGGCGGCGATAATTTGCCCAATGGCTTGAATGAAGGTGATGTGGGTTCTGAGGTGACACAACTGCAAAGGGATTTACGCCAGTTAGGTTATTTTCGAGCGAATCCTACTGGTAGTTTTGGCCCTCTTACGAGGGATGCTGTAATTAATTTTCAACGAGATAGAGGATTAATACCTAACGGTATTGCTGATACACAAACTTTGGCAACTATATCTAGAGCTTTGGCGACTGCAAGTCCTGCAAATACTGGAAATTCCGGTTGTTCGGTAACTAGTGGTTATATTTGCTTAGGTGAAAGCAGTCCACGAGTGTTAGCAGTACAGCAACGCTTGCAGGAACGGGGATTTTTTAGAGGGGATACTTCTGGTTATTATGGCCCAGCGACTAGAGACGCTGTAGCGCAATTCCAGCGTTATGTAGGATTGAGTGGGACAGGGTTTGTAGATTTTCAAACTTGGCAAGCATTAGGATTAACTAATCTTGGTACTCCCGTAGGCAGAAGTCCAGTTTCTCAGAGCCAGTATGTAGTAGTTGTGCCAATTCAAGGTAATGACACTCTCAGTAGAGTGCGTCAGTTTATACCCAACGCTACCCAAGCAAAGTCTAAATTGGGTAATTATGTGAATGCTGGTGCTTTTCGCGATCGCTCAGAAGCAGAAAGGCTTTCTAAAGCTTTACGCGATCGCGGTTTAGATGCACGGGTACAATATTTTAATTAGTTATTGGTCATTAGTCATTGGTCATTGGTCATTAGTTAGTGGTTAATGGTTAATGGTTAATGGTTAATAGCTATGAGCCATGAACCATGAACTATGAACAATCAACTATTGACAAATGACAAATGACCAATGACAAATGACTAATGACTAATTTGGTTCAAAATAATGGCTGAAGCTAAGATTGGGATTATTGGTGGCAGCGGTTTATACAAAATGGATTCCCTCAAAGATGTGGAAGAGGTGCAAGTTCAGACGCCTTTTGGTTCACCATCTGATGCTTTGATTTTGGGAACTTTGTCAGGAACGCGGGTAGCTTTTTTAGCCCGTCATGGTCGCAATCATACTCTATTACCTTCAGAGTTGCCGTTCCGCGCTAATATTTATGCGATGAAGCAAATAGGTGTGGAGTATTTAATTTCTGCAAGTGCGGTAGGTTCGTTGAAGGCTGAAGCAAAACCACTAGATATGGTGGTTCCGGATCAGTTTATTGATAGGACGAAAAATCGTGTTTCTACCTTTTTCGGGGAAGGAATAGTTGCGCATATCGCTTTTGGTGATCCGGTTTGTCAGAATTTGGCTGGGGTTTTAGGGGATGCGATCGCTTCTCTGAATTTACCGGATGTGACTTTGCATCGTGGTGGAACATATGTATGCATGGAAGGGCCAGCATTTTCGACTAAGGCGGAATCCAATCTTTACCGTAGTTGGGGTGCGACTGTAATTGGTATGACGAATTTACCAGAGGCGAAGTTAGCACGGGAAGCGGAAATTGCCTATGCAACTCTAGCGCTGGTGACTGATTATGATTGTTGGCATCCGGATCATGATAGTGTGACGGTGGAAATGGTTGTAGCGAATTTACAACGCAATGCCGTAAATGCGCAAAAGGTGATTCAAGAAACGGTGCGGCGTTTGAGTGAGAATCCGCCGTCTAGTATTGCTCATTCGGCGTTGAAGTATGCGATTTTAACACCTTTAGATAAAGTTCCGGTGGCGGCGAAGGATAAGTTAGGGTTGATTTTGAAGAAGTATTTGTAGAAACGAAGCGTTCCAACCCCACCCCGGCTTTAGCTTACGCTAAAACCTCCCCTCCCCTTGATAAGGGGAGGGGTTGGGGTGGGGTTCTTGTCTTAGGGAAAATCAATGTCTGATTTAGTATAACCCCGGCTTTAGCTTACGCTAAAACCTCCCCTCCCCTTGATAAGGGGAGGGGTT
>JBHYDF010000061.1:26486-40094 GCA_051861145.1 Nostocaceae cyanobacterium
GGGGTGGGGTTCTTGTCTTAGGGACAATCAATGTCTGATTTAGTATATCTGTCAGTGTCTGCAAAGCTGCGCTTGATTTTATACCTTTTATAATATTTATTACGTGTTTATACTACCTGAAAAATAAAGCCCAAACTTGCCCAATTATTTACATCCAATATATAAGAGTCAGCCGATGAACTGCTAGTTTCAGCTTTAACTGCACTAGCGTTGTGCAAGTCTTGCAGTGTGGCTTGTGCAACTTCTAGGGGGTTTAACAATGGTTGAATGCGTTGTTGATCTGCACGCGGATTTTTAGCAGCTTCCAAAGCAGCGAGGGTTTGGGTAAAGGGTGCGGTGCTAAAGATTAATTGGTTTTCACTAAAGGAAGTTGGTTCTTGCATTACCCATTCAAAACCGGCGGTAATTTCGGGTAAGGTAAGCGTTTTTCCTGGCGGAATAATAATATTACTCAGTGGTGGTTTATTGGCGGAACTTTCAGTTTCAGCTTTTCGCCAAGGGTAAAGCGCGATCGCATTCCTAGTACTATTTAATCCCAACAGCATCAAATACACGGGGCGATCGCCCATATTTTGCACTCGGTACTGAATCTTACTACCAACGGGTATGCTGGGTATATGTCCGGTTTCAGTAGCAGCTTGTTTCTTATTTACGGTTTCTGTGTCGAGAGTTCGCTGTGTTTCTCGCTGCATTACCACCCTCGGTGCAATACCGTTAATTATCTCTAAACTTGCCCTCAGGCTCAAGCGAGAAGAAGCTTCATTGTCTGTAAGTCGCCATAATTTTGCCGCTAGCAGGGTTTGCAGTTTTGGAGATATGCGCTGTACTGCCATTTTCACCGCTTCCCCTGCTTCGCCAACAGTGCTGGGAACTACTTCGCTACCTAAAGAAAATAAACTATAACGACTAGGTGAAACTACTAATGAAGTAGATGCAATTAAGTCTTTTGTCTTGGGATCTGGCAGTTTACCAAATACATAATCTGCGGTCTGTTCTCCGGCTGTCACGCTTGATACATTGTTCACAGTCGCAAAAGCACTTGTAGCGTCTACCCTTTCAATTCTTTCCAGCCCGGCATCAAGGGCAACTGTTAAATTAATATTCCGGGGTAGGACTCGCACTGCTTCTTGAACAAGATACCCCACTTCGGGAGATATTTTACTGTCAGAAGCAGAAAACAGGGCTTTACCTGTTAACCCACTGTGCGATCGCAATATTAAAAGTGGGGAGTCGGGAGTGGGGAGTCGGGAGTGGGGAGTGAACCTAGCATTATCTACTGGAATGAGGGTAAACCGGGAATTAACTCCGTAATGTTCTAGTACTTGTAGCGGAAGTCCTGCTAACCAGATTTGTGCTGCTTTACCGTCGTCCTCAACAGTCGTTACTACTCCCTCTGCACTGAGGGTGTGTTCTGGGAGAAAATTCTCACTAACCAATACTTTCTGCTGATTTTTCTTGCCTGTCACAAAGGCTGGTTGCTGCATACTACCGAACTGCTGCATAGCACTTCCCACACGGGAAATACATACATGAATAGATGTTGCTGGTGTATTTTCCCACAGATACTGTGTCAAGACATAAGTAAATAACCCCGCACTAAAACCAGATAACTGCATCTCCCGCGCTAACTCATTGGGTTTGGATGTTGCAGATAATACTATTGCAGACAATTCGCTTGCTGCTTGTATTTGCAATTGTTTCTGAAAGTCGAGTTCTGCTGGGGCGAGAATAGCTTGATCTAGTATCTGACGGGCGCGAATTCGCAAACCTGCTGGTAAAAAGCTAGTAGGTGCGTAGTAACTCGTATCTAACACCGCTGTAGTGCGTTCTGTGGGGAGCGATCGCAACATTAACAGCAGTGTTTCTTCTAACAAATAATTGACTTTTTTAGCCTCTTGTGCTGTGCTATCTATTCCATCTGCGGGAACTAAAGCGTTTTGTGCCGCTTCCAGCTGAGTTCCCAATCTGACACGACTACCATAACCGCTAAAATGGAACACTACCACATCACCAGGTTTAGCTTGTTTTACCAAATGCTCGAAAAAAGCTGTCTCAATACCTTCCCTAGTAGCTTGTTCGTTTGTTAAAGACAAAATATTTGACGGTTGAAAACCAAAACGGTGAATCAACAGTTCTTTTTGCAGTTCCACATCAGTCAGACAACCACTCAAACTAGGACTTTGTGGATACTGATTAATACCTATCAATAACGCCAATTTTCGCGGACTGGGTTGGGCTAATGCTTGGTTATAGCGATTTCCGAAGCTGAACCACTCAGCCTCTGCTGCACCCACTACCGCGAGTATTGAGCCAAACCGATGTAAAAACGTTCGCCGCTTCATAATTAGCCATCAGCCTCAGTCCTTCAGCTTATTAAGCTTATCGGGCTGAGGCTTAAAGTGTAAAGTTTTAGTCTATACTCCAAGTACAACATTACATAAATTCGTAACAAATTAAACTCATAAACTCTCCGCGTTCCTCTCTTGCTTCCCTCTGCGTGACGGCAGTCGCTACAACGGGGGGAACCCCCCTTCGGGTTCGCCAGTCGCCTGCGGAGGGAGACCCTCCTTCAGCGCTGGACTCACCGCAACGCGCTGCCTCCCCTCTGCGTTTAAAAAAGCCACGAACTTATGCAAAGCTGTACTAACCCTTAACAGGGACTTGCATCGCCCTAGCCAACTCAGCCGCCACTTCAGGACGGGAGAATTCTGGAGGGGGTAACTCGCCCCGGCGCAGCATTTCCCGTACTTTTGTACCGGAAAGGTGAACACGTTCCTCTGGCTTGCTAGGACTAGTTTTAGTCGTCGCCATTTGCTTAGTACGCGTGCAGTAGAATGCGTGTTCAAATTTCATAGGCACAATGCCTATTTCTTCCGGCGCAAACTCATCAAAGATGTATTGAGCATCATACGTGCCGTAGTAATCACCTACGCCAGCATGATCCCGTCCAACTATAAAATGAGTACAGCCGTAGTTTTTACGGATGAGAGCATGGAAAATTGCCTCACGAGGACCAGCATAACGCATTGCTGAGGGATTTATTGCTAGAATCACCCGGTCTTGGGGGTAATATGTATCCAGCAAAATTTCATAGCAGCGCATCCGCACATCGGCAGGAATGTCATCGTCTTTTGTCGCCCCGACCAAAGGATGTAAAAATAAACCATCCACGGTTTCCAACGCGCACTTTTGAATATATTCATGGGCGCGGTGAATGGGGTTACGAGTTTGGAAACCAACAATAGTTTTCCAGCCTTTTTGCTTGAACAATTGCCGAGATTGGGCAGGATCAATTTGATATGCGGGGAATTGGGGATGGGGATCGCGTTGTAGGAGCCACACATCTCCCGCAAGATTTACAGGGCCTTGCTTATAAACTACTTGTACACCGGGATGTTTTTCATCGTCCGTGCGGTAGACATTAATTACTTCTTTTCGCTTATCGTAACGATACTTTTGTGTTAGTTCCAAAACCCCGATATACTCACCTGCGGGGTTATCTAGGCGAACTAAACAGCCTTCTGTTAGGGGGGTTGCAACTTCCTCACTCACCGAAAGTGTAATCGGAATTGACCAGACAGTACCATTTGCTAGCCGCATTTCTGTCACAACGCGATCGTAGTCCTGTTGGTTCATAAAACCTGTCAGCGGACTAAAACCACCGATCGCAATCATTTCTAAGTCAGAAACTGCCCGGCTGTCAAGTTGCACCCGTGGTAGAAACTCGGCTTTGGAGAGAAATATTTGTTTCTGTTCCGGTGTCGCAATACGATTTACCAATTGCCCACCGTGGGGTAGGATGCCATCTGGATAGTAACTCAATTTTGCCCCTTCTTGCCTGACTGCAATTTTTTTTTAAGGTATGTTAATAACTTACCAAATGCCGGGTCTATAGTACACAAAGTTGGGAGAGTTGGGGGAGATGGGGTGTAATCTAAATGTTATTTTCTATCACGGTCGCGATCGCCTAGTAGTCTGCTAACCCAAAAAAGCTGGGTGAGGGCGGGGAGAAGCTCCGAAGTTCCGAACGCCGTAAGCTGGCGTTCGGACTTCTCTCCACCCCACAAGAATTAGTTGGATATTTTTTTATTTGGAAGTCCCTAACCGCCCATTTTAGGAGTCGGTAAACTGCTCAATAATCCCGCCACCTAAAACTTTATCCCCGTCATACCAAACCGCCGCCTGTCCAGGTGTAATACTGAACTGAGGTTCATCAAACACCACGCGCACGCGGGAGTTTTCCAGAGGAATAACCGTCACTGGTACAGGGGTAGAACGATAGCGGACTTGCACCTCGGCGCGAATGGGAGTTGAAGGTTCAGCGATAGATACCCAATTGACTCGATGCACGGTGCATTCTGACTGAGTTGCTTTCGTGCGATCGCCCACTATCACCTTATTATTAACTGCATCCAAGGCAATCACATACAACGGTTCAGCAGCAGCGATACCCAAGCCCTTACGCTGTCCTATTGTGTAATGATGGACACCTTCATGCTGTCCCAGCACCTTACCATTAGTGTCAACAATATCACCTGTTTTTGGGGCAAGGTATTTATCCAAAAATGCCCGCATTGAGCCGTTTGCTTCTACCAAGCACAAGTCTTGACTTTCCGGCTTGTCAGCGGTTTTCAGGTTGTATTCAGCGGCAATGCGGCGGGTATCACTTTTTTGCATTTCTCCTAGGGGGAATACTGAACCCGCTAGTAAATTTTGGGACAAATCATAGAGAAAATAGGACTGGTCTTTGTTGCGGTCAACAGCTCGTAGAAGTTCGTAACGCCCGGTAGCATCATTATAGTGAATGCGGGCATAATGACCCGTAGCAATGCGATCGCATTCCAAATTTTCACGGGCATACTGCAACATCGGTCCGAACTTCACCGTTTTATTGCACTGCGAACAAGGTAAAGGCGTAATTCCGGCGCTGTAACCATCTACAAGGTAATCAACAATATTTGTTTGAAAGACTTCCCGAATATCGACAACGTGATGGGGTACGCCCAGCTGTTCGCAGATAAAAGCCGCATCAATCATACCCTCAGAGCAGCACTGACCTTTACCCTTCATCAGCCAAAGGGTCAGACCAATCACTTCATAGCCCTGATGGTGTAAAATGGCGGCAGTTGTGGAACTGTCAACGCCGCCAGAGAGTCCAACGACGACTTTTTTCATATCCGTATATATATTGCTAGGCTACTATTTCTTAAGCTAACACTATCAAATTTTAGATTTTATATTTTCGATTTTGGATTAATCTAAAATCTAAAATCCAAAATCCAAAATTGATTGATGGACAGGCAAGAAAAAATTTCGCAAGTCGTAGTAACAGCACAACAGATGCGCGATATCGAAGCGCGTATTTTTGCAGTGGGAATGCCTGTAGCGGCTTTGATGGAAAAGGTGGCCGGACTGATTGTTCGTCGCATTCAGGATATGTACCCTATTTTGGGACAAGGGAACAAGATTGGGGCATTGGGCATTGGGCAAGGGGCATTGGGCATTGGGCAAGGGGCATTGGGCATGGGGCAAGGGGCATTGGGCATTGGGCAAGGGGCATCGGGCATGGGGCAAGGGGCATTGGGCATGGGTAAAAAAACCAATGCTCAATTCCCAATTCCCAATTCCCAATTCTCAATGCCCAATGCCCAATGCCCAATGCCCAATTCTCACTCCCTTCCTCACGTAGGAATTCTCACCGGTCCCGGTCATAATGGGGGAGATGCTTTAGTAGTTGCGCGTGAGTTGCATTTTCGTGGGTATGAAGTTTCCATCTATTGTCCTTTTTCTAAGCTCAAAGAATTAACTTCACAACATTTACAGTACGTTCAGAGTTTAGGCATTCCGTGTTATGAATCTATTGAAGAGTTACCAGAGTGTGATTTGCTGGTTGATGGCTTGTTTGGATTTGGGTTAGAAAGAGAACTAAAAGACCCTGTAGCCAGTGCTATTAATCAGTTAAATCAAAGGTCTACACCTATAATCAGTATCGATATGCCTTCGGGGTTGCACACGGATACTGGCGAAGTTTTGGGAACTGCTATCCGCGCTACGCATACGTTTTGTCTAGGTTTGTGGAAGTTGGGTTTATTGCAAGACCAAGCGCTAGAATACGTCGGTAAAGCCGAGTTAATTGATTTTGATATCCCTTGGGCAGATGTACAAGCCGTACTTGGGGATACACCCAAGATTAAACGCATTACCAAAACTACTGCACTTTCTACTTTGCCTCTACCCCGTCCTGCTGTCACGCACAAATACAAAGAAGGACATTTACTACTCATTTGCGGTTCGCGCCGCTATTCTGGGGGAGCAATTTTAACTGGGTTAGGTGCGCGGGCAAGTGGAGTTGGTATGCTGTCAATTGTTGTACCAGAGTCTCTCAAACCGATAATGGTGTCGCACTTGCCAGAAGCATTGATTATTGGTTGTCCCGAGACGGAAACAGGCGCGATCGCTCAACTACAACTACCACCAAAAACTGACTTGAATACATTTAATGCGATCGCTTGTGGTCCCGGTTTAACAAAGGATGCCAGCCCAATTTTACAGCAGGTGTTAGAAAGCACAACCTCTCTAGTTCTCGATGCCGATGGTTTAAATATATTGGCAGAAATGGGAACTATACCCACGTTACAAAAAAGACAATCTTTAACAGTACTTACACCCCATGCAGGCGAATTTAAGCGATTATTTCCTGATTTGCCAGATGCCAAACAAGACAGAATCAAAGCAGTGCAGGAAGCTGCTGTGCAGAGTGGGGCAGTAGTATTGTTGAAAGGGTCAAGGACTGCGATCGCTAATTCTCAAGGTACAATTTGGATTAATCCAGAAAGTACCCCAGCTTTAGCGCGGGGAGGTAGTGGCGACGTGTTAACAGGGCTACTCGGTGGCTTAATCGCCCAAGCTGTTACGCATCAATTGCCTGTAGAAAATATGGTAGCAACAGCAACTTGGTGGCACTCTCAAGCGGGAGTTCTAGCAGCACAAGAACGGACAGAACTAGGAGTAGATGCGTTTACATTGACACAATATTTAATGCCAGTAATAACCTCACATCCAAGTACATAGCACTTATACGCCCTTAATCCTGTTTAGCGCAAATCCAAAATCCAAAATCTAAAATCCAAAATACTCTGAGTGGGTGACGAAGGATTTGAACTTTCAACCAATGGATTAAGAGTCCACTGCTCTGCCACCCTTGCTAGTCACCCAATGATAGTATTCTAGAGTAGCGCATTTTGTAACTATTCGCTAAAATCTACAAATAAATCAGCCACTCGTTTTCACCTACACGCCAGTAAATTTTCAAATCATTTTAGTCTACTAATTGGCGTTTTCCATTCTCTTGAACACAGGCGATTATACATTCGTGGATCACCACATAGATATAAATTGGCAAGAGCAAAGTTTTATTGAAAGAGAAATATTAATAAATAACAAAATAGGGGTAAATTTCCGAATAAAGGTACTAGGGTGAAAAGTGTAGCGAACAGCAATTTAATCATGAGTTAAACTTGTCTTTGAAACTTTACCCAATCTTATTAAGGCAAACTGAATTTATTCTTGCTTTCACTAGCGAGTAAATCAAAATTTAAACATGACCAGTTTACCAAACACATTCACAGCTTTGTTCAGACAAACTTCTGGCAGAAACTTGATTAGTAGGTCAGCCATAAGGAGAAGGTAGAGCAGATATTTCGATAGATAAGCTGAAAGCTTAGTAGCTACAACCGAAAAAAGGTAAGGAGACGAAAAATGGCACAAGCAAAACTGGGTGATAGTGTAACAGTTCACTATACAGGTAAGCTAGATGACGGCACAGTGTTTGATTCTTCAGTAGGTAGAGAACCCTTACAATTCTCCATTGGTGAAGGAATAGTCATTCCTGGCTTTGAAGAGGCTGTGGTTGGTATGGCACCGGGAGAATCAAAAATTGCAAACATTCCCGCAGAAAATGCTTATGGGCCTTATCGTCCAGAATTGGTGATGATAGTTGACAAAGAGCGAATACCAACAGATGTCTCTGTTAAGGTGGGTCAACTATTACAAATATCTCAGAATAATGGTCAGACGATTCCAGTCATGGTTACGGATATTTCAGATGCTGAAGTAACACTGGATGCGAACCATCCCTTAGCTGGACAAGAATTAATTTTCGATATTCAGCTAGTTGAGATTAACTGATTGTTCTTTCCATTTATATTTGCCGGGAACTAAAGTTCCGGCTAATAGCTTAAACCCGTTGAAACGGGTTAAAATTTTTGTCTGAGTTAGCTTTAGCTAACTGTCTTCTTTTAGCCCGAATTTTAATTCAGGGTTAAGTTCAGGTGCGTTAGGGTTAGACTAACGCATCTAAAAGTCTGAATGCGTTAGATAAATGCTAATACAGCCTAAACCATTGTTGCAAAGTCAGAAAGCTTTCAAATCTTCCCAATCAACTAATTTACGTTCCCCATTAACTCGATATAAACGTTTCTTAATTCGCGGATAATCACAAACATCATAATTTAACCTTTCACCACCCATCAAATATACTAAATCTTCCTCAAATGGATTTTTCATCGCGTGAGGTAATGAAGGTGCGGTAAAACCCATAAAATCACCTGCTGCAACTTCAAATTCTTCATTACCAATTTCAGCAATTCCTTTACCGGAAATAATATAAATAAATTCCTCTTCACAGTGATGAAAATGAAATTGAGTAGTTTCTTTTCCTGGTTCCACTCTTACTAAATGAACACCTATATTTTTCATCCCTACTGCATTACTGAGAGATTTAGTATTTCGCACCGCTTCAGGATTTAGAGGATGTATTTTTATAGTTTCTGACATCGCCTCAATATCAATGGCTTTTAGCAGAGGGGGAAGATAAATTTGGTTGTTATTCGACATTTGTTTAAGTAAATTTCATGTTTTAAACAGAATTTTTCTTAGGGGCGGGTTTAATAGACTTCTTGCAAAATCAGAATAATTGTTAATTACGACCACAGATAGACACAGATGAACACAGATTTTATCGGTGTTTATTTGTGTCCATCTGTGGTCGTTTTTTTTGAAAATAGACTTTTGCAAAAGGTCAAAGATGTTTGTTAGATTTGGATTTGCCTAATCCAAAATCCAAAATCCAAAATCCAAAATTGTTACAGTTGTTTCACCTCAGAAACCAACTTCGCTACCATTTCCTTCGCACTACCAAAGAGCATTGTAGTTTTATCCTTGTAGAACAAATCATTATCTACACCGGCAAAACCCGTACTCATACCGCGCTTAATCACAATCGTCTGCTTCGCCCGATCCACTTCCAAAATGGGCATTCCATAAATCGGACTATTCGCATCACTCCGCGCCGCCGGGTTAACCACATCATTAGCGCCAATTACCAACGCTACATCCGTCTGCTCAAACTGAGGATTGATATCTTCCATATCATGTAGCTGTTCGTACGGTACATTAGCCTCAGCTAGCAACACATTCATGTGTCCCGGCATTCTTCCAGCCACAGGGTGAATGGCATACTTAACATCAACGCCCATACGTTCTAACTGATCTGCCAATTCGCGTACACTATGCTGTGCTTGTGCTACCGCCATCCCATAACCAGGCACAACTACCACAGATCGGGCATAACCCAACATCATCGCGCCTTCTTCTGGATCTATGCTGCGAACGGTTTTATCAGTTGCACCGCCACCAGCAGCAGCAGTAGCACCGCCACCGCTACCAAACGCATCAAACAACACACTAATAAGGGAACGGTTCATCGCCTTACACATAATCTCAGTAAGGATTAAACCAGATGCACCCACCAACGCCCCAGCGATGATTAACATATTGTTCATCACTACGAAACCAGCAGCAGCAGCAGCTAAACCAGAAAATGAGTTCAACAGCGAAATTACCACTGGCATATCGCCGCCGCCAATGGGGATGACGAACATCACACCAAGAACTAAAGAAACGGCAACTATTGCTAAAAATGCGGCAAGGTTATGCGGTGCAGTGAGTAAATAAGCACTGCCTACTACATAGGAACCCAATAGTAAAGCGTTGATTGGTTGCTGTAAGGGAAATGTAATCGGCGAACCACTCACGATACCTTGCAACTTGGCAAAGGCAATCATACTACCCGTGAAGGTGACACCACCAATTAACACATCCAGCAGCATGGAAATGTTGGCATCTAAGGGTACACTCTGTGAGTGTTGCAGCAAGCGCCAAAATTCCGCAACCGCGACAAGTGCGGAAGCAGCACCACCCAAACCATTGAGTAAACCTACCATTTGGGGCATTTCCGTCATTTGGACTTTGTAGGCTGCGATCGCACCGACTACAGATCCAATAGCCAACCCCAGCAAAATCATCTCGTAGTTCAACACATGTTGATCTAGCAATGTTGCCACAATTGCCAACAGCATTCCCACAGCGGCTACAACATTACCTTGTCGTGCTGTAGCAGGAGAACCCAGCTTTTTCAAACCGAGAATAAATAAAGATGCAGCGACTAAATATGTTAGCTGAATCCCAGTTGGAAGAAATTCACTCATAAATTCAGTGGTAATTGAGAATTGGAAATTGTTAGTGGTTAGTTGTTCATGGTTCATAGTTCATGGTTAATAGTTCATGGCTATTAACCATTAACCATTAACCATTAACCATTAACCATTAACCAGCCTTTTTCTTGAACATTTGCAGCATCCGATCCGTGACTAGGAAACCACCCACCACGTTTACAGTTGCGAGTATTACGGCAATCAAACCGAGAATTACAGAAATATTCCACTCCTTTGCACCGGAAGCGACGATCGCACCCAATACAGCAATGCCAGAAATCGCGTTTGAGCCTGACATTAGAGGCGTGTGCAAGGTTGGTGGTACTTTGTTGATAACTTCAAACCCGGTAAATGATGCCAAAACAAATACAAACAAAGCGGCAATTAATGCTTCTGTCATGTTTACAAAACTCCTTTTTATTTAGTTAGGAATTAGGAGTTAGGAGTTATGAATTAAGAGTTGAGAATGCACAAGTTACAAGTTAAAGCAAACTACTTTTTACTTTATTTTTAACTCTTAACTATTAACTCCTCACTCCTCACTCCTAACTCCTAACTTTTTCTCACTAACTGCTAACTACTAAAGCTTCTAATGCTTCCCGCACTCGTGTTGAACGAATTTCACCAGCATGGGTAATGCAAGCTGCATCAATAATGTCGTCGCCAAAGTTAACCTGCAAAGCTTTGTCTATAATCAGCAATTGCATCAATGACGTTAAGTTCTTGGCATACAATTGACTGGCATGGACTGGCATTGAAGATGGTAAATTAATCGGACCAATAATGGTAACACCATGCTTAACAATGTCTTTACCAGGATCAGTACAAGCGCAGTTACCACCCTGTTCAGCAGCAATATCTACAATTACCGAACCTGGTTTCATTTGCGCTACCATCTCTTCTGTAACTAGGAGTGGCGCTTTTTTACCTGGAACTTGAGCGGTAGTAATTACTACATCGGCATTTTTGACGTGTTCCGCGACAAGTTCTTGGGTGCGCTTTTTGCTTTCTTCAGAGATTTCTTTCGCGTAGCCACCTGCGGCGGTTGTTTCTTCTTCTAGTTTGACTTCGACGAATTTCGCGCCGAGGCTTTGTACTTCTTCTTTAACAGCGGGACGGATATCAAAAGCCTCTACAACTGCTCCCAAACGTCTTGCAGTGGCGATCGCTTGCAAACCGGCGACACCAGCACCCATGATAAATATTTTCGAGGGGGCGATAGTACCGGCGGCTGTTGTCAGCATGGGGAAGTATTTTGGTAATGCGGCTGCGCCTATTAACACAGCTTTGTAACCCGCTATTGACGCTTGCGACGATAAAGCGTCCATACTTTGCGCCCTTGTGGTGCGTGGTACCATTTCCATACTGATAGCAGTTACCTTGCGTTCTGCTAGCCGTTGGGCTATGACTGGATTTCCTAAAGGATTGAGAAAACTGATAAGTACAGAGCCTTCCCGCATTAAGTCAATTTCTGAGCGTCCATCTTCTCGTTCTTGCGGTGGGCTGACTTTGAGTAGAATATCAGCTTCGTTCCACAGTTTATCGGTATCAGCAATAATGGTAGCTCCTGCGGCTGCATAGGCAGCGTCATTAAAGAATGCGCGATCGCCTGCACCAGCTTCTACCCATACTTCTAAACCTTGTTTTACCAATCGCGCTACAATGTCCGGAATTAATGCCACACGGCGTTCACAAACTTCTATTTCTTTAGCAACTGCTATCCTCATGAAATCTCCTTGAGAGTAAGTACTTATTCTTTGTCAGTTGTGAAATTTTCCGATGAGTAATTAGACGCACTCTTTGCGTATGAGTAGGGCTATCGGCTTTTGGCTTTCCCTGTTAATTGGACCTTCGCTTTCCCACTCTACCTATCCAGGCAAAGCCTGACTGTGCCCCTTATGGATGTCACAATTACAGATATTTGCACTCATTGGGTTACTTATTGCACATCCTATGGCGATCCCCAAGTTTTGCATCTGTGTCTTTAACTTCTTTTAGGGATTGAAAAATATTGTTGTGCGTTCTTTACATTGTGCAATATCGATTAAAGCCTCACAAATTCAAATCCTCAATCAACTTAAATTATTGCTGCTATGAGTAATGCTTGTTGTAACCAATCTAGCCCAATTAAGAGCGCGATCGCGCTCTTAATTTGCTTAATTTTTATAACAAAACCCTGGATTTCAGATACACTTATACATATTTAGCAACAAAATCATCTCCCAAGTGTGTTATTTCATCTAGTAAAAGTGTCACCAAACTAGCAATAATAAAAACGTGTATTCCTCAACAGGTGATGAGGTGATGACAAATAAATGTAAATAAATATACTTTTATATGTGTAGTTTTCTGAGGGATTAAATCAATATGGCACTTTTGGTAAGCATTTAACGTCCACTATCAAAAAGTCAGCAGTAAAGTTTAGTTACAAACTTGATTCTTAGTTACTGAGACAATAAACAAATTTCTGGCACAGGAGCTTAACTATGCGACGTTTACTTTCTGGGATTGCGGTGACTAGCTGTTTGCTGGCTGGGTTTCCAGCTATCACTTGGGCGCAGGGTTTACCAGGATTGACAATTTTTAGCGGTGTTAAAAGCGAAAATCAGTTACCCTTTCGCTTAGATTTTGGTGGGCAAACCAATGGTTGGGATAGATACCGTTTGAGAATTCCTCACAAAAAGATGAATTTAGCTGCTTCTTATTTTGTTGTTAGCTATCCCAACTACTTTAAAGG
Organism: Nostocaceae cyanobacterium; assembly: GCA_051861145.1. Classification (GTDB taxonomy): domain Bacteria; phylum Cyanobacteriota; class Cyanobacteriia; order Cyanobacteriales; family Nostocaceae; genus JBHYDF01. The sequence goes on from JBHYDF010000061.1 coordinate 39,777, forward strand.
AACCTTTGACCCTAAAAAGATTGAGGTACGAGTCAGAGATAAAAAAGTACCTCTTTCGGAAGTGAAATGGGACAAAGAAAATCACGTCATTGAAATTTATCCTGAACAACCAGTACCAGCAGGTAGCAGTGTTGAGTTAGTGTTATCTAACGTCAAAAACCCTTCTTTCGGCGGTACTTTCTATTTCAATGCCTCAGTTCAATCCCCTGGCGAGGTGCCACTTTCACGCTATATTGGCACCTGGATAATCAACGTCAATTAAGGGGAATAGGGCATTGGGCATTGGGCATTGGGCATTGGGCATTGGGCATTGGGCAT
>JBHYDF010000062.1:0-38829 GCA_051861145.1 Nostocaceae cyanobacterium
ATTTCTGTCAAAGGCTGGCAGTACGGCTAATTGAGAATGCTGCAAGATGTCAGTTAAAACGGGTTATAAAATTAACTCAGTCATCTTTAGATGACTTTAGCTTTAAGCCCGAAATTTATTTCAGGGTTAACTGGGATTTTGGATTGTCAAAACTTCACTACTAATTAGCTGTTTTCTCAATCCATTTGCCCTTATAAATTCTAGACTTTTCCTCGTAATCAATTAAGGTATAAACACCCAAAAGTTAAGCCGTAGCGTACTCAAAAGCATCTTTGTATTCACGCACTTGCAGCCTCTCAAATCTTGCTTGATTCATTCTGCTTGCTGCTATGAGGCTTAAGAAGTCCCCCCCTTTGTAGGGGGGGGTAGAGGGGAATCTCTGCGTAAATCCTATAGGTTTTATAGCAGCCACCTCAAAACAAAAGAGTTTTTCTCTAGCGGATCAAGATTATTAATTTAATTAAGCTTGTACTCAAAGCTTGTAATTACCACCCGATAAGGAGTTCAATTTTTTTTTGGGGTATGGGTACTAGAATTTTTAGGGTATGGGTACTCTTATTTATGAGGTGGGGGGCTGGCATTTATGTACTCAATTAGGGATTAGGGGCTAGGGCGTGTTTTCAAACTGTGAGATCCCCCCCTACCCCCCTTAAAAAGGGGGGGGAAATCTTTTCAAAGTCCCCCTTTTTAAGGGGGATTTAGGGGGATCCCAACACAGCGCGAAAAGTGTGAAGAGAGTTTGAAAACACGCCCTAGGGGCGCTTGGGCTAGGGAAAGAGGATTTTTATCGGAGTTTTGAGTAAATTATTACTGATTAAATGTAGATTTAATGACCTATAAAATTATCAATATATCACCAAATATTTTTGATTTTTATGTAGAATATTGAAGTTATAACATTCATATATGATTCGTGAAATTTGAGCCTAGTAGGTGGGGCTATGCCCTACAAACCTATTAATGTAGGGCATAGCCCCACCTACTAAAAAATGATTTAGGATTGCTATAGAAGACCTCTTATTTCTTCCTTCTTCCCTCTTCCTTCAACAAAATTAAGTATTTTTAGGAGTTAATTAATGCGGATTGCTCGTAATATCACTGAACTGATTGGACGAACTCCTTTAGTTCAGTTGAATAAAATTCCTCAAGAGTTGGGATGTGTGGGCAGAATTGTTGTCAAGCTGGAAGGAATGAATCCAGCCGCTTCGGTGAAAGACCGCATTGCTATCAGTATGGTACAGGCGGCGGAAGCAGGAGGTTTGATTGAACCGGGAAAAAGTATTTTAGTCGAACCAACATCCGGAAATACGGGAATTGGACTGGCGATGGTGGCGGCGGCGCGTGGCTATCGTTTGATTTTAACTATGCCCGAAACGATGAGTTTAGAACGACGGGCTATGTTGAAAGCTTATGGTGCTACTTTGGAGTTAACACCAGGAACAGAGGGAATGCGGGGAGCAATTCGTAAAGCTGAAGAAATTGTGGCTAATACTGCCAATGCATATATGTTACAACAGTTCCGTAACCCAGCTAACCCGAAAATTCACAGGGAAACTACTGCTATTGAAATTTGGGAAGATACGGATGGGGAAGTAGATATTGTCGTGGCTGGAGTGGGTACGGGTGGAACAATTACTGGTATCGCTGAAGTGATTAAACCACGCAAGCCCAGCTTTAAGGCGATCGCTGTTGAACCCAAAAATAGTCCTGTCCTTGCTGGCGGTGAACCAGGACCACATAAAATTCAAGGTATTGGTGCCGGATTTGTCCCTGATGTTTTGCGCACGGATTTGATTGATGAAGTAATTGCCGTCAGCGATGAGGAAGCAATGCTATTTGGGCGGCGTTTGGCAAGAGAAGAGGGTTTGTTATCTGGTATTTCTTCGGGTGCTAATTTGTGTGCAGCGATACAAGTAGCTCAGCGTCCAGAAAATCGCGATCGCTTAATCGTGATGATTCAGCCTTCCTTTGGGGAACGCTATCTCAGTACACCCATGTTTCATGATTTGGTGGCGAAAAATTTACCATAATTTAATACAAACGCAGAGGGACGCGGAGGGAAGCGCAGAGGGGCGCAGAGTTTTTACGTTAATAGAAAATCCAAAATTAGCATTCATTTGGCTTTGGCTGTTCCCGAACTGAGACTTTGACTTTCACCCCGACATCTTCCCGTACCACGACGCGAACCTTAACTACAACGCCAGCTTTAACCAAGACTGCGACCTTTACCCCGTCCTCGACCTTGACATCAACTTTAACTTTGACCACAATTTTTTCTTTTTAGAGATTAAAAACAACCCCTATAAAGCTGGCATAGATTGATAGGCTTATCAGTGGTCTACAATACTGTCATACCATTCAAATTCCATCAAACCCCGGACTCTGGGAAAATCTCACAATCCAAAATCTAAAATCTAAAATCTAAAATGGTATGAGTGTTTTTCTCTCAAGAAGAACGGAAAAGTACGCGCCCTGGAAGTATTTCGTCGTTAATTTTGGCATAAACCCGCAAACAGGTAGACACTTCTCCTGGAACACCGCCGATATCCAGTTGCAAATCATCTTTTGACCAAGCGTAAACATCGGCATAGGTTCCCCATAATGGGCGGATTTGCACTTGATAACCAGCATTACGCGCTTTTTCCACCGCGCTATCGAGAGTACGGCGTGCTTCTTGTTGGAGTTTGCCCCACCAGGAAAAGCGATCGCATGGTGGTAAGTATACTAAAGAAGCGATCGCTTCATCTAAATCAAGCCTGGCACGCAGAGATGTTACCGGATCAGTATTGGTGGTTGCTAAAACGCGTTGAAAGCGGTCTTTTAGTGCCGCAACATACTTAGATTTTTCTGACTCGTAGTTCAAAGACCTGACACCAAAGCGATCTACACTCTTGAGAGCATGGTGTAAACACGGGTCAATTGCGATAAACCCAAGACATGTAGAAACAATTCCTGCCAAGATATTTAATTCCCCGCCCTGTGTTTCTATTATTATTCGCGGCTCGAATGAGAAATGTAACCCTAAAGCTTGAATATTTCCTTTCAAACCAGAGTAAATGTATTCATTGCGGCAGAAAGGCAACTTTCGCCGGGAAAGCTTGTCTTCTACTACGCCTAACTGACTTACCTGTTTAAAAATACGTTCTCGCCAAACATTAGCAACCTTTTCCGGAACACGTAGTAGCAGGCGTTGCATTTCGTTCCATAAATCGGCATCATTGTTGCTACGAAATTGATACTCCCCGATATAATGCGATAATTCTTTATCAGCAAGCAAAGTTTCAGTAATAGATTTTAGTTTTAATTCACCTGTGATCTCAGGCTGAACAGGCTCAAATACATCCTCCCAAGAGGGATTTTCTTCAGGAGATGAGGTAGTAGGTGTAGATAGAGAAGTATACACTCCTCCTACTCCCTCTACATTTAATTGCAAAATTTCGTCCAATTCCTGCAACAGTTCCTGACAAACACTGCTTCCTGGATCGGTTGCGGCTGTTTTTAGCGCTTCTTGTAATTGAGTCCGCAGTCCGGATAAACCCAACCGCAGTACCCAAGCTAATTTTGAGTTCTCAATCTCTAATAACTTGCTGAGGTGCTGCATTTAACCTCCGTTTCAACTTTTTAACTAAAAACAAGTGGGAGAACAAACAGCCTAGAGTCTTCGTCATGAACCAAATTTTAATCAAAGCTAATCCAACTATCCACTAATTGTCCGACCATGTAGAGCTAATAGCTTCAATCCATTCAAAAAGTTATTAGTTTGGGGCTGATCTGTTGCGCCATTCTTAGGGATGTCTGAGAAGTAAAATATAATTCAACCAAAAATTTTCAAACATCCTCTTAATAACCGTACGCTGGGCAAATTCCACGCCCTGTCAAGATAGATAAAAATTTTAAACAAGAAATTCCTCTTTAACATCTTACCTCTGTAACTCTGCGTTGGTCGTGGTTAAATAAATTACTTTAAAAACCGTTGCTAGATTTTATCAAGCCACTTGCTCTGTTTGCATCGGTAGCAGACAATTTTTACTATATTGTCAGCTACACAAACAAAAATGTCAGAAAAGAAGTATTTAACAATTGAAGAGTTCATTGCTTTACCAAAACTTTCAAATCTGTCTATCAGTGAAGATGGCAAAAAAATTGCCTACGTCAAACGCTTAACAAATTGGGACAACAACACTTATCAGTATCACGTCTGTATTTATGAAAACGGTAACACCTATCCACTAACACAAGGAAAAAATGAAAGTTTATCACCAAAATGGTCTCCAGATGGTAAAACTCTAGCTTATTTATCAAGAGTAAATGATAAAGATAAAAAGAAACAAATTCTCATCAAACCGGATAGAGAGGTTTTAGGAATTCAAGTTTCTCATGCTACCGAAGACGTAGTAGCATTTAAGTGGTCTCCTTCTGGACAAGGTTTTTTCTTTCTGGCACGGGAAGTACAACCAAAATCTGTCAAACAACGTCGGGAAATTTATGGCGACATAGAGATAGTAGACCGAGAATATCTTTGTAATTGTTTATTTTACTTAGATTTACAAAAAGGTCTAGAAAAAACTAACGCTTCTTTGACATTACCAAAAGATTTACGAGAACCTACCGAGAATGAAACTGATAACAATAAATCTTCGCTGACCGATGATTTATCAGTACAGTTAACTGAAGGTAAAACGCTGCATATCTATGAGTTTGATATTTCACCGAAGGTCGATAAAGTAGCCTTCATTGCTGCACCATCGCCTAATCTTGAGGAGCTAGAAAAAACTGAACTTTATCTTCTGGATGTTGAGTCCAAGGAAATGAAGAAGCTAGAGATTCCTCTTGTTGGTAGAAAGAGTAATGTGCTTTTCTCTCCTGATGGTGCTTTTATTTGCTTTACTTACCATCGAGAAGGGAAAAATTATTATAATCAAAAATTAGCAATTTTACACTTAAATTCCGGCAATATCACTTATCCTCAAATTGAAATTGACGAAAATATATATCCTCTGCGTTGGATTACAAAAGGAATTTTAATTTGGTGGCAACAAAAAACTAATAGTTATATAGGTATAAGTAATGACCAAGGTCATATTATTCCTCTTGTACCTCTAGAGGATGGCTATATTCAAACTGCGTCTATTACTTCAGATGGTGAACATTTGGCTTATTTAAAAGCAAGCTCTCAAAAATGCAATGAAATTTATATTGATGACGTATGTATTACGAATGAATCTATTATCTTAAAAAATAGATTATTTGCCCAGAAGAAAATTATTAGTTGGTCAAGTTTAGATGGTAATGAAATAGAAGGGATTATTTCCACTCCTATAGATTTTGACAGCAGTAAAAAATATCCCTTGCTGGTGATTGTGCATGGAGGACCAACCTCAACCTCATTGCCAATTGCATTAAAAGATAGTATATACTCAATTGAAAGTTTTATCGAAAAAGGCTTTATTGTTCTACAACCGAATTATCGAGGTAGTGCAGGATATGGTGAAGCATTTCGTTCTTTGAATTACCGTGATTTAGGTATTGGTGATTATGCAGATGTGATATCTGGAGTAGACTTTCTCATTTCTCAAGGCTTTATCGACGGCGAAAAAGTTGGTATCATGGGTTGGAGCCAAGGAGGTTATATTTCCGCATTTTGTGCTACCTATAGCGATCGCTTTAAAGCAATCTCAGTTGGTGCAGGAATTAGTAATTGGATTACCAACTACGTCAGCACAGATATTCACCAGTTTACGCGCAGATATTTAGGGGATACTCCTTGGAATGACCCTGAAGTTTACCGAAGAACTTCTCCTATGACCTATATCAAATCCGCTTGTACGCCAACACTAATTCAACATGGTGATAATGATAAGCGAGTACCTGTATCTAACGCCTATGAATTATATCAGGGATTGCGGGATGTGGGTGTAGATACAGAACTAGTAATTTTCAAAAATATGGCTCATGGAAGTAATAAACCCGGCATTACCAGAGCCATCATGAAGCAAAATTTAATTTGGTTTTGTCACCATATTTTAGGTGAAAGGAAGGATGGTTTTGATTTGTTGAGTCTGCGCTGAAAAGTAAGGGTGGTTTTGATTTGTTGAGTCTGCCCTAAATTAACATTCGGGCGCTTAAGCTGAAGTTGAGTCTGCCCTGAATTAAAATTCGGGCGCTTAAGCTGAAGTCGGTTAAAAACCGACTGATTGAGAATTGTAACCCATTTTAACTAATATCTTGCACGCCTTTGCAACAGCCAGGAGGCTCCGCCTCCAAACCCTCGTTACCAGGTTCAACCTGGCAGTTGAGAATAAGAGCCTCTGGCTCTTGTTGAGAATGGTGCAAGATATCAGTTTTAATGGGTTTAAGCTATAGGTTCCGGAAATTTATTTCACGGCTTTAACGGGTTTGAGCTAAGTCCTTCTTTATCCGTATACCCGTTTTTACAAAACAACGCGATACGCCGAAGGCGTAACGGCTAAAGCCGTATCGCGAGTGTAATTTTCCAAATACGAAGGAAGAGTGACCCCCTCTTGTAAACGAGAATCAGCAATTGGTGTGCTAGCCGTCAATTTTAATGGTATGATACCAGCCCACACAGGAATGTTATAATCCGCTTCTTCATCATTTGGGGGACCTGTCCGCACCTTTGCAGATGCTTCATCAAGAGACAGAGAAAGTACCAAAGTTCCTTGAAGTTCCTGACGGTTGGGTTGACGCACTTCTGCCCACCGTTGTGGTATTACATGCTCGGTAAAAGCTCGCAAGGCTTCAAGCTTTTGCTCAGTATCCTGTACTGTAGTCGCTGTACCAAATATTACCACGGAGCGGTAATTCATTGAGTGGTGAAACGCAGTTCGAGCTAACACCAGTCCATCGAGTATAGTGACAGTAACGCAAACTTTGATACCCGCTTGGAGCGATCGCAACATTCGACTAGCAGGAGAACCATGAATGTAAAGGCGATCGCTCACCCTACCGTAAGCAGTCGGAATCACAAAAGGCTGACCATCTACGGCAAATCCAACATGGCACACTAATCCTTCATCCAAAATCTGATAAATTAGTTCACGCTCATAATGTCCGCGTGATGGTAGCCGTTTAATATTAGTACGTTCTGTAACGGTTAACTGTTCCTGAGTGATTTCATGTTCTAAATTGCTCATGGTGCTTTCTTCCTTGAATAGTAGCAGTTGCAAGCCACAGCCGTGAAATAAATTTCCGGTCGTGTAGAGACGTGCCATGGCACGTCTGAGACAACCCATTAAAATGGGTTAAAACTCTTACGAGCGATTTAAGATGAGTAAAGTTGTTAACCCGTTTTAACGGGTTTGGGCTAAGATATGAAATTTATTGGCGTTGCTGATTATTCGTTATGAATTTACCTCACGCTAAGCCAAGCCAGCGCTGTTCGCGTTCGCGGAGCGTGCGCTCTTAGCGCATAGCGTGTCCTCTTAGGACAAACGGAGGGTTTCCCGACCCAGGCGACTGGCGCGCAAAGCCGCAAAGAGTAAGAGTTTAGAATATTTGATTTTTAAATTTCATACCCAAATTCAGCAATGCCAATTTATTTCAAGGCACTTTGCAAGAAGTCTAGTCATCTTTTAGATGACTTTAGCTATTAGCCCGAAATTTATTTCAGGGCAGACTATTGTCAAAAATAATTTATATAAATGGTCTATTACAATAGCCAATTTTGTGCTTAAATATAAGTCCACTTTGCTAGTAAAGATGGATTTAGCGATCGCACTCTCACACAAATCAGTAATACCCTTACATCGGCAGTTATACGAAGAACTGCGTCGAGCGATTCTCAGTGGGCGGTTATCTCAAAGACAGCGACTTCCTTCGACGCGATCGCTAGCAAAGTCTTTGGGAATTTCTCGAATTACCGTGACTCAAAGTTACGAACAACTCATCAGCGAAGGTTATCTGCAAACAATTGTGGGTTCCGGTACGTTTGTCTGCGCTCAACTACCTGATGAATTGCTACACTCAGCTTTACCCTCATTTAATCAAAAGATAACTCAACCACCAATTAAGCTATCAAAATATGCTAGTAATATTACTGAGATAGATGTGCTTAAAATCGCAGATTCCGATGCACCTATCAATTTTCGTTACGGGCAACCTGCTTTTGACCAATTTCCTATGCAGTTATGGCGCAAACTGCTTTCTCGTCATTGCCGCCATAGCCTAGACTGGTTAGAATATGCAACCGATCCTCTTGGACATAGACCATTGCGAGAAGCGATCGCTTGTTACTTATCTCGTTTCCGCGCGGTGCAGTGCGAACCTGACCAAATATTAATCACCAATGGTACCCAACAAGCCCTCGACTTAATCGTACGCTTATTAGTTGATCCTGGTGAGACAATCGCTTTAGAAGAACCCAGTTATTTGAAAGCGCGGCACGCTTTCCTTGCCCAAGGAGCCAAATTATTACCCATCCCTGTTGATGAGTCGGGATTGGTAGTTGAACATCTGAGAAATTACTCAACTGACAGTATCAAACTTTTATACATTACTCCCTCTCACCAATTTCCGACAGGGGCGGTATTGTCACTTCCTCGGCGACTAGAACTGCTATCTTGGGCGCAGAAAACAGGAGCAATGATTATTGAGGACGACTACGATAGCGAATATCGCTATGAGGGGCGACCAATTCCCGCCCTCCAAGGGTTAGATTACGGCAACACAGTATTATACATAGGCACATTCTCAAAAGTGTTATTTCCATCTCTGCGAATAGGCTATTTGGTGTTACCGCAACAATTGGTATCTGTATTTACCCGTGCTAAGTTGTTGGCAGATCGTCACCTACCTCTGTTAGAGCAATACGTATTGACAGATTTTATTGAAGAAGGCTATTTAGAACGCCACATTCGGCGAATGCGGCTTTACTATGATCAGCTTCGTCAAGTGTTGGTGCAAGCATTAAACGTTCACTTAGGAGAACAGGCAACTATTTTAGGAGAGAATGCCGGAATTCACTTAATGGTGAGACTGCACACCAATCTCAGTGATGAGGAAATTATCTATCGCGCCAGCCAAGTGGGTGTGGGCATGGTGACAGCAAAGCCTTACTATCTTAAAACCGCTCCCACAGGAGAGTTTATCTTTGGTTATTCGGAACTCACACAACAACAACTTCAGGAAGGTATCCGTAGGTTAGCTCAAGTTCTATCTTGAAAATAGGGAGTGGGGACAACGCTTCGCTCAATTAAAAATTAAAAATTAAAAATTAAAAATTGGATTGAATAAATTTTTAATTTTACATTTTTCATTTTTAATTCCGAAGGTGGGGAGTAGGGAGTGGGAAAGAACGATTTTCATGCTTTTCGTTGTGAGCGATGCTCCCTTAAGTAGATATCGCCCGTGGGGGTCTAGTGTAAAGACGTGTCATGGCACGTTTGGTCTTACTAGTTCTAGGTTAAGTCCATTTTAATGGACTTATGCTATGAGCCAGGGACTTATAGTCCCTGGCTGTATTTTCTACCATCAGCAAGATGCGTGACTTTTTGTAGTGGAGTACCATCAGTTATCCCATTTTTAGGTTTGGGATTTTCAGGATTGAAATATACAGGATTTTGTATGCAAATTGGTTCTGCATATACCAGGCTGCTGGTCTCTGACTTAAAAACTAGCTTTTTCTTCTACAGAGATGTGATGGAATTTGAGGTCAAAATTGAAAATCTAGAAGATGGATATGCTGAATTTAAAGTCGGAGATATGAAGCTGAGTTTGTTTCGCCGACAGGAAATGGCACAGCTAATCCACAATATGGATAAACCTCCTCATGCAGAATGTCAAGACAAAGTAGCATTAATTTTCACAGTGCATGATGTGGAAGAAGAATATTACAAATTAACACATAAAGGTGTTCAATTTAGCGCTGCACCAATGAATAACCCATACTATGGAATAAAAACAGCTTATCTGCGAGATCCAGATGGAACTTTGATTGGGCTGTATCAGCTATTAGTTTAAAGTTAATGGTTAATGGTTAATGGTTAATGGTTAATAGCCATGAACCATGAACCATTAACCATGAACCACTAATATTTTAAATTGTGGAGAGGCTATGGCGAAACCTGTAATCCTGACGGTTGATGATGAACCAGAAGTTTTGCAAGCTGTGGCGCGGGATCTGCGGCAAGAATACGGAGAAAATTACCGCATATTGCGTGCTGACTCTGGTACAAGTGCTTTGGAAGCACTGGAACAAATCAAACTCCGTAACCAGCCTGTAGCAATGTTTTTAGTGGATCAAAGAATGCCGCAAATGTCTGGTGTGGAGTTCTTGGAACAGGCTATCACTATGTTTCCAGACGCAAAACGCGCTTTACTCACAGCCTATGCAGACACCGATGCAGCTATCCGTGCTATTAACGCCACAAAAATCGATTACTATTTGATGAAGCCGTGGGACCCGCCACAAGAACGGTTGTATCCTGTACTGAACGATTTGCTTGATGATTGGCGGGCAACATTCCAACCACCTTTTGAAGGTATTCGCGTTATTGGTAATCGCTGGTCGCCCTATTCCCATCAAGTGAAAGATTTCCTGGCACGAAATCAAGTGCCTTATGAGTGGATGGATATTGAATTATCAAAAGATGCCCAAAAGCTAGCAGAATACACTAATTATGATAAATTACACTTGCCTCTAGTAATTTTCCCTGATGGCTCCCACCTCATCCAGCCCGCAAACCGAGAAATTGCTGAGAAAATTGGGCTGCAAACCCAAGCAGAAAAACCGTTTTATGACTTAGTTATCGTTGGTGGTGGTCCTGCTGGTTTAGCCGCTGCGGTGTATGGTGCATCCGAAGGATTACGTACGCTGATGATTGAACGAGAAGCCCCAGGCGGCCAAGCGGGAACTAGTTCACGTATTGAAAATTACCTTGGTTTTCCTGTCGGTTTAAGCGGAGGTGATTTGGCACGGCGTGCGGTTGCACAAGCAAGACGTTTTGGTGTGGAAATTCTTACACCCCAGGAAGCTACGGGAATTCGCGTAACAGACCCGTATCGCTTTTTGCAATTATCAGATGGTAGTGAAATTAGTTGTCATGCCATGATTTTAGCGCTGGGTGTGGCATGGCGGCGGTTGGATGTACCGGGAATTGAGCGTTTGACTGGTGCTGGTGTTTACTACGGTGCTGCACAAACTGAAGCGATGAGTTGCAAAGATGAAGAAGTTTACATTGTGGGTGGGGCAAATTCAGCCGGACAAGCAGCGATGTATTTTTCTAAGTACGCCAGCCATGTAACGATGTTGGTACGGGGTGACTCCTTAACGAAAAGTATGTCTCAGTACCTGATAGACCAAATCGCCGATACACCAAATATTACAGTCAAAACGCATACCAGTGTAATTGAGGCAAAAGGAGAAACAAGTTTAGAAGCGATCGCTCTGCAAAATCATCTTACAGGCGAAACGCAAACAGTACCCGCTACCTCACTATTTATCTTTATTGGCGCAGCACCGCGTACCGAGTGGTTGGATGGCGTTTTGGAAAGAGACTCGCGCGGTTTTATTTTAACCGGGCCAGATTTGTTACGCGAGAAAGAGCGAATTCGAGGATGGAATCTTGAACGTGATCCGTTTTTACTAGAAACAAATGTTCCTGGTATATTCGCTGTGGGTGATGTGCGTCATGGTTCGGTAAAGCGGGTTGCTTCAGGAGTAGGTGAGGGTTCAATCTGTGTTCAATTTGTGCATCAATATCTCAGCAAAGTTTTGTGAGTATAATCTCACGCAAAGACGCAAAGGCGCAAAGAGAATTAAGGAGTTTTGACTCTGATGCATTAGAAAAATCCAAAATCCAAAATCCAAAATCGCAAGGTATAACCATGCTGCTGCACGATCCAAATCAGATGACGCTGTTTCCAAAATTAACGGATGATGTTTTAGAAGAGATGATGCAGTTTGGAACTGAAATCCAAGCTAATGCGGGGGATGTGCTGTTTCGTGAAGGCGATTCTAACTACAACTTTCACGCGATTTTAGAAGGGGAAGTTGAAATTACTAAACACGTCGGCGGCGAAACAAGACTATTAGCTATTCATCGTCGGGGAGAATTTGTCGGTGAATTGTCGATGCTAACTGGTGCAAATTATATTGCTACAGCCAGAGCGATCGCACCCAGTCGCGTCCTGCGAATTGAAGTTGATACTTTTAGACACATTCTCGCAGAATGTTCGCCCCTAGCTGATGTAATTCTAAGTGCAATGGCAGGGAGAACAAAAGATGTAGAAGCGCAACTACGCCAACAAGAAAAGATGGCGGCGCTTGGTAAATTATCAGCAGGTTTAGCACATGAATTAAATAATCCTGGTGCGGCGGCGCAACGGGCGGCTTCTCAATTACGCGATAACTTTCAAAACTTACAATCTTTAACTTTACAGCTAAGTAGTCTCACAAAAGAACAACTTGATTTTCTTAAAGATATTCAACATCAAGCAACAGCATACGCTGTTACAGCCCCCAAATTAGACACTCTCACCCAAGGCGATAAGGAAGATGAAGTAACCGACTGGTTAGAAAACCATGATATAATTCAAGGCTGGAAACTTTCTCCCACCTTGGTTTCTGCTGGAATAGATACTGCTAAACTGGATACAATTGGCGATCGCATTCCCTCCGAATCTCTTAACAACGCCTTAACTTGGTTAGAAGCGACACTAGCAGCAACTGGACTTATCAACGATATTGAACATAGTACAGCACGTATTTCTGAATTGGTGAAGGCAATTAAAGGCTACACTTACATGGATCAAGCCCCACTGCAAGAAATAGACGTGCATGACGGAATTGAAAATACTTTGCTCATCTTTCATTGTCGCATTAAAAGGGGAATCATCGTTCACCGCAAGTGCGATCGCACTTTGCCACGCATCAACGCTTATGCTAGCGAACTCAATCAAGTTTGGACTAATTTAATTGATAATGCCATTGATGCAATGAATGGCAAAGGTGAATTGACTATTCACACTTATAGCGAAAATAACTGTTTTGTAGTGGAAATTATTGATACGGGAATGGGCATCCCACCAGCAATTCAATCCCGTATATTTGAACCATTTTTTACTACCAAAGGTGTAGGTAAAGGCACGGGTTTAGGTTTAGAAATTGCCTATCGAATTGTTGTTAATAGGCATAAAGGCGATATTCATGTTGAATCTAAACCAGGTTACACATGCTTTCGCGTGCGTTTGCCTATGAATTTGTCTTCATAATTTATCTTTCTTAGCCGTGAACTAAAGTTCCGGCTTAAAGCTTAAACCCGTTGAAACGGGTTAAAATACAGTTCAGTTAACGTAGCTGAAGGCGTGGGTTTCCGAAGAATATCTTGTGGGGTGGGCGTCTAGACTGCCCTATTTTTACTTTATTTACTTAACTTAAATGATTTTCCAACAGAGACGCGATCGCTTCTGGATGAACTTTTTTATATTCTTTTTCGCCAAGTTGGACAATACAGTTGGGTGCGCTATCGCAACATTTTAAACAACCAGTAGTCTCAATAATTACTCGGTCAGCAAGACCGCGATCGCATAAAATCTTTTGTAATTCTGACAACAATCCTTGACCACCTCGTTTACGACAGCCGGATTTTTGACAGACTAAAATTCTAGCTTTTTGTGGTAGGGGGATTTTTTGCATCGGGCAAATACCTAATGGTTTTACTCCATAAACTTTGAATTTGACTTCACCTGTGTGAGAGTTTAGCTTACTCAGACCAAATACGGCAATTTGCTCACCAGGTTCTAAGTATAAACTCAGAGAGTAACGCAACTCTTTGGGAATTTTCAGCTTTACTTCGCCAGATGGAATTGCTAATCGCAAATATTTAAATTTTCCTGGTCTATCGCCTATAAAACCAAGAAACTGTCCTTCTAGATTAAACTCAGATAAGGTCAGGTACTTGTCGCCCATTTGAGATTTTGGATTTGAGATTTTGGATTTGAGATTAGAAATTGTTAGTTGTTTATGGTTCATTGTTAATGGTTCATGGCTCATAGCTATTAACCATTAACCATTAACTATTAACCATTAACTATTAACCATTAACTATTAACCTATCTTTTTACGCCAAGCGTTTTGCCTCAAATGTCTTGGGTAATTCTAACTGTTCTGGCAAATCAGTAAAGGCTAATTCCCAACCGTTTGCTAGAGTAAAAATTTTGCCTTCTGCTCCTTCTGTTTCTTTGATAACTTCTTCTTCAAGGTCTTTTTTGGCAACGTAAACAACTAATTTTCCAGCACTATTTCTACGTAGCATTACTTTCATGATTCTGTTGCCTCAACCTGTTCTAATTCTTTTTTCAAACAACCAACTATGAAGCCTGTGTTCAAAAAATGCACTGCATAAATATAAGATTTTTGCAGAAATGTACCGATGCTAACGACGTAGCCGATATCTCCCTTTTTCGCCAAAACTGCACCAATTTCTTGACCGGGAAAAGTGCCATCGTTCTTGATAAGTTTGCGAACTCGGACTTTATCACCAATATCAAATACTGGTGGATCGTAGAGTTCTATTTTATCTTCATCAGATTGCATGGGAATACCTCGCCTCTTGTACTAAATTCAATAATTCTTGAGTAGTCAAACTGCGTTTTTTCTGGATTGACTGCTTCCGCACCGCCTCTAAAATAGACAAGGTTTCTTCTGCGTTAAGGGTAATGCCGTGCTGTTGTAGTAAACTAGATAGTAAGTGTCTGCCTGAATGCTTACCTACAACTAAACGGCGCTCCCAACCCACCTCTTCAGGTGCAAATGGCTCGTAGGTGAAGGGGTTTTGCAAAATGCCGTGAGCATGTATACCAGATTCATGAGCAAAGGTATTTTCACCAACAATTGCTTTCCAAGGCGGTACACTGCAACCTGATGCTGTTGCTACTAAACGGGATAGTTCTAATAAGCGCGGAGTGTCGATACTCACATTCACACCGAAAATGCGTTTGAGCGCCATAACCACTTCTTCTAAAGCTGCATTACCGGCTCTTTCACCCAAACCATTTACTGTGGTATTTACTGAGGAAGCACCAGCTTTGATACCAGCAAGCGCGTTTGCAGTCGCTAAACCAAAATCATTGTGGGTGTGGATTTCCACAGGAATCATTAAAGCGCTGACCAGCCGATGCACTTTTTTGTAAGTGGTGAAGGGGTCGAGAATACCAACGGTATCGCAGAAACGAAACCGCGATGCACCCCACTCTATAGCGTAATGTGCTACATCAAAGAGGAAGCTTTCATCAGCGCGAGAAGAATCTTCTCCTCCTACTGCTACCCAAAGACCGTGATCTACAGCAAAGCTGATACTGTCTTTAAGTTGTTGCAAAGTTGTCCGCCACTGACCGTGAAATTTAGTCGCAATTTGAATTCCAGAAACAGGAATGGAAATATGCACGCGGTCTAAACCACAGGCCATGGAAGCCTGGATATCTGAGATGACAGCGCGGTTCCAACCTAGTAATTTAGCAGACAAACCTAAGTCAGAAATTGCCGCGATCGCTCGCATTTCTTCCTCACCCATCGCTGGAATACCGACTTCTATTTCCTCGACGCCGATTGCGTCGAGAAATTTGGCGATCGCTACTTTCTCCTCTAAGTTGAAAGCAACACCCGCTGCTTGTTCGCCGTCCCGTAGAGTCGTATCATTAATAAGGACTTGATTCATTATAAAAATACCTCTTAGGCAATTTTTTTCATACCATTTCTGGTTGGATGTCCCTACAAATGGAAAATTACTATTGACTCGCTTCTCTGCTTAAATGTTAAAGATAATGGTTCATGGCTATTAACCATTCACTATTAACCATTAACTATTAACATTTTTTCCCTTCCTCATTCTTACCCAATTACCAATTTTCATTCTGTATGACATAAAACCAGGAATCGGTATAAATTAGAGATTATTTTTATCAGGGGGATTAGGGATTTCATCAAGTAGCAAATAGCTAATGTAAGTATTAGCAAATCCAGAGAAAAGTAATAAGCTGAATCCGGCGATTAAAGCAGTAATCATAGTGTTACCTTCAAGTTGTGCAAATTTTTGTGTTTACTTTGAGCAGATGACCGTACTTCAAGCTAAAATTCAAAATTAATCAGCTAAGTACAGCTTTGCATAAAATCATAGAGTTTTTAAACGCACCAGGTAGCTGAGGAAACGCTGAGAAACGCAGAGTTTTTCTGATTTTATTAGTTACGAATTTGTGTAATGTTGTACTAAGCTTGGTCTTCTAGCCAATCAAAAATTTGTTCTAGCTGCTTAATATCAACCAAACCGTACTGCCACAAAAGCATCGGTAATGGACCATTTTCCGACTCGCTTTTTCTTACCGCCACAGCAATATCTCTACTTGAAAGTGCAAGTTCATTCTGCAAAAAATCAATGAGTTTTATATCACCGAGACAGTTGAGCATAATCGAAAACTTGACGAAAAATTTAACGTATAGAAGCATCACGCCCTAAACTAAAGTTTTGGGCTGTGTAGAGACGCGAAATTTCGCGTCTGGGACAAACCCGTTAAAACGGGTTATAATTCAGAGTTAGCTTTACTCTTCCTGGAGCTATTGCCCAAAATTTTAATTCAAGGCGGGATATTGGGTAGGAGGTGCAATACCCCATAAAGTACGCTCACAAGGAAGTATGAAAATAGGACTTTCCCCACTCCCGACTCCCGACTCCCCACTCCCTACTCCTTTACTACAGAGATTTTATTAATTGGGTTGGTAAAAAAATTAAAGTTGCCAACATTGCTCAAGCCAATCAATTAATTCTTGACGAGAAGCCATAAATTGCTTTACAGTACTGCGGACGAGAATTGCCACCAAACAACTATTTACCTGTACTCGCAAAGAACCATCAGGGGGACACGAACAGGGAATCATTAACTCTTGCAAACGGTGGTATACTCGCCAGCGATCGCATAAAGGAATATGCACTATATGATGATTGCTCTGGGTGTTAGAACTACAAGGTTGCAACATCGTCAACTTTCCTTGTTTATTTGTTGGTTGTTAATGGTTCATGGTTCATGGTTAATGGTTCATGGTTCATGGTGAGCCAGCGCGGTCTTGGGGAGGCAGCGCGTTGCCGGGGTTCCCCCGGTTGTAGCGACTGCCGTGGTTTCCCCCATGAGCGACTGGCGAACCCGAAGGGTTCATGGCTATTAACTATTAACCATTAACTATTAACTATTGACTCTTTTCAGTTGTTGTTCGAGTTGCTCAATGCGTTCTAGCAAAGAGCGAATCACAGTCGCTTCTACATCAGGAAGCTTGCCATGTTCTAGGGGAGAAAGATTTGCAGACTGCTTGCGGGAAATTATGCGTCCGGGAATTCCCACTACCGTGCTATCAGTCGGGACATTCCGCAACACAACCGAACCTGCACCAACACGAACGCGATCGCCTATGTGAATATTTCCCAAGACTTTCGCACCCGCACCCACTACGACGTTTTTACCTAAAGTAGGATGGCGCTTACCACTTTCTTTCCCGGTTCCACCAAGGGTAACACCCTGATAAATCAGTGTGTAGTCTCCCACTATGGCAGTTTCGCCAATGACAACACCCATACCGTGATCGATAAATACTCCCTTGCCAATTTCTGCACCTGGGTGAATTTCAATTCCTGTGAGAAATCGCCCTAAATGAGATATGAAGCGGGGAATAAAAGCTATCCGACGACGGTGCAACCAATGGGCGAAACGATGCAAGCATAATGCATGAAATCCGGGATAGCAAAACAGCACTTCCAGCCAATTTCTTGCGGCTGGATCGCGCTCAAAGATGATGCGAAAATCACTAAATAATGGTTCAAAAAAAACACCAGAAACGGAAGATTTCTGTTGGTTGGTATTTGCACCATCCGGCGCTTTTAGAGTTTTTGGATTCCGGATTTTGTCTAGAGTCTGCTGCATCGGTACTGCCTGATTAAAAAAGCCGTGCGCTATTTTTCTGCTTATATCAGGTGTCCTTCCACAAGACAGCGTAGCCGATGCCGATTGGATTTATTGGATTGATTAAGCTTGTACTCAAGCACCTCAAACCCTGATTTAATGGAAATTTAAACTTTTCGTGGGGGTAGGGGTGCTAGTATTTTTAGGCTAGGGGTTCTAGTATTTTTGGGTGAGGGGCTAGGTATTTAGGTACTCAATATTAAGCGATTAAGCTCTTAACCTGCAAGACTTTACAACGATTTCAGCAATATTTTTTTGTATAACTTAACGTGTACTCACTTGCACGTAAAGAGGGAAATTTTAATATGAAAAGTAAAATTTCTGTATATGCAGTTACTATTGATATTTTATTATTTTGTTGGCGAAAAAACAAGTCTAGGAAGAGGGAGTGGGGAGGAGCCACTGCGTTGCTCTGGTTTCCAGAGTTGTAGCAAGTGGCGTTGGGGAGTGGGGAGTGGGGGATAAGGGGACAGGGGGACAGGGGGACAAGGGGACAAGGGGACAAGGGGAGAATAACTCCTAACTCCTAACTCCTAACTCCTAACTCCTAAATAGCGATCGCAATTTTCCCCGCAGTACGTTCGCTTTCACTATAAGTATGAGCGGCGGCTAATTCTTGTAGGGGAAAGGTACGATCAATAACAACACGAATTTTACCTGCTTCAATCAAGTCTTTCAGGTAAATCAAGTCTTGAGTTTTAGCACTTTCAACTATTAATTTCGCTTTTTGACCAGGAATAAATCTTGTCAAAATCGCTTGTGTAACGTTGTCAAAAGAAGGCAGTGTACTAATGTAAATTCCCTGAGCTTTTAGTATTTTTTTACACTGAGAAAAAGACTGTTTACCAACTGCATCTAAAATAATATCGTACTGCACTGTGTCTTGGGTAAAATCTTGTTGCGTATAGTCGATAACGCGATCAGCTCCTAGAGATTTCACTAAATCCACATTTTTAGTGCTGCAAACTCCCGTTACGTTTGCGCCTAGCGCCTTGGCAATTTGCACCGCAAAAGTTCCTACACCACCAGAAGCACCATTGATTAAGACGTTTTGTCCTGGTTGGATGTTCCCTAGATCGCGCAGCGCTTGTAAAGCCGTTAGTCCCGCCACAGGTACAGCAGCGGCTTCTTCATAGCTGATGTTTGTAGGTTTGAGTGCAACAGACTTGGCTGAAACAGTTGCATATTCGGCGTAAGCTCCTCCTGGTATACTTACAGAACCATAAATAGCGTCGCCTACATTAAAACCTGTCACACCAGAGCCAACTTGTATTACCTCTCCTGACAAATCCAACCCCAAAATTATCGGAAAGTTATTACCTGTAATAAATCGCAACATTCCTTGGCGGATTTTCCAATCAACGGGGTTAATACAAGAAGCATGAACTTTGACTACTAATTGCCCAGATTTGATTGCTGGTGGTGGCATATCTTCGTATTGCAACACATCTGCGGAACCATACCGACGAATTACAATTGCTTTCATAGTCTTTGTTCCTCCCGATACCCTGATTTTTGCAACTAGGAAAGCATTTCTTGCTCATAAATTAAGTGTAGCGAGATTGGCAGAAAGGGGAGGAAGAAGTGCGATCGCGTTTTTTGTAGATTTAACTGATATCTTGCACGCCTATACAATAGTCAAGAGGCGGCAGCCCACCAAAACCTCACCTGCCAGGTTCAACCTGGTAACGAGAATAAGAGCCTCTGGCTCTGATTGAAAATGGTGCAAGATGTCAGTTTAACAAAAGAGCGGCATTTTCAACTAGGGAAAGTAACGCATTGTGCTTTGCTTTTCGGTCAGGTATGCAACAGAGAATCACTTACAACATCTAAACAAAGTTTATCCTAGAAAATATTCTTGTCTGAAAGTTTGAAATTTTATGAATTCATTAACACAAGCGAAGGACAAAAAAACTAGAACTTTTACAGCAATTTTGTACTGGGAAGAGGATGTTTACGTAGCAGAATGTCCAGAGGTGGGAACTGCTAGTCAAGGAGAGACGATAGAAGAAGCCATTGCCAATTTGAAGGAAGCAACAGAACTGTATTTACAGGAATTCCCGCTTTCCGAAACAGCACCTCGTCGGTTACTGACGACATTTGAGGTAACAACTAGTGCCTAAGCTACCACGAGTCCAAGCCTCTGAAGTTATTCGTGTTTTGGAACGGCTAGGCTTTTTTCAAGTAAGACAGCGTGGTAGTCATGTAATTTTGAAGAAACAAATTGTGGAGGAAGGGGAAGAACAGAAAGTGATTGAAGTCGGTTGTGTTGTGCCACTGCATCGCAAAACTCTAGCTGTTGGAACCCTCAAGAGTATTTTGAATCAAGCTGGAGTTTCAATTGAGGAGTTTATTGAAAATCTTTAAGGCGATCGCATTTTCAACAATGGTAATACTGACATCTTGCACGCTTACGCAAAAAGCCTAAAATTAGCCCGAAATTTATTTCTGGGGTGTGTAGAGACGTGCCATGGCACGTCTGGTCATTGGTTAAAAACTGGCTGGCTAAGGATTTTAACTCATTTTAGGTTTGTTCCAGACGCGAAATTTCGCGTCTCTACATAGCCGGAATTTTATACAATACTTGTATTTAGGCGATCGCATTTTTCTTTAACTAAGTTAAACTTCAGAAACAAAAAGAGTTTGTAGACATAAAAATTTAGTTTTCTCTATAAATATTTTCTTTAGATAAATTAAATAAATAAAATTAAAAATATTGAAGTTAATCTAATTAAATATTGCAAAAAAGTTAAGTTTTTCACTGTCTAGTAAAAACTTAAGTTATTTTTTGACAGGAAATCAGAAGCAGTTGATACAAGCCATTGATTTTCTAAACTTACATCTTGCACTTAGCCGTGAACTAAAGTTCCGGCTAAAAGCTTAAACCCGTTCAAACGGGTTATAACCCTTGCCAGAGTAGGCTAATCGCAACTTCAGCTATTAGCCCGGAATTTTAATTCAGGGCGGGATATTGAGCAGGTACAAGATATGAGTAAACAAATTTCTAGTCACAGGTGGGGGACAATGACACAAAGTAATCAGGCGGGAATTCACACACACATCTCTGCCAAAAAACTAATGGGGATGTTTTTACAAGACCCAAGTTTGGCAAAACTTTATAGTAATTATGCCTTCCGACTGGATAAAGATTATCTCAGAGGTACTGGTTCGAGTAGATTTATAATTCGCGATAATGACGAGCAAGATTCGCCCGTTTTTTCTGGCTTGGATTGGGTAACGGAAGCGGATCTTTCATTTGAACATTTTGACAAGCAAGGTTTAATTGATAATCCCCAATTTCATCAGGTGAATACTTTTGCTGTACTCAGCAGTACTTTAGATTTAGTGGAAGAAGAAATAGGTCATGGAATTACTTGGAAAGATGGTGGCGCGTTGGTGGTTCGACCCCATGCTTTTGAAGGGATGAATGCCTATTACTATCCAGAACCACAATCACTCAACTTTGGTTATTTTTCTTCATTATTTCGACGTACCCCTGTTTGGACTTGCTTATCCCATGATATAGTTGCCCATGAATTAGGACATGCAATTTTTGATACCTTCAGACCCTACTATATCTACAGTACTGACCTCGACACACACGCCTTGCACGAGTCATTTGCCGACTTGTTGTCGATGTTTTCTGCACTACAGCATCAAAGTGTAGTTCAGCATATTTACAGTGAAACGGGTGGAAATATGCGACACCCAAGCTTGATTACACGATTGGCAGAAGAGTTTGGCACAGGAATATTTGGGGCGGGTGTTCCGTATTTGCGCTCTGCTTTGGAAGGGGCAAACTACAATAGCGCTCCTAAAGAACCCCACGCACGCTCCACAGTATGGACAGCGGCGATTTATGAAATCATGGAAAGGCTGGTAACAGCATGTAACCCAGGAGGTTTTCCAGATACTTTTGAAGGTTTTGCCGAGTTTGCAGCTGCATTAGTGCAAGCTACCAGATGGATTAAGGGTATGGTTATTCGCGCCCTCCACTACACACCGCCGAATGGCTTGACAATGCCCATGTTGGCACGGCTAATTTATGAAGCAGATGCGCGAGTGTACCCAAATGATAGCAAATTCCGCGACCTTGCCAAAGAGGTATTCCAGAAGCGGGAACTGTGGAACGAAAATATCGATTTGCGTGCGCCTAATATCGGCTGGGTATTCAAAGATATGATAAACGCAGATTCCAGGACTCTCACACGTACTATTATGAAGTATGCTGAGGAATTGCGGATTCCTTCTGGTTCAGTTCGTTTGCTCAAGCCGCGCTTAATCAAGACAACCAGGCGTATCGACAAGGTAAAACATGATTCATCCTCAACGCTTAAAGAAATCACCGAATATTACCTGGAATACACCTTTGAATATACTCAAATAGTGGATTACTTTGGTCAATCATTAGGATTCATGGTTCTCGGTGGTGGCACTTTAGTAATGGACGAAAACTGGAACGCTGTTTTATTAGCAACCTATCCAGAAATTTATAAAGAAGATTCAGCAGGTGCGCCAGGAACAATGCAAGCTTGGACACGTGCGCGCGAGAAATTCGATCGCATTCACGGCGAGGGTATTTATAAAACCTTGGCAGCTAGAGACGAGAAGCGGGGTTTGAAGGATCGTCCCGTTATACCTGGTTGTCCATTTGTAGTGCAACACACAGAAACGGGTGCATATCGTTTAGTTAGGCGCGTATGCAATTTGCATGAACATATTAAGGGAGTTTCTTATACCAAACATGGTTTAGCTCAACAGTAATACCCTAACAGGATTTTGGATTTTAGATTTTGGATTGTAAAAACCTTACAAACAGTAGGGGCACAGCAATGCTGTGCCCCTACGACGGCTGTACCTCACTAGAATGAAAACGGCTATAATACTATGCAGTTTTAGCCTTCTCAGTAGATGCTTCTTCTGCACCAGCTTTTAAACGACTGGCTGTACTTTTGCGGATGCGATCGCTTTTACGAACACCACCCGCCATCACATATTCTTGGCTGTCTTTACCGTATTTTACCGCAACTGCAAGCAGCAACCTTTCACACAGAGCGCTCAAACTTTTTTCTAGCTGTTCAATATCACTTTTGGAAGCGTCAATCACAGTTAGAGCAGTGTTATAAGTATCAATTTTAGCGCGTAACTGCTCAATTTGTTGTGTTAGGTTTTGCAAATTACCAGCATTGCCAAAATCTAAATTTGGATCAATGGCTTTGAGTCCAGAAGACCTTAACTGAGCTTTTTCGAGAATGCGGGATGTGCGTTTTTGGCGAGGCATAAATATACTATTCCTGTAAGTTGTTCTAGTGTTAGCTTGGCTTACGGAAGCTGGATTATGGCTCAGGAAAATTCACAAATATTTGTGTTTTTTATAACTACTTTTCCTCCAAATATGAGTGATTATGCTTAAGTAATATCTTGTACCAGGCAACTAGAACACCAATTCAGTAATGCTAAAAGAACCTCTCCCCCAACCCCTCCCCTACGAGGGGAGGGGAGTTTGGCTCCCCCTTCCCTTGTAGGGAAGGGGGCTGGGGGGTTAGGTTTTTGATGAATCGATGCTCTAGTACTCCACCCCATTGATTTTGATGAGTCGCGGGTGTTCAGATCCCTGACTTTTCAAAGAAATCGCGGATTTATAACCTCTTTCCCTTTAGCATCGCTTTCACGTATGTGGTGAATATCGTTTCATTCATAAAGAACGTCACGACGTTGGTCACAAATGTCACGATGTTCTCTATGAATGAAACGATGTTAATAGACAACATCACGACGTTGGTCACAAATGTCACGATGTTCTCTATGAATGAAACGATGTTAATAAACAACATCACGACGTTGGTCACAAATGTCGCGATGTTCTCTATGGATGAAACAATTTTTGTAATCAATGCTAATTTAGAGAGTACGTAGACGCGTTGCGACTTCTCCGAAGGCGATCGCCAATCAATAACCAAAATCTAAATAAATCTTTGCGCCTTCGCACGCCAGTCGCTACAACTGGTGGAAACCAGAGCAACGTGCTGGCTTGTCTTTGCGTGAGATTTAATTCATACCATCAATCAGCAACACCACAAAACCTATGGCAAAATTGAAACAATCCCTCCTGCTGTTGGGTAAATCTGATGCGCATCGATCCAATTCTCCGCAATCACTACCAAATTACCAAACTTCTGGGAAGCGGTGCGTTTGGTGATACCTACTTGGCAAAAGATTTAGATTTACCAAACCATCCCGTATGTGTGGTCAAACACCTGCGACCGAAAGACCCTAATCCAGCAGTTTTACAAATTGCCAGACGACTTTTTGAGAGTGAAGCACAGGTTTTGTATCGGTTGGGTAATGAATGCAACCAGATTCCTCGGCTGTTTGCCCATTTTGAGGAAAAAGGGGAATTTTATCTTGTACAGGAGTTTGTTGACGGAGAAGATTTAAGTCGGGAAATTTTTCCTGGTCAGCGATTGAGTGAAGCTGAGGTGACTAAGTTACTACAGGAAATTTTAGAAATTCTTACAACTGTCCATCATAAGAATATCATTCACCGAGATATTAAACCACAAAATTTAATGCGTCGCCGCCAAGATGGCAAGATAGTGCTAATTGACTTTGGGGCAGTTAAAGAAACGATGAATGCTCAAGGGCAAAGTGCTTTAACAGTGACTATTGGCACTGCCGAAAATCAAACCGAGTCGGATAGCTTGGTAGGTTGCAAAATCGAACAGTTATCCGCCTCATTTGCAGAATTTGTCCCAGACGCGAAATTTCGCGTCTCTACACATCAGGTATATTTATGGCTCGTAGTAAGCGCTTGGGCGAAGACAGCGCCGACTACAAACCCCGCTTGCGTTGCTTTGGTCAACCACTAGTAGGAATGCAGGCGTTTACTTCCTTGGCATCACACAAACTTGGTGAATGCGAGTTCGCCTTGAAGTGTATACTAACGTTTGACGATAGTAACGCAAAGCGATAGTATAGTGATTGTTAGTTTTAAATCTGAACAGACAAAGCTTATCTTTGACGGCTTTACATCTTCTCAGTATCCGCCCAATATCCAAAAAACTGCTTTACGAAAACTGCTGATCCTTGAGGCTGCAACGTCAATTAGCGATTTGCGCGTTCCACCTGGTAATCGTTTAGAAAAGCTAGTTGGTGACAGGAAAGGGCAGTACAGTATTCGTATTAACGATCAATGGCGAATCTGCTTTGTTTGGACGGATGAGAATAATGCTTCGGAAGTTGAAATAGTAGATTACCACTGATGCAGGTCAATAATTATGAACAACACCCGTCTGCCAAATATTCACCCTGGGGAAATCCTACAACTAGAATTTTTAGAGCCACTAGATATCACACCTTATCGATTAAGCAAAGATATAGGTGTAGCTCAAACACGAATTAGTGAAATTTTATCTGGAAAGCGCGGTATTACAGCAGATACAGCGTTGCGTTTATCTCGCTATTTTGGTAACAGCGCTCAGTTTTGGTTGAATTTACAAACGCAATACGATATACGTCAAGCTCTTGAAGAAAATGCAGAAGTTTACAATCAAATACCTAAACTTCCGTTTAATGATGTAGCCTGAGTTTGTTAAGCAAAATTGGCTCGTAGTAAGCGCTTTAGCGAAGACAGCGCTTACTACAAACTTACGTAAAGACTTTCCCTTGGCGAATAGAATTTGCAGCTACACAAACAAAACCACAAGCCGAACCAGGTTTTAAACCTGGCGTTGCTGAATTCTCGTCAATGAATTCTTTTTTGAGTCTCACGCAAAGCCGCCAAGACAAGCCAGCGCGTTGCTCTGGTTCCCAGAGTTGTAGCGACTGGCGCGCCAAGATTGTCTTTGCGCCTTTGCGGCTTTGCGTGAGCTTTTCATATTTATTGTGACGTGTGTTTTCCCAAGCTTCAACGTTGGTGAATTTGCTCATGAATTGCGGAAAACATACATTTTTGTAGTTTGACGCCAAATCCTTGTAGAGACGCGAAATTTCGCATCTCTACACACCCTTTCATTGGCAAATTCATATCTCGATTCAGCAACATCTAATTTTCCACTAGTCCGCGCAGGCGGACTTTGCTTGTGTAGCCGCGAATTCTATTCGCCGGGTATCCTTGCTAGTAAAAACATCACAACCACGACCTCAGTACTATTTAATATTGCAATTTGGTCAAGCATAAATCTCTCAAATTGCTAAACTTAAATTTTTAAGAGTAAAACAACAATATATGCCTGTGACTACTACTGTAAATCCTTAGTTCACGGGTGGTATAGCACCGAACTTATTTATCTGGGGTTAAAGTCAGGAGTTAGCATGAACAGTGATATAGCAGTAGAACAACTGCGCCGCTACAAAGAATATGGGGAATCTGTACAGCAAAGCTTAGAGTTGGTTTCACAAAACCCACCTCCCCAAGAAAGCTGGGTTCCTAACAGTATTCATGAAAGCATCCAGGATTTGCAACTGTCCGCCCAAAGGTTAGTAGAATTAGCCTCCTCACCTGTCAAAATTGGCATTATGGGAGAATTCAGCAGTGGCAAAACGTTATTATTAGGTAGTCTCATTGGCTACGCCGATGCTCTCCCTGTCAGTGAAACCCCTACCACAGGTAACGTTACTGCTATTCACCTGCGCCAGCAGCCAGACTTACACACCACAAAAGTTGGCAAGTTTACGGTAGAATATCTTTCTCACGAAGGCGTGAAAGAATGTCTGCGCTTTATGCTACAAGAAACCGAAGTACGCGCAAAAGCCGCCGAAATACCTCCTGACGAAGTAGCAACTTTAAAAAGTTTGCACTACAAAACCAGCGCCGATAGTAACGGTATCCTCAGATGGTGCGAACAAGTTTGGAATCAGACACAAAGCTTAGAATTACGTTCTTTGCTACGAGAATTGGTAGTTTTCGTGCGTACCTATAGCGTCTACGGTAAGGATATTTGCGGTAAAAGCTACCAAATTGACAATATCACGGCAAAGAAAGGGTTGAGACTGTCTGAGCCACCCATGAATATTTTAGAACTCAGCTTTGGACAGTTACCACCGCCTCCCAAACCTTGGGAAAATTTCATCCAGCCATCAGCGCTAGATTTACAAAATAGCTTTTCGCTGATTCGCCGGATTGATGTCACAGTTGAAGTATCAAAAGAAATTTGGGATTTGTCTTCCCTACAAGGGACAAATGAATTTGTATTGTTAGACTTTCCGGGATTAGGTTCGGCTGACTCTGGCGTAAGGGATACCTTTTTGTCACTGCGGGAACTCAGAGACGTACAAACTATTTTGCTGCTACTCAATGGTAGGTATCCAGGAGGTGCGATCGCCTCAAAAATTCGCACCATGTTAGAACGAGATAAAGGACAAGACCTGAGAGATAGAATTATAGTTGGCGTAGGGCGCTTTAATCAACTTCCCTTCACCGCCAGCGACGAAAGCATTATCGATGAACTTTTAGACGAGCCTTTGCTTTCCGAAGAAACCGTATTGCAAAGCTTGAGTATTCTTAAACTTACCATCGCCAGCGCCAGCAATTTAACCACCGAGAAAAAAAATATAGTCCTACTGTCGCAACTTTACGGATTAACCAAACTAGCAGAACTTTCTTCACTCGTACAAGTTTGCTCCCCCGAATTTTTACGCGAATTGGACATACCCAACAAACCCCAAGAGATAGAATTGCGGGAAAAATGGCAAGAATTAAGTAAAATGTTACCCACATCCAGCACCCTGCACAAACAACTCAGTGACTTTGCTGAAGATGGCGGAATGGTAAGGTTACGTTCCTTACTCAAAGACCACGTAGCTCAACACGGAATGAAACAACTAGTAGAAGACACCCAAAGGGCTGCTGAAGCTTTGCAGAGAGAACAAAACAACCTGAAAACTCTCCTCGAAGAAATTCCCGCCTATATCCCAGTAGAAGAAAACCCTGCTTTTGTGAACCTACGAGAAGCAATTGAAAATTTAGTCACTATCTACAGACAATTTCAAGAAGAATTAGAAAAACAACCAATATTAAAGAACCGCAGTGGTATAGCTGTTAGCGATGTAGTCAAAGATGAATTAACGAATAAAATCTTCTTTGATTGGAGCGAATGGACATTACTTTTAGACAGAACCAAAAATGGGACAATTTCCCTTACCAAAACAGACAGCTTTTTTGGTGACGAAGAAATAGAAGACTCCATCCCCACAAAAAGCGATGACTTCTATACAGCCTTTGTGCAAACCATCCAAGAAATGCAAGCCTTTGCCCACACTCGTACAACAGAAGCAGTAACAGACTTATTTAACAAATTATCAACAGAAGTAGCAAGCGATCGCAACGCCGTAAACTCTATATTACTCCCAGAAACCGAACAATACATCCAGCAAAACTTTGGAAAAAATCAACTCCGCCTCTTCCGCAACCTTTTACGCGCAATCGATCCAGCCAACAAATGGCAAAGACTAGTCATCGAACATAGCGGATTAGCTAATAATAACACTCCCATCAACGCTAATAACCTATTTCCCCTAGCACGCAAAGATGAAAAACATCCCAACGGGCAAATATTCGACTGGAGTCCTGATAAAAAATTTCCCGTTCCTCCTAGACCATTTAATCATCAAATAGCCGTTTTGCGACTGCGTGACGAAATCACCGCTAGTGCAGGATTACATTTAATACAGTACGTCAGCCAATTAACCAAACAGGTGAAACTTTCTTTTTCTAGAGCCTTAAAAGAAATAGTAGACAGCTTGCAAGAACTCTTAAAATCAAAACACGAACCCTTCTTAAGATACATAGCTTCCGCCGAAGAAAGAACATCCACACCCCTTCCACCCTGGTTAGAAACACTTTCGCAAGTCACAATGATTAGGGAGTAGGGAGTGGAGAGTAGGCAGTAGGGATTAGGGAGTTGTTTTTTGTTGATTGTTTGTTGAATATTCTATTAATTACTAATATCAAGTCTGCTTGAATTAGTAGCATTAAAGCTCACGCATAAGCGTACAGGCGTAGAGAATTTTTACAAAGTTATTATGATAACTAATCACAAAGGCTTGATATAACCCCTATTCCCTAACCCCTATTCCCCAACGCCACTTGCTACAACGGGGGAAACCCCCGCAACGCAGTGGCTCCTCCCCACTCCCCACTCCCCACTATTTAAATTTGAGGATTATATAAAATGCCAGTCAAAATTGAACTATTTAACCGCTATCAACTGCGTACAAACCAAAACGATCCATCACTATTACTGCTACCTGCAATTGAAATAAAACCTGCTCCCAGCCCCAATTTACCCTACATTTCCCGCATAAATATATCAGTCACCGGTACACCAGAAAATTTAGCAGCAGTAATGCAAACTGCCTATAAAAGTGTAGACTTTGGTACTAGTAAACTACTTAAACTTTATTCTCCCCAACGATTAAGACAAAGTGATTGTCGGTGGAATGAACCATTACCAGCAGGTATCAACTGTACCTTGTTAGTAACTGTAGAATATTTTGACTCGGACGAGGCGACAGGCGAACCAAATTTATCTACAACTAAAAACGCTAGCGCTGAGTGTAACATCTGGACTTATCCTGTTAAAGATTATTCCCTTAAAGAACCACTCATGTCTTTTACAGATTTTACAGATACAGTTTTAAGTCCATTCAAAAATACCGTATCTCCGCCACCTCCGAAAGCGGAACTAGCCAAAGAAAGCAAAAAATCCGAAATTACTTATCCCGGCTGGTTTGCGATTGATTTTGGTACGTCTAATTCTACAGTTACACTCTACGATCCGAAAGTTATTGTCACACCTCATAGCTTACCCAGCGAACAAGAAACTAGACTGCGCGATCGCTTGGCTGTATGGTTAACTAAACGTCCTGTGGATGATCTACCGGGTGTCAGTCGTGATGCTTGGGTGCAAGAATGGCAAAGATTTCTTGCGGAACTTGGTAAAAATTTGCCTGATGTTAACGCAGTAAATCTACGCAATATTAACGCGGAGCAACTTTTGGAAGCAATTCGCCAAATAGAAATTGCTTTGAGCAAGCGTTTACCTTGGTTTCGTCGCGCGGCTAGTAAACGCCTAAACCAAATTTATCATGAAGTGTTTCGCGTCCCACCTTTAGAGTGGCAAAGTTTGATATCAGTAGAACTGGATAAAGACAGGCGTTTAAGTGAAATTCCCAGCGAGTTAGAAGTTGTCAGTCTAGAACCGACTTTACCCACAGACGATCCAACAAAAGTAAAAGTCAGTTTGGGTGAACAACCTAAACAGCATAGACTCGACGCTATTAGACAAGGCGAGGAAATAGACGGTAGATTTCTGCATTCACCCAAGCGTTACTTTGGGCAAGAACGCTCTTTCCAAATTACCCTGAATGATAAAGAAGATAATATTCCTGTCAACAAGCTTTTGCAAGCCGCTTATGCTCACTTGATGGATTTGACTGAGAAATATCGCCAGCGTTCGGGTAAATGTTCCCAAGGTAAATTTTACCGCGCTGTGGTTACATACCCAACCATTGCTTCACCGTTTGTGCGTCGTGAAATTGAACAGTTGGTGAAAAAGCTCGATATTGAAGACGTGCAGATGGCTTATGATGAAGCCGTTTCAGTAGCAATATTCTTTTTGTGGCGAGAATTTGGCGGTGACTTGAATTTGGGAATTGAATCTTTCAAAACCCGTTGCCGTCACGATGGGGACAAATGGTGGCAAAATGTTTTAGTACTAGATATTGGTGGCGGTACTACAGACTTAGCACTTATTCGCCTCAGCTTAGAAGAAATTAACCCCTTCGAGCCAGGAGAAGACCGAGGTGACGGAGGGCGTTACTATAAACTTACACCGAAATTATTGGGTTCTTCCGGTCATTTGCAATTAGGTGGTGAATTGATTACACTGCGGCTGTTCTTGCTGTTGAAAGCAGCGATCGCCGATAGCCTCCTCAGTGCAATTGCGCAAGAAGACTTACCCAAAGATGTATTAAAAGTGCAACCAGAAGAATTGAGCGATCGCTTTTTGGTTAATGGTAAATTCCAAACAGGTTCGCTGTTTGCTTGTGTAGATAGTGAAATCAAGGAAGGCGAAGCTTACAAAGAAGCATTAAACGACGCAGAAAAAATATTACCTACCCGCTGGAAAAACGCGCCATCTCGCGCCCAAACTTTTTATAGTTTATGGGAATACGCAGAAGCTGCGAAAATCACCCTAGGGCAAAAATCCGCAACAGATACACCAGTCTTTGTTCTTGATGGGCAAAAAATTTCCGAACTACTAGCACAAAATGACATTCACTTACCCAACAATGTGATTGATAGCATCAGCGTAACAATCACAGTAGAACAATTTGAAAAAGCCGTAGCACCCGTAATTCGTGAAGCCATTGGTATTGCACAAGGACTAATAGAAAACGCCCTCAAAAATAAGTTTACCGAGAATTCACCAGAAACAGTAGATTGGTTAATTTTATCTGGTAAAACCTGCAACTTAGAATTAGTTGAAAGCGAACTTTATCGGGTATTTAGCAAATCAGATTATTTCGTGTGGAACGAAGAAAGAGTCACCTTTGAACCCGAATATACAAAATTAGCGACATCAGCGGGAGCCTGTTTTGCCGAAAAACTGAGACAATTAAGTTTCTCTCCCCAACAAGCAAAAGACTTGCTAAAAAAAGGAGCCAACCAATTATATATAGACGTCAAAAACCTATTTTATTTTCTGCCTTGTTCCTTTGTGCGGGAAGTAATTGGCGGTAGTCCCGATCCGATTTTTCATGCAGGACAAGAATTATATCAACTTCAAGCCGGAGACGCGATCGCCAAATATCGGAGTAATTGGTTAGGAATGCAATTAACCAACAACATCAGGCGTCAAGACTTTGAAAACATGAAACTCCAACTTTGGGGAAGCTACAACGGTGACTACCTGATGAAAAAACTGGGAATGACAGAAGAAGACTTTAAAAATCAAATTCAAATTCAATTTGAAATAAATCAAAAATTAGACATCGACTTACTACTTTGTCGAGGAAATCCCCATTACCAAATAACCGCCAACATTCCCAGCTTAGATGCAGCAAAAGCCATTGGCACACCAACAATAATTTCCGAAGACGGTAAAATAGTATGTGATATTGCCGTGAACGTCGTCGAATCAGCAAATGCATTAAAAACCGATGCTCATACCGTAGTCTTTGCCACCGAAAAAGACTATAGTAACAACTTGCGAGTATTTCGCCATAACGAAGACATACAATTACAAGACATGGGGATAATTACAGAATTACCTCCATTTCCTGCCAGTGGCAAACACACATTTTACTTTCAATTTCGTAACCCAGAATCGAACAAATGGGAACTAATAGGCGAACTACCACAACCAGAAGTCAAAAGTGAATATCCTTGCAAATACTACGTCTCTCTCACCACCCCAGGAACATTAAGAATCCACGCCTTTGAAGTCCCATATTGGACATCAACAAATCCCGAATGTCTCCAACAACAGGGATGCGTATTTAGAGACTCATTGCAACCGCAATCTAATAATGTAGAAACAGAACGCGATCCATTTTGTGGATTACATTAGAGCATCTTTGAGTCTCACGCAAAGCCGCAAAGCCGCAAAGAAAATCTTGGCGTCTTTGCGGCTTTGCGTGAGCTTTTCTCTTTATCTGTGTCTATCTGTGTCCATCTGTGGTTGAATTTTCTTAAATCAGAAAACGCTGCTATGATAAAGGGTGCTATGTTCGAGAAAACTCCTTGGGGCTGGTTCTTAGGATTAGGGATTACAATAAGCAGTGCGTGCGTTTCTTTTGCAAATAGCGCGATCGCTCAAATTACCCCCGATCGCACTCTCCCAAATAACTCCCGCGTCACAACCACTGACAACATCAGAACAATAGAAGGAGGAACCAGCGCAGGTTCCAATCTCTTCCACAGCTTTGAGCAATTTTCCGTCCCCAATGGAGGTGAGGCTTACTTCAACAACGCCTCAAACATTCAGAATATCATTAATCGGGTAACAGGTTCATCCATCTCTAACATAGATGGTTTAATTCGAGCCAACGGAAATGCCAACCTGTTTCTACTCAATCCCAATGGAATTATATTTGGTCGGGATGCGCGTTTAAATATTGGTGGCTCATTTATAGCAACCACTGCTGATGCAATTGGATTTGGTAAAGACGGCTTTTTCAGCGCCTTGACAAAAGAACCACCTTCATCATTGCTGACTGTGAATCCTTCTGCTTTACTATTTAACCGAATTCCAACCGCACCGATCCAGAATAACTCAGTTGCACCCTCCGGATTAGATCCATCCCTCAGATTAACTGCAAATGGTCTACGTGTACCAGATGGTCAAAATTTATTTTTAGTAGGCGGTAACATCAGCATTGATGGTGGGGGACAGAATGGAGGACTGTATGCTTTTGGTGGCCGAGTGGAGTTAGGAGGATTAGCAAGTAAGGGAACTGTTGGCTTGAATGGGGGTGGTAAAAATCTGAGTTTAAGTTTTCCTGAAGGAGTAGAGCGAAGTGATGTATCGCTCACTAATAATACTAGTGTAAATGTGGGTGCTGATAACGGTGGCAGTATTGCGATTAATGCCCGAAATTTAGAGCTTGCAGGAGAAAGCGCTTTCAGTGCAGGGATAGCAACTGGGCTGGGTTCGGTTAACAGCAAGGCGGGAGATATTGATATTAACGCACAAGCATCAGTCAATTTTAAAAATGGTAGTAATATTAGTAATTTAGTTCAATCTGGAGCAGTGGGGCGTGGGGGCAACATTAACATCAGGGCTGAGTCAGTATTTCTAACTGATGGCGCTCTATTAAATTCTAGTACGCTTGGTCAGGGTAATGCCGGAGACTTGAATATTGATACTACGCGGTTGGTTGTCAGAGATTCACAAATAGGGGCTTCGACTTTTGGCAAAGGAGATGCAGGCAATCTCACAGTTCGTGCTTCCGACTCAGTGGAACTGACTGGAGAAACTCCCGGTAACGAAAAAGGCTTTCCTGGGGGCTTGTTTTTTCAGGTGGATTTAACAGGCGAAGGTAAGGGAGGCAATTTGACCATCGAAACAGGGCGCTTGAGTGTTAGTGATGGCAGCAAAGTGCAAGTTGCTACCTTCGGTCAAGGTGATGCAGGCAATTTATACATTCGTGCCTCTGAAGTCGAAGTATTTGAGACACCCCGATATAACTTCTACTTTACGACCATAAACGCTGGTGTTACCCTAGACCCTCGAACAGTTAACCCACCGAAAGGCAATGGCGGTGATTTGACAATTGAGAGCGATCGCTTGAGTGTGAGAAATGGTGGACAGATATCAGTTTCTACTCAAGGGCAAGGCAATGCAGGTACATTGCGAATTCGTGCATCCGAATTCGTGGAAGTTGTGGGAACATCAGCACAACACAATAATCGCCCAAGTGAAATAACCGCTGCGGTAACGCCAAAAAGCACAGGTAGTGGGGGAAACTTGAGCATTGAAACTGCGCGGTTAATTGTCAGGGATAAAGCTACAGTTTCTGTGAGGAGTCAAGGAACTTTGCAAGCAGGGAACCTAGAAATAAATGCTCGTTCTATCGACCTAAACAATCAAGCAACAGTCACAGCTACAACTAGATCAGGAAACGGTGGAAACATCACCCTTAGAGTAGAAGACTTATTACTCTTGCGTCGTAACAGCCAAATCTCCACCACTGCGGGTACTGCTAGTGCTGGCGGTAATGGCGGTAACATCACCATCAATACCCCGTCGGGCTTTATCGTCGCCCCTCCAAATGAAAACAGTGACATCACCGCCAATGCATTTAGTGGTACTGGTGGAAGAGTCACAATTAACGCCACTAATATTTTTGGAATTGCTCCCCTCAATCGGCAAAACCTTGAGAAATTGCGTCCCAACGATTTAGATCCGGCTCAATTACCAACAAATGACATCACAGCAATTTCCCAGCAAAACCCTTCCTTAAGCGGTACTGTAGAACTGAACACACCCGATATTGACCCTAGCCGGGGATTAGTGCAACTACCCATAAATCTAGTAGATGCATCCCAGCAAATAGACACTAGCTGCAATCCCGGTAGCAGACAAATAGCCAGTTCCTTTTTTATCACCGGGCGTGGTGGATTACCCACCAACCCCCAGGAAATTCTCACCCATGACTCCGTACTAGTAGATTTAGTTAACCTTCAACCAGACACAGAAAACCGGTCTGCTCAAAATATTACCAGCAAAAAAACCACCGTTACATTAAACACACCACAACCCATTATCGAAGCAACTACTTGGATAAAAAATCACAAAGGAGAAGTGATACTAATGGCTAATGTACCTACTGCCACGCCCTATAATCCTTCGTTAACCCCTGCATCTTGTCGTGGTTTTTCCCAGTAATTATCCTTAGCATATTGGTGTTAAAATATGAAAAGCTCACGCAAAGACGCCAAGACGCCAAGAAAATCTTTGCGTCTTTGCGCCTTGGCGTGAGATTCAAAAAAAATCATACTCCAATTCAGAAAAACTCTGCGCCTCTCTTGCCTCGTGCGTGAAAAAAAAAGAGCAGGCATCACACCTACCCCACAAACAAACGGAGCTTGACAAAACTAAGTAAAATTAGCGATACGTTTCGGTAGTAACT
The DNA here is from genome assembly GCA_051861145.1 of Nostocaceae cyanobacterium. Taxonomy (GTDB): domain Bacteria; phylum Cyanobacteriota; class Cyanobacteriia; order Cyanobacteriales; family Nostocaceae; genus JBHYDF01. Next base: position 35,599 of record JBHYDF010000062.1, read on the forward strand.
CGACCATCTTCAACCGGCTGTAGCTGCTCTTGAGGACGACGACGTGGAAGTAAGCGATCGCGTATCGTCCCAATCACGATATACAAAACAGGCACCACAAACAAACTCAAGAAGGTAGCAACAACCATCCCGCCAAACACCGCAGTACCGAGAGATTGACGGCTACCAGCACCAGCACCTGTGGCAATTACCAAGGGGAAAATACCCAACACAGTAGAAATAGCAGTCATCAGAATTGGTCGCAAGCGTTCTTCGGCTGCTCTTAATGCTGCTCTGGTAATCGAAAGACCTTGCTCATGCAACTGGTTAGCAAACTCTACAATCAGAATGGCATTCTTACTAGCCAAACCAATCAACATCACCAAACCAACCTGACAATAAATATCATTTTCTAAACCCCGCAGTGACTGTGCCGACAGCGCCCCGAAAACAGCGAGAGGAACCGATAGCATAATAATCAACGGGTCAACATAGTTCTCGTATTGAGCAGACAATACCAAGAACACAAACACAAGTCCCAAAGCAAAAATTATAGGCGCTTGACCACCAGATTCTTGTTCTTCCGCAGCTATCCCCGACCATTCGTAACCAAAACTTGGTGGTAAAACCTGGTTTGCTATTTGTTCCATCGTTTGAATAGCTTGTCCGGAACTGTAACCCACAGCCGCCGAACCAGTGATTTCAATTGACCGGAATAAGTTATAGTGGTTAATTGTTTGCGCTCCGGTAGCCCGGGTAAGTTTGACAAGATTGCTCAGAGGAATCATTTGGTCATTGGCAGAGCGAACGTATAATTTACTGATATCCTCTGGGTTGGAGCGAAACTGAGCATCTGCTTGGACGTACACTCGGTAAGTCCGCCGCTCATAATTAAAGTCGTTGACATACCGCGAACCCAAGTTACTTTGTAGAGTGTTGAAGATTTCATCAACATCAACTTGTAACGCTTTGGCTCGGTTACGGTCTACTTCAATTAATATTTGCGGCGTATTTACAGCAAAAGTGCTAAATACAGGTTTTTGCAATTCTGGGGCTTGATTTGCACGCCCCAATAACTGACCCATAACTTGCACCATCGTGTCTAAGCCACTGTTACCCCTTCTTTCTTGTAGCTGAAATTGGAAACCGCCAAAACTACCTAAACCTTGAATTGTTGGAGGGTTTACAGGGAACACTCGTGATTCAGTAATTGTCCCTAATTTTGGCTGTAATTGACCAATAAGTGCTTGTGCCGACTGATTTTTGCCAGTACGCTCATCCCACGGCTTTAGAGTCGTAAAAATCACACCAGTATTAGCAGTACCACCACCAAAACTAAACCCACCTACAGCAAAAGTACCAACAACTTCGGGTAGTTTGAGGATTTCTTCTTCTACTTGGCGCATCACATCGCTAGTGTAGTTGAGTGAAACCCCCTCTGGTCCTTGAATAATAGTGATGAAATAACCTTGGTCTTCATCAGGGAGAAATGCTGTGGGTACGCGGGTAAAAAGCCAGCCAGTCAGTCCTAAAGACAAGATAAACAGCACGATGACAATAGCTTTGATCCGAACTAAGCGATTGAGAGACCACTTATACCCCTGACGCATTGAGTCCAGCAACCTGTTAATCAGACCAAAAAGCCAGCCCAAAATACCACGCTGTCTCCTCCGGCGACGCAATAGCAAAGCAGAAAGAGAAGGAGTGAGGGTTAGCGCCAAAAAGGTAGAAATGGTAATAGAAAAGGCAATGGTTAACGCAAATTGTTTATATATCTGTCCCGTAGATCCTGGGAAGAAAGCGACAGGTACAAACACTGCCATTAACACCAGAGAAGTAGCAATTACTGCCCCAGTTAGTTCCCGCATTGCCACTGAAGCCGCTTGACGCGGTGTCATTCCCTCTTCTTGAATCAAACGGGCGATATCTTCAACTACCACGATTGCATCATCAACCACCATCCCTGTTGCCAAGGTAAGCCCAAACAGAGTCAAAGTATTGATAGAAAAATTGAAAGCTTTGACGAAGGCGAATGTCCCAATTAATGCCAGAGGAATTGTGATAATGGGAATTAACGTGGTACGCCAATCCTGCAAGAAAAGAAAAATGATCAGGATAACCAGAGCGATCGCCATTAACAGGGTAATCACCACTTCATAAAGCGACGCTTCAATGAAACTGGTTGTATCAAAAGCAACTTGATACTCCATTCCTGGCGGAAAATTCTCAGAAAGCCGAGCCATTTCCGCTTTAACTGCCTTGGCTATATCTAAAACGTTAGTCCCTGGAGTGGGAAATATACCAATACCCACACCATCTTGACCTCTAAAGCGCAAAAACGTGTTATAGTTTTCTGCCCCTAGTTCAGCTCGTCCCACATCTCTTAGCTTAACTAGCGTACCATCTTCGCCGGTTTTGAGAATCATATCCTCAAATTCAGAGACTTCCGTCAGCCTACTGATGGCGCGTAAGTCTACTTGATACATTTGCTCTTTTGGCGTTGGTTGCTGACCGATTTGCCCAGCACCTACCTGTATGTTTTGTTCATTCAGGGCATCAACGACATCAGCAGCTGTGAGGTTACGACTAGCAAGACGGTTCGGGTCAAGCCACAAACGCATAGCATAGCGGCGTTCGCCAAAAATTCGCGCTTCACTTACACCCTCAATTCTTTTCAGAGCATCTGCGATGTAGAGGTCAGCGTAGTTGCTTAAAAATACAGTGTCATACTCTCCTTTTTCACTGTACAACCCCATTGCCAAGAGAATATTATTTGACTGCTTAGTAACAGTGACACCCGTCCGCTGTACTGGTTCAGGCAGTTGCGGTTCAGCCAGTGACACACGATTTTGTACATCGACAGTGGCAAGGTCTGGATCTCGCGAGGCGTCAAAGGTGACATTAATTGTACTAGTACCACTGTTGGTACTGCTGGAAGACATATACCGCATACCTTCGACCCCGTTAATTTGTCGTTCTAGGATCGTTGTAACGGTATTTTCCACCTCTTCAGCACTTGCACCGACGTAGTTAGCAGTAACACTAACTTGAGTTGGGCTAATTTCCGGATACTGTTCCGTAGGTAGAGTAGGAATGCTAACAGCCCCTACTATCAGAATGATTATGGCGCAGACACTGGTAAAAACAGGCCGCTTAATAAAAAAGTCAACAAACATAGGGTAATGGGGAATGGGGAATGGGCATTGGGCATTGGGAATTGGGAATTGGGAATTGGGAATTGGGAATTGGGAA
>JBHYDF010000063.1:0-37704 GCA_051861145.1 Nostocaceae cyanobacterium
GTTCATGGTTCATAGTTCATGGTTCATAGTTCATAGTTCATAGTTCATGGTTCATAGTTCATAGTTCATAGTTCATGGCTATTAACCATTAACCATTAACCATTAACCATTAACCATTAACCATTAACCATTAACTCTTCAAAAGTATATGAATACTACTCTTAAAACAGATGTACTAATTGTCGGTGGCGGGCCTGTTGGTCTAGCGATGGCAGTAGAACTACGCTACCAAGGAATCGATTGTATCTTAATCGAACAAACAGACGGAGAAGTAACCGATCCCAAAGTTAGCACTGTCGGGCCGCGTTCAATGGAACTTTGCCGCCGTTGGGGTATCGCCGAGCAAATACGTAACGCAGGCTGGCCCCGTAATCACACTTTAGATGTAGCCTGGGTTACAACCGTTGGTGGACATGAAATATACCGAGTACATTTTCCATCTTACGCAGAGCGCAAACTTCCTGACTACACCCCAGAACCAGAGCAAGTTTGTCCTCAAAACTGGTTTGCTCCTGTTTTCATGCATCACTTAGGACTGTACCCAGATGGACAAATCCTCCTGCACCGACGCCTTGATAGTTTTGAGCAAACAGAAGAAAGCGCGATCGCTCAAGTTACCAATTTAGAATCAGGACACACAGAAGAAATCCACGCAAAATACATGGTTGCTTGCGACGGTGCCCGCAGTACAGTACGTAAGGCTTGCGACGTTAATACAATAACCTACCACGAAACCCAAGCATTCCAAAGCGTCGTTTTCAAAGCTCCTAATTTAGCGACTCAACTTGGCAAGCATCACGCAATGGTTTTCTTTCTAGTGAATCCAACTATACAAGAACCCCTACGAGTAGTAGATGGAAAGGAACTATATCGCTTAATTTTAAAACCCAAAGAAAATGGAGAAGTGCGGGACGCCGAAGAAGCAATCCGGGCTGCCATATCAATTGATACCCCGATAGAAATAGTTTCTAACGTTCCCTGGCGTCTCACTCACCGAGTAGCAGAACAATTTCGTTACGGGCGGATCTTCTTCGTTGGCGACTCTGCCCATACACTCTCACCCTCCGGCGGTTTCGGCATGAACACTGGCATTTGTGATGCGCTGGATCTGGGCTGGAAGCTAGCCGCCACCCTTAAAGGCTGGGCTGGTTCTAAGCTGCTAGATACTTATGAAATTGAGCGGCGTCCCATTGCAGTACGAAATCTCGAAGAAGCCAACGCCAACCTTAAGCGCACTCAAAGCCGCGCCATACCTCCAGTGATTATGAGCGACTCCCCGGAAGGTGAGCAAATCCGTAAGGAAATGGCTATTGGTATGGAACGCAGTAACGTTAAGCGAGAGTTTGACGCACCTGGGGTTCACTTTGGATTTCGGTATGAATCACCGGCGATCGTTCCCGACGGTACACCCCCCAGTGATAACTCTAACCAGTGGACTCAAACCAGCTACCCAGGTTGTCGCGCACCCCACGCATGGTTAGAACCTGCTAAATCTACGTTGGATTTATTTGGTCATGAGTTTGTTTTGATGAGTTTCCAAGGAGAACAGGGAGTTGATACTTTCGAGAAGGCTTGTCAAGAAAGAGGTGTACCTTTTATAAACCAGCCAATCGATAATCCAGAAATTGCCAAGCTGTACGATCGCGCTTATGTTTTAGTACGACCTGATGGACACGTAGCTTGGAGAGGCGACACCCTGCCCAATGACCCAGGTGCGTTAATTGACCGCGTTCGCGGATATTTCTAAATGGTTAATGGTTAATGGTTAATGGTTAATGGTTAATGGTTAATAGCCATGAACTATGAACTATGAACTATGAACTATGAACTATGAACTATTAACTATGAACTATGAACTATTAACTATGAACTACTGATGAAACTTTACTACGCTCCTGCCTCATCTTACTCCCAAAGAGTTTTAATTGCTCTCTACGAGAAAAACGCAAATTTTATACCTGTTGAGGTCAATCTTTTCGATTCCGAAGCGCGTCAGCGCTACATGCAAATTAACCCCTTTGCCAAAATCCCAACGCTTTTAACTGATAACAATCAGGTGCTTTTTGAGGCAAGCATCATTATCGAGTACCTCAACCAGCACTTTCAGAACAGTCCCCGCCTTATTCCTTCTTACCCAGAGCTTGCTTTAGAGGTTCGCATGTTGGAACGGATAGTTGATGTGTACATCAATAATGGGCGTCAGGCGCTGTTTGACGACAGCCAACGTCCGGTAGAGGAGCGGGGCGGCAAGGAGGTAGTCAAAGCTAAGCGACTGCTGGAGACAGCTTGTCAGCTACTAGACGAGCGACTTCAAGGGCGTACCTGGCTCGCTGGCGAAGAATTTTCTCTAGCAGATTGTGCTGCTGCACCCACTCTCGCCTATCTGCGTATAGTTTACAGCTACAAGCATCTGCCCAGGCTGACAAATTACGTTAAGTGTCTGGAATCCAGACCGTCTGTGGCGCGGTGTTTCAGCCAAGGACGCGACCAGATGACGCAAATGCTTTCACAACTTAAGTTTCCATTAAAACTTATAGACCTAGAATAATTACTGAATTGCTTACAAACTTCTTTGAGGTTAACTATGTCTAGCTTTACAACAATTGAAAGACTGAATCCATTTATACCTGAAGTTATCGCAGATCCTTACCCAGTCTACAGTCGCTACAGAGAGCAAGACCCCGTTCATTGGGGAATTTCTTCAAACCCTCGATTGCCTGGTGCTTGGTATCTCTTCCGTTATGAAGATGTAATGCAGGTGCTTGAAAGTCCTAAATTCGGTCGCGAGGCTTGGAAAGTTAGAGACGACGGAGAAGGCGCACCCGTACCGGCAGCATATCGCGGCTTTAGTTCGATGGTTAGTAACTGGATGGTCTTTCGAGATGCACCAGACCACACGCGCTTACGTACGCTGGTAAATAAAGTTTTCTCGCCAAAGATGGTTGAAAACATTCGTCCAGCCATCTTCGGTATCATAGACTGTTTGCTAAATCGCTTTGATACCCGTGGAGAAATGGATTTGGCTGAGGACTTTGCCTTTCCTCTACCGGTGATGGTTATCGCCGATTTGCTAGGTGTAGATCCGCAGGATCGCCCATTATTCCGGAAATGGGCGTTATCCTTGCAACATGCTAGTGCTTCGCGTCTGACACCATCACCAGAAGTCTACGAGCAAGCCGAACAGGCAACTCAAGGATTTATTGAATATTTTAAGCAAGCGATCGCGCAACGACATGCCAAACCAGGACAGGATCTCATCACTGCCTTAGTGAAAGCCCAAGACGAGGGCAACAAACTCACCGATGAAGAAGTTCTTGCCACATGCATTCACCTACTGACAGCCGGTCACGAAACTACAGTCAACTTAATTACCAAGGGAACACTGGCGTTACTCCGCAACCCAGATGCCCTTAACCTGTTGCGCTCCCATCCCGAATATACACCAGGGGCGGTTGAAGAACTAATACGCTATGACAGTCCTGTGCAGATGGTCACACGTTGGGCTTATGCAGATATTGAAATTGGTGGCAAGCTGATCCAGCGTGGAGACAGCGTGGGGTTGATGCTTGGTTCTGCTAATCGCGATCCTGATCGCTTTCAAAACCCCGATGTTCTTGATATACAGCGTCAGGACAACAAGCACTGCGGCTTTGGTAGCGGCATTCACTTTTGTCTTGGTTCTGCCCTAGCACGCGCTGAAGCAGCTATTGCCTTAAATATCTTACTCAACCGTTTGCCTGAACTACGTTTGATAGACGAGAAAGTTGAGTGGGTAGATAACATCGTTTTTCACGGCCCCAAACACCTACGGGTTGCCTTCAGAAAGCCTAGCTAAAAGGTAAAACCTGAAAAAAGCCCCCCTTTCTAAGGGGGGTTAGGGGGGATCTGCAAGAACTTGATGTGTTATGTGAGACTTTCCAAACATCCTCTTAGAGGATGTATGAAAAGTATTGTTTTAAACACGCAGACGTTTAGATCCCCCTAAATCCCCCGCTAAATTGGGGGACTTTGAGAAAATTTCCCCCCCTTTCTAAGGGGGGTTAGGGGGGATCTGCAAGAACTTGATGTGTTATGTGAGACTTTCCAAACATCCTCTTAGAGGATGTATGAAAAGTATTGTTTTAAACACGCAGACGTTTAGATCCCCCTAAATCCCCCGCTAAATTGGGGGACTTTGAGAAAATTTCCCCCCCTTTCTAAGGGGGGTTAGGGGGGATCTGCAAGAACTTGATGTGTTATGTGAGACTTTCCAAACATCCTCTTAGAGGATGTATGAAAAGTATTGTTTTAAACACGCAGACGTTTAGATCCCCCTAAATCCCCCGCTAAATTGGGGGACTTTGAGAAAATTTCCCCCCCTTTCTAAGGGGGGTTAGGGGGGATCTGCAAGAACTTGATGTGTTATGTGAGACTTTCCAAACATCCTCTTAGAGATTTTTCAAGATTGATTCAGGATTCCTATAGTTCTAAACCAAAAAAAACGGTAACTCAACCAAGAGTCAGAAAAGGTCAGAAAAAGTCAGCTATTTATCAAAAGTAATTCATTATTTGCGTAAAAGGCTTAGTGGTTGATGATGACTAAACATAGATGCAAAACGGATTATTAAAATCCAACTAGATAAAGACAAAAACATTAGCCCAAACGCCTAATTAACTCAGACACATAAAAGCACTGATACATAACTTGATTTTACTTACACCTATTTATATCTAACTTGATGTAACTCAGATAATCATCTCATAGGAGTCAAATCAAAATGGATAAGTTTCTGAAAAACGATTGGTATGTGGTAGCGCGATCGCAAGATTTACAACCAGGAAAAATCCTCAAGGCTCGTCTGTTGGGTGAAGATTTAGTACTGTGGCGCAATGGTGACGAAGCCTTGGCTTGGCAAGACCGGTGTCCGCACCGAGGAGCAAGTCTGGCAAGAGGATGGGTCAAAGAAGATACTCTTGTCTGTCCTTATCACGGCTTTGCTTTTGACAACTCAGGGCATTGCGTACACGTTCCCGCTCATCCAGATCAGCCACCACCAAAACGTTCACGAGCTTGTGTCCAAACATTCCACGTTCAAGAGCGCTACGGATTTGTATGGGTTTGTTTGGGAACACCAGAAAAAGACGTACCTTTCTTTGCGGAATGGGAAGACTCGGACTCAAACTATCAAAAGTTTTGCTTCGGTCCCGACCGTTATCTATCTAGCGCTCCACGCGCTTTAGAAAACTTCATCGATGTTAACCACATACCCTACGTGCATGGGGGAACCCTAGGCGAACCTGAGCAGGCAATAATGGGTGACTATAAAGTAGAAGTGAACGAAGATGGGATCAAAGTCAGCGAGGTGAATGTCTGGCAGGTTGATCCTGGTTTATCTGGAAAAGACGGGAAAGCCGACAGTGCAGGCTTACACATCTTACGTCCCTTCACTGTATGCTTACGCAGGGGAGCAGGCGATCAGGGTTTGACTATCTTCTTCTTGATCACGCCTATCGATGAAGAAGAATGCGTTGCGTGGAGGTGGATGTTCTTAAATGAACCCCAAGAAGTTCCAGAAAACGAGTTTCGTGGCTTTGTAAGTACGATTATTAGTCAAGACATTGAAGCCGTAGAATCCCAACGACCAAAACGTTTACCCTTAGACTTGCAAGCCGAATTTCATCTACCGAGCGATCGCACCACCATCGCTTATCGTAAGTGGCTCAAAAAACTAGGTATCACTTTCGGAACTGTATAACCTATTACTCCACCACATTAATTTTGACCTGCACCGAAAAATAATCCGCCTAGCTCAAATTGTTGAGAAATCGTAACGCGATCGCGCTTGATTTTAATTGCACATATGTAAGTAAAAAGGAATCGAAACAATGATAGGACAAAATTCAACCCAGTCTGATAAAAAAACTTGCCCTCATCTTGGGGAGGAGTTCCAACCTTTTGTTAACCCACAACTTGATGATCCCTACACTTTCTTTAAGCGTGCGAGAAAAGAGGAACCAATATTTTACAGTTCATTGTTTGACGCTTATGTTCTTACTCGTTATGATGACATCATCAATGTACTCAAAGATCCAACACGATTTTCTTCCGCCAGTAGCCTCAAGTCGATAGTCAACTCTACACCAGAAGTAATCGAAGTATTACGTCAAGGCTTTCCCTTTGTTTCTTTGATTAATAGTGATGGTGAGCAACACAAACGCTTACGCGCTCCTTTTATGAAAGTGTTTGCACCAGAACAGCTTACTTATGTAGAAGATTCAATTCGCAAAATTGGCAATCGATTGCTAGATGGTTTTATTAATGATGGTCGTGCGGAAATCATCGAAAAATTTGCCCATCCACTCCCGCTTGAGGTTATCCTCACGATGTACAGCGTTCCGCTGAAAATCATGCCAGAAGTCACGCGGTGGGCTAAGGACATGACGCAACTATTCTCAACACCTTTGCCCCCAGAACGTCAAGTTGAATGCGCTCGTAGTTTTGTCTCTTTACAGCACTTCGTTGCAAGTTTAATCGAAGAAAAACGACAAGCACCTCAAAACGACTTAATAACTAACATACTGGATTCTGGGTTGAGTACCCCTGAGTTAGTGTTGCTTTTGTGCGAGATGATTGTTGCTGGACACGCAACAAGCGCGGATTTCATTGGAACTGCAATTAAACTCTTAGTTGAGCGTCCCGAAGTGTGGCAAAAACTCCATGAAACTCCATCACTCATTCCTGCTGCATTAGAAGAAGTACTCAGATACGATACTCCTGCGCCATCAATGGTTCGCGTTACAACCACAGAAGTTTCAATGGGAGAAATAACAATACCCAAGGGATCTAGGGTTCTGATACTGTATGGTTCCGCCAACCGCGATGAAACTCGGTATGCAGATGCAGACAACTTTAATATTGAGCGTTTCAAAGATGCACCTGTTAACCATATTGCATTTAGTCATGGAATGCACCATTGTTTGGGTTCGAGCTTAGCACGTCGAGAAGGACGAATTGCGATCGAGATATTATCACAGCGCTTACCAAGTTTACGACTTTGCCCCAATCAACAACTAACCCATATCCCCGCAATGCTCAACCGTGGTTATACACGCCTCGAAGTGGAATGGGATGTTGTTTGATAGCTTGAGCAGTCTGCAAACACAAAAAAGCTTTGGTTAACGTAGGTTCATGTTTAACGTACGTGCCATTGAATCGAAGCCAATTCAATCAAAACTTTTTGGCTTCAAAATAACACCATTTGGAAAAAGATTTGTGAAATATGGATTGCAAAAACAGCCCAGGCGCATAGTTTTCACAATCCAAAATCTAAAATCTAAAATCTAAAATCCAAAATGGTATGACCGTTCACTTGTATTAATTAAGGAGAAACTAACAATGACGAACCAAATTCCCCCTCTAAGTCGTGGTGCCACTGGTGCAGATGTTGAACGTCTGCAAGGTGATTTATCCCAACTGGGATACCAAATTGCGGTTAACGGCGAATTTGATGAATTGACCGAAAACGCAGTCAAAAAATTTCAACAAGACAACAACTTAACCGTAGATGGAATAGTTGGACCCCAAACCGGAAGACAATTAGGCGCTGCTCTGGCATAACCTAAATGTTAGAGGATGTCTGAGAAGTATGGTTTTAAACCAATTAATCTTAGATCCCCCTAAATCCCCCTTAAAAAGGGGGACTTTAAAAGACTTTTTGCCCCCCTTTTTAAGGGGGGTTGGGGGGATCTAAACGATTTTGGGTAATAAATATGATTAATTAAAAACTTTTCAGACATCCTCTTAGAAAAAAACGCAGGTTGAGTAATCAACCTGCGTTTTATACTTCTTACTTTGGTTTTAGGCATATTTACTTATTGGCTCAGCGAAAGTCAGAGTGAATTTATATATTTTGTTGACCTAGAAACTAGACAATTTTCAGATGTTTATTTCAACTAGAATATTTACAATAAACATGATTTAAAAAACTGCAAATAAGCTCTATCTAATTAAAGTCGTATTTATTCTATCTTTTCAGGATAGAGTTTACGACTTTTATTTCTGATTTTTTCCGGATATTTTTTCTGACCTTTTCTGACTTTTTATGACTTTTGAGGATTCGGAAAACCTATAAATTAATTGTAGTCATTAAATGAAAAAGAAATTGATATCAAAAACCCATGAGTTCCTCTACCATGAAACCCAAACCTAAAAGTGCAACAAAAATACACCAGGATAAGAATTTTTACATCATCAATTTTTTGACATTGATGACAATTCTGGGGGGAACCATTTATGCCCCTGTAGTGCCAGCGATCGCAGACTATTTCAATGTCTCTAGCGACCAAGCTGCAAATATATCGACTCTTTTTCAAGTACCTGGTGCAATTGTAACTCCAATATTCGGAGTTCTCGCTGATACTTTTGGTAGAAAGCAAATTTTAATCCCCTCACTGCTAGTATTTGCTCTGGGTGGAGCTTTCAGCGGCTTAGCTAATAATTTTCAAAGTTTGCTTGGGTGGCGATTGTTACAAGGTGTGGGTACTGCGAGTTTAGAACCTCTGCAACTCACTATTATCGGCGACCTTTATCAAGGGAAAAAGCTGACTGGTGTGATGGCATTTAATGCGATCGTAATTTCCATTAGTTCAGCACTTTTTCCTTTAATTGGTGGGTTGGTAGGCGCGTTGAGTTGGCGATATCCGTTTCTTTTATCGCTGTTTGCCATTCCGGTGGCACTGTTAGTATTAATAACATTAAAGCTGCCAAGACACGAAAGTCATGCTCAAAATTTTCATCTCAAATCCTATCTAAAAACTACCTGGGGCAGCATTAATAATCGTCAGGTACTTGGGTTGTTGTTTGTGGTGATGTCTGTGTTCTTGCTGCAAGTTGGAAGCTTTACCTATATCCCAATTTTAGCGGCAAAATCTCTTGGTGCCTCTGAGGCGATCAATGGTATTACCCTCGCTAGCATATCAGTATCTGTAGCTATTGTCGCTTCTCAATTGGGAAGATTAACACGGAAATACTCGGAAATCAAGCTAATTAAATTTTCTTTCATTCTCTCTGCATTAGCGTTATTAATTATCCCTATAGTTCCTAACGTTTGGCTGCTGTTCATCCCGATGTTTTTATTTGGTGCGGCTCAAGGGATTGCATTTCCATGTTCTCAAGCACTGTTAGCAGGTCTTGCAGCCCAAGAATCTCGGGCTGGTTTTATGGCGGTAAGTACAACAATTCAATCATGGGGACAGACACTAGGCCCATTTTTAGGTAGTAGAGTCGATGCGGTTTGGGGAACACAAACGGTCTTTTATGCAAGTGCAGTTTTTGCCTTTGCCTCACTTATAATATTCAATGCTTTACTAACTATTAGAAAACCGAAGTTCAGTATCCCAACACCACAACCAGTAACTACTCCTACCTACATTGAATCTCCCACTCTTCCGCAACTGCCCGTTGCTCAGTTAGTTCACCTCCAAACAAATGAAACTATTGAATTACCTGAAAGCTTCTCGATACTTAATATTGGTAAACCCAACAAGCGTATTCCTCCTGATGTAGATATTTCCACATTCCCAAATGCTGGAGTGGTTTCGCGGAATCATGCCCAGATTCGCTTTGATGGAAAAGATTACTATATCCAAGATATGGGCAGTTCTAACGGCACTTATATTAACAAATATCCAATGCTACCTGGAATTTGGTACAAGTTAAAACCAGGTTTGCGCTTCAGTTTTGGTAAACGAGATTTGGTAACGTTTGAGTTTCAGATTGTTTAGGTTTTGATTTCTCCTATCCCTCTTCTATCACTCTATAAAAATGAGAGTGAGTGAAGAGGGATAATTTGTTTTTGAATCACATCTTGCACCCTCCGGGTTCGCCAGTTGCCTTCGGCGGGAGACCCGCCTACAGCACTGGTCTCACCATTATAAAGAATCGAGAGGCGGCAGCCCACCAAAATCTCGTTACCAGGTTCAACCTGGTAACGAGAATTAGAGCCTCTGGCTCTTGTTGAAAATGACGCAAGATGTCAGTTGATTTATGTATTACATTATCTATTAGAGTAGGGTGGGCAGTGCCCACCCTACATGTCTTTCAACAATTAAATAGACATCTCCGATAATTAACTATGTGTCAGCCAGAATCCTTGTAGAGACCGTAAATTTACGGTCTCTACATTCTTTTTCACCAGATGTCTAATAGGAATCCTATATAAAGAACCCTTCTGGAATTTCAGTAAGACTTTAGTCATAGCCATATTTACCTATAACATCAACAAAAGTAGAAGAAATTTATATATTTAGTTGAGGCGAATTTACAGACTTTTTCAGACTTTTGTCAACGGTTATTTTTCTAAAAAACTAAGCTGACTCATGTATTCATAAATAGCTAAATACAAAGTAAAATTTATTGAGGCAATGAAAAACATGAGTCCCTTTCAGAATACAAATAACTCGAAAAATGCAATAAAAATACATCAAAAACAAAATCTTCTTATCATCATCGGAATAACACTAATCGCAGTTTTAGGAGTGATGACTGTCAACCCAATACTGCCAACCTTAGCAAAATCTTTAAACATTCCACCTGAAGAAATTGGACTGATAATGTCTGCCTTTCTTATACCCATTACGATTGGAACTCCGATATTTGGGGTTTTAGCCGATCGCGTTGGCAGAAAACAAATCCTCATCCCTTCCTTGCTGCTGTTTGCTTTCGGCGGGGTTCTCAGCGCTAGCGCTCAAGATTTTCGCAGTCTGATTGAGTGGAGATTTTTACAAGGTATTGGTGCAGCTAGCTTAGAATCTCTGTCACTCACTCTGATTAGTGATTTATATGCTGGAAAAATGCTGACAGTTGCTATGGCATTAAATGTCAGCATGATTGGCATCAGTTCGACAGTTTATCCCATAATTGGTGGTGGATTAGCACAATTAAGCTGGCGATTTACGTTTCTGCTATCTCTTTTTGCTTTGCCGCTTGCATTGTTGGTATTAACAAAATTGAAGCTTCCAAAGGCAAAGAAGCAAAGTAGTGCTGGTAATTTCAAGTTCAAAGTTTATGTGAAAAATACCTGGAACAGTATTAACAATCCTTCCTTGCTTGGGCTGATGTTTGCAGTACTTTCTCTGTTCTTTCTAGAGTTTGGAACCTGCTTTATCTGCATCCCTATTTTGGCAGCAAAATCGCTTGGTGCATCTGGTGCAGTGATTGGTGTAATCCTTGCAAGCATGGAAGTGTCTCTTGCCCTTGTTGCTTCCCAGTTGGGATTGTTAACGCGGAGGTTTTCGGAAATCACTCTCATCAAAGTCTCTTTCATTATCTGTGGTTTGGCACTATTAATTTCTCCTTTTATTCATAACGCTTGGCTACTTATAATCCCTATGTTTGTATTTGGTGGTGCCCAAGGTCTTGCACTTCCATCACTTCAAACAATGTTTGCACGACTAGCCCCTGAAGATAATCGCGGTGGATTTATGGCAATAAATATAACGATTCAATCATTAGGAAGGGCACTTGGTCCCGCTATGGCTGGTATCGGTATTGCGTTTTTGGGAATCCAAGGAGTCTTTTATGCTAGTGCCGGTTTTGCATTTCTCACATTTGTATTGCTCATTGTTTTATTATCAGGAACAAAACAAAAAGTTCAGTATATGGCACTTCTGCCCGAAGGAGGAGATACACAACCTTAAGTATCAAATATTGGTAAGCGATCGCTCAAATTCAACAAAGTTGCATACCTGAAAAAATTGTACATGGTTAAGCAGATAATTCAAGAAAGCCCACAAATGCATGGAGAAAGATTACTCCTAATTGTGGGCTTGTTTTCAAAGAAAAAAATAATCTTTTTTGAGATATTAGTAAAATTTTAGTGTTTTTAAACGCAGAGGGGCGCAGAGTACGCGCAGAGAGAAGTCTGAGCGGCGGCTTCCGCCGATCGCGAAGCGCGTCCGGCGGGGGCGGAAAAATCTCCGATTTTTCCGCCGTCGGGCGTTTGCCCGACGCTGCAAGGCGAAGCGCCTTGCAGCCACCCCCGCTCGGACGATCAGAACTTCGGTGGGAACGCAGAGTTTTTAGCGAGCGTTTATTTTTTAGATAAATAGTTGAATTATTACTATATTGTTTGGGTATATGCTGAGAGGATGTTTGAAAAGTATCGTTATTAATATCAAAACCCTCGAAACCTAACCCCCCTACCCCCCTTCCCTATGAGGGAATGGGGGTTTCAAAGCCTCTCTCCTTGCAGGAGAGAGGTTTGGAGAGAGGTTTCGAGTATACTTGTTGACTTTTCAAACATCCTCTGAGAAGATTTTCATTTGTTTGAACCACAATTTGTGATAGGGGTGGGTTTAGCAGAGATTCTTTCGATTTGATTGAAAGATTGAAACAAAACAAAAACCCACAATATCGTGTGGCTTATTTACCTGAAAATGGCTGTAATCAAATGAGCGCGATCGCAGTAAACTGTTTTCTTGAGAAAATTAACCACAGATAGACACAGATGAACACAGATGTATATCGATATTTATCTGTGTCTATCTGTGTCCATCTGTGTTCGTAATATCCTAATATCTGATTTTTGCAGACTTTTGATTGACGTGAGGGCGATACATCTCTACAATCCCAAATCAACAGCAATACGATGGGCGCAAGCAAACCCAGAAAAAGCTACCGCATTCAACCCCTGTCCTGGAAAGGTACTATCACCCACACAATAAAGTCCCTTAATAGCGGTTCTATTAAACGGCATTCCCAGCAACCCCCGCAACTTGTGCCGAGGAATAGGGCCATAAGTACCATCCTCACGCCCTAAAAAGCGGCGATGGGTGCGTGGTGTCCCCACTTCTAAATAATCTAACCCTGCATCTAAGCCGGGAAAAATTTTCTCCAATCGGTCAATAATTCGCCCGGCGGCTTCTTCTTTCTTTGTCTCATAATCCTTTGCCGATAGTCCTTGCCAATCATCTATCCAATGTGGCGTAAACGAGTGAATGATGTGATATCCGGGTGGTGCCAAATCTGGATCGAGCAAGGTGGGAATTGACACAAAAATTGTACCTTCCGGTGCTGTCATTTTCTGCCAGTTTTCTAGGATAATGTGATGGCATTCCGTTTTTGCAGGCAAGACAGACGCTTCGACGCCCATATGCAAAGTGAGAAAACTAGGTGATTTGTGATAGCGTTGCTGCCATTTTTTCTCATTAATTGGTATTTCTTCTGGTGGTAATAATTTGTAGAAGGTATCCCACCTTGTAGCGTTGGAAACAATGCGCTGAGCGCGATAAATTTGACCGTTAGCGAGTTTGACACCGACGGCACGCTTGTTTTCTATGAGAATTTCCGCGACTCTGGCTTGGTAATTAATTTGACCTCCTGTTTTAATCAATCCCTCTACAAGTTTTTGGGCAATTTGTCCCACACCGCCTTTGGGATAGTTAACTCCACCATAGTGGCGGTCAGAAAATACCATTCCGGCATTAATCATAGGAGTCATATCCGCTGGTACGACCGACCAGCAATAGCATTCCATATCGATGAATTTTAATAATTGGGGGTCATGGATATAGCGCCGTGCCACATTTCCGACATTTTGTGGTAAGTATTTTACCAACCCTAGGCAAGCTAAAGGATGCTGAAAAAATACACGCATCAAATAGTGTGGTTCTTCCAGCGATAACAAATCCATACAATTTAGGCAGTTAAAAACTTGCCAACACTCATCATAAAAGCGACGAATTCCTTTAGCTTCGTGAGGAAAATACGCAATCAGATTTTGCAAAAACTTTTCATAAGTTCGTTCTACCTTCAGATTTAGATCGTTGGGTAGATGATAGTGGATTTGTACGCGATCGGGAATTACTTCTAAGCTGACGTTAACGGCATCTAAGGCGCGGGTGAGTAAGTTTGTAGTGCCGCGTCGTCCAAATCCAAAAATCATCGACGCGCCTACATCGAAGCGATAGCCTTGCCGCTCAAAATAGCCAGCGCTGCCACCTGGGATCAAGTAGCTTTCTAAAACAAGTACTTTAGCACCTTTAGCCGCCAGTTGAGTTGCTGTCACCAAACCGCCAATTCCAGAACCAATGACAATTACATCAAAATAGGAACTAGTGGTTTGAGGCATAAAATCAGCCATTTCCAAATAATTACGAATTTACACTGTAGCCTGTCTAACTCCCAGAATACCAAAAAATACGCACCTTTCTTACCCAATGCCCCATGCCCAATGCCCCATGCCCCATGCCCAATGCCCCATGCCCCATGCCCAAAAAAAGAGGGACAAGCCTGCTGCTGCTGGCTAATCCCGTCTGCCGATCCTTAAAGAGAGGAGAACACTGATTGTTAATATAACTTTGATTGAGAAAAACTGTCAACTATTAATGCGAATTTTTTTCAATTATTTTTGCAAGTGTTAATTTTAGCAGATAGTCGAACGCAGGAAAGGGTATTATGATGTTTCAGTTGTTATACAATTACGAAACGCCTTTTTTCTGGCTATGACGCTACAATTGCGTGTTTATGTTCCACCCCATCCCCTAATTAAGCATTGGCTGGCTGTAGCGCGTGATGCAGCTACGCCTTCAGTATTATTTCGCAGTGCCATGACTGAATTAGGACGCTGGCTGACTTACGAAGCTGCTCGAGAGTGGTTGCCTACTCAAGATATGACTGTGCAGAGTCCTTTAGGTTCCTGTCCGGCGACTTTAATAAATCCAGAAGTGCCAGTGGCAGTAGTGCCGATTCTACGGGCAGGGTTAGGATTATTAGAGGGAGCGCAGGCGTTGCTACCTTTAGCATCGATTTATCATCTTGGCTTAGAGCGAGATGAAAATACACTGCAACCTTCTTGTTATTTGAACAAATTGCCGGAAAAATTCCCTCCCCAAACACGGGTATTAATTACTGACCCAATGCTGGCAACGGGGGGGTCAATGATGAAAGCAATGCAAGAATTGACACAACGGGATGTTGACCCTGCTTTAATCAGGATTGTATGTGTAGTGGCGGCTCCTCCTGCTTTGCAAAAATTAAGTGCGGCGTATCCGGGTTTAATAGTTTATACGGCAACTATTGATGAACAGGTCAACAGCCAAGGCTTTATTGTACCCGGTTTGGGAGATGCTGGCGATCGCATTTTTGGGACTTAAGCTAGTATGCAGCTAGGACAGGAAACTAACTCAAGAACCCCTAAAAGATTGAGGGCAAAGATATGAGTCAGCGTGATGGTTTTGCAGGCGGTTTTTTAGCCGGAGCAGTTTTCGGCAGTGTCGTAGGTGGTATTGTGGGTGCAATAGTTGCTTCTCGCAATGATAGCGAAGAACTAACCGAAGAAGATGAACGTCAAATATCTTCTAGTCCGGAAGTTAAAAAAGCATCTTCCCGGCGGCGTCAGGTGAAAGCTTCGCCAAGCGATGGTATGGAAATGGAAACAGCCAGGCGATCGCTAGAAGATAAAATTGCCCAGTTGAATGCCACAATTGATGAAGTGCGGCAGCAATTGGGTAGTGTGAATAGCAACTCTGATCGGGGAAAGCATGAAAGGTCGCTCACTAAAGACACTTGAAGAGGTTCAAATCGCAGGTTACAGCAAATTTCATTTATTTGAACCACAATTTTTTGTACAGGCGGGTTTAGCTGAGATCCTTTCTAATTTAATTCAAGATTGAAACAAAACCCGCTCCTACAATATCGTGTGGTCTATTTACCTGAAAATGGCTGTAAACAGATGATCATGGTAAATGCAGCAACAACTGCACACGCCATGACCTGAGCTACCTTAAAATCAATATATAAGACCACAGTTGTCACTTAACACACAAAAGGAAACTGACCCACCCATGGATCTCAACTTTTTGATTCAAGTACTGACTACTTTTATAACCATTTACAGCTATCTACTAATTTTTAGGGTTTTGCTGACATGGTTCCCCAATATCAATATGTACAATCAACCGTTTGCCGCGTTGAGCCAGATCACCGACCCTTATCTCAACATATTCCGTAATATTATTCCCCCATTGGGTGGTATGGATTTTTCTCCAATACTGGCTTTTGTGGTACTCAATGTTATTGGCAGTTTGCTCGCTTCTCTCAGTAGGGTGCCATTACTTGGATAGATTTATACCAGGATTTGCATCTCTCACTGTTGTAGAGACGCCTGAAAGGACACGTCTCTACTTTAATTTTTTCTGCCGTGAACTAAAGTTCCGGCTCAAAGCTAAAACCCGTTAAAACGGGTTAAAAGCTTTGTTATAGTTGGTTTTAATGCTCCTTGAGCTTTTAGCCCAAAACTTTAGTTTAGGGGTAATAATTGGACGAGTGCAAGACCCCATGAACTACTCCTCTTGTCCCCCACTCCCCACTCCCTACTCCCTACTCCCTACTCCCTATTTTCAACTAACGAACTTTAGCACTAAACCCAGCTGCTTTAAATTGCTTTAACTTTAAAGGGGTGGGTTGATTTGCTGGCACAGAAATTCTCAATTCAAAATCACTTACGCCTGGTGGTACTTCCGCAATTGAACCAAGACGGTTACGATTTTGCATTGCTGGATCATTATTAGCATCATAGATTCGTCCAAAAATATCTGCGTCGTAAACTGTTTTATTGGTAGAGTTTTCTGCTTTACCTGTGACAAGAAAGCAGTTAGCAGCCATAGTTGTACCGCTAGTAACAGCGCCTTTTGCCATTTCTGGTGGACACTCTTTGTAAGAAATGTCGAATAATTTAATTTGTGTCATTGCGACAGCAGGGGGAGTAAACACCCACGACAACACCCCAATCAAAAAAGAAAAGAAAATAACCGTGAGTGAACGCAACAGCATAAAATACACCTTGAATAAATCAAACAAATAGCTAACTCATAGCGATCGCTCGTTTGAATGAGGTACACGGATAGGGAAAATTCATGAATTGCCCCTAGGACGGTTTGTACTCCACTCAACTGGAAACCGCGATAAAACTCAGCTTATACCATTTTGAATGTTAGGTTGTTGATTGTTGATTGTTGGTAGTTAGTGGTTAGTGGATAGTGGTTAGTGGTTAGTGGTTAGTATAATTCCCCTTGTCCCCCCTTCGGGGAATTAAAAATTAAAAATGTAAAATTAAAAATTAAAAAAAATTTTTCTTTTTTCATTTTTCATTTTTAACCTGTGCGAAGTGTTGTCCCCTTGTCCCCTTTCCCCTACTCCCTACTCCCTACCTTCGGAATTAAAAATTAAGAATTAAAAATTAAAAATTTATTTAATTAAATTTTTAATTTTACATTTTTCATTTTTAATCACGGGGAGAGCGTTGTCCCTACTCCCTTTTTCAAGACACATATCAGTATTAACCACACCGAGTCACAATTGTATAAACCGTTACATAAAACCTACCCAAAGTTGCTCATAGTTGGACTTTTCTATACAAAGATAACTTGTACCAATTAGATTGCTTTGGGTTTCGTTTACTTCCTGTTTCAACCTGGAGAAGTCGGCTTCAACCAGTCCACAGGCTATCCCCGTCTAACTGACCGAAGAAAGGCAGAAGGCAGAGGGCAGAAGGCAGAAGGTTTAAGAAAAAATTTATACCAAAAATTCAGTCCTCTGCATTCTGCCACTTGGTTGCAAGCCCCCGAATTTATTCGTGGAAAAGATAATAAAATTTGTATCAAGATGCGTAGCACGAGATACAAGCATCCTTGTTAGAAACCCTTAAATTTATTTATGGGGTTTCCCTTCTGCCTTCTGCCTTCTTCCTTCTGCCTTCTCATGGTTTTCTTCAAATTAATTGCCGCATTTAAATCACGCCCAAGAGTGAATCCGCAATGCTCACAATTAAACACTCGTTCATCAAGTCCAATTATTTCTTTTTGGATTCCACAATTGGAACAAAGTTTAGTAGATGGGAACCATCGGTCAACTACGACAAGCTTTGAACCGTAAAGTTCACATTTGTAGGTTAACTGACGACGAAATTCATAAAAACCCATATCGGCAATTGCCTTAGCCAATTTATGATTAGCCATCATGCCTGATACATTTAGGTCTTCTATCACGATTGTGCCGTGGTTCTTGGCTAACAATGTGGTGATTTTGTGCAATGTATCTTTTCGGATGTTAGCAATCTTTCTATGCAGCCTAGCTATCTGTAATTGAGCTTTTTTCCAGTTATTTGAACCGATAATCTGACGACGATTCAACCATTGCATTCTGCTCAGTTTGGCTTCGTATTTTTTATAGGATTTAGCACCTACAACTACTTCACCAGTACTGAGAGAGAATTGTGTTTTAACACCCAAGTCAACGCCTACAACGTCGGTATTGCCCAAGTTTTGAGCTTCTACGTCAAACCTAAAACTAATAAACCATCTATCAGCCTGTCGGCTAATTGTTGCAGACTTGATTAATACCTGTGGCAGTCGCTCATAAGTTCTGAGAACACCAATTACAGGTACTTGAATCTTGCTGTCGCCTAAAATCTTGACTGTACCTTCTAGCGTGAAAGAATCGCGTTTACCTTTTTTCTTGAACTTCGGAACACCAGCAGTTTTATTGAAGCAACGTTTCCAGGATTCTCGCAACGCAAAGAGCGCTTGTTGCGGAGTACTTTTAGAGCATTCGTAGTACCATACCTGATCAGATTTCACCAATGCCACTAACCACTTATGTAAGTCAATAGCAGTGGGAAATTTGATTTTAGAGTTAGGATTGGCTTTGTTATGGTCAAGGATTTGTTTAGTTAAAGCCAATCCCCAATTCCAAGCATGACGAGCTACACCACAGTGCTTCATTAACATCGTGTGCTGCTGATTATTCAGTTTCAATTCTGTTTTGAAACCTAGCAGCATTAAGACAACTCCTTAACTACTTGAGTCATACCATCAATTAACTTCTTGTTTTTCTTACTTCTAGAACCATAAAGACGAGCGCTAAAAACTGTAATAAGCTCAATCATGTCTTGCACTAGTTCTTGTTCAAATGTGACTTCCTCACTGGTTTTATTGATAATTACCACCTCGGTTTCAAACTCTTCACACATAGCAAATACCAACTCTGCACCGAATCTCAATAACCTATCTTTGTGAGTCAATACTAATCGAGCAACATCGCCTTGCATGATGCGTTTAAGAAGTTTTTTTAATCCTTTTTTCTGATAATTCAAACCACTCCCTAAATCTTGAATAGTTTCAAATTTCCACCCATTAGCAGCGCTAAATGCTTCTAATACTTGCACTTGGCGTACTAAGTCCTCTCTTTGGTCATGGCTTGAAACTCTGGCGTAATTAATAGTTATGCGGTCATCTAGCTGATTTAAATCGCGTGGTGTAATGCGTTTAATATCAACTAGATAAAATCTTCTTTGTCCTGAAGGTGAACGTTCTGAACGTATCTTTCCTGAGTCAGCCCACCTTCTTAATGTTTTGGTTGAAATGCCTAACTCTTTAGCAGCATCTCCAATGCTAATTGTCACTTCGGATGCACTTTCCATATCAGTTGATGATATAGATTACATCTCAATAGTTACCCATTTCGGAAATAATGTCAATGCATGTCCAAGAATTTAGTTACAGTTCCTCACCCTCGATTTTCAGACTTGATAAATTTTGTAATAATTAGAAAAATAGCCCCTCAATTGCTATGAACTTATGAGACCAGATGAGATTGAAGCAGCCTTACAAACAGCCTTTAATCGCTGTGAAACAGCTAGCTGCCCTCTCACTGATACGCAGAAACAGATATTACTGCAAGTAATCGAGCAAATTCACCCTAATTCTAATCCTGGAGTGCCAGATAATGCCAATCCTTTAGACGAACTAACTCTAGAAGAATTGCAAGCATTTTTACATTTCGTCAAAGCACAGGAGGAACAAAATCTCTCCTGGAAAGTTCAATTAATGAACGATTGGCTAAATGAAAATAATTCTGGAGAGGTACAATTTATCCGCGATCGCTATGGTTTGCAATGGCTAAATCGGATTGAGCCATATCATTTTAATCAATTTTCTGGCGATACATTGAGGCTAAAGGTGGGCGATCGCATTGAAATTTGTAATGCGCTATGGGAATGGGTACAAGATGATGGTCCCTGTCCACGGGAATGGTTTCCCTGCACTGTCATTCAGGTTAATGAAGTAAAAAATGGTGATGCTTCCTTTACCAATTGCAGTGTTCGCTTCAACAACGGTTCTGAGTATGAAATTCAAGGCGTCTACGAATGGAACCGCTTTTATTGGCGCTGGAGGGGACAGTAGAATAGTTTTGCTAGACATTTTGGCTTATTTTTGGGACAGAACTTTTACCTATGCGCGTCTTACTGGTAGAGGACGAACCTGGTATTGCTCAATTTATTAGTCAGGGATTGAAAGAAGCGGGTTATGCAACAGATATAGCTACTGATGGTCAGGAAGGACTGGATTACGCTTTAGCAGCAGAGTATGACATCATCGTACTGGATATAATGTTGCCTCAAATCGACGGTCTACAGTTATTGCGTCAACTGCGATCGCAAGGTCTTAAAACCCCTGTACTGCTACTAACCGCCCGTGATGCTGTAGAAGACCGGGTTCGAGGTCTAGATGCTGGTGCTGATGACTATTTGTTTAAGCCCTTTGCTTTGAGCGAACTATTGGCGCGTCTGCGTGCTTTACTACGTCGTCCTCCTATGCAACAGGACACAATACTGCGAGTCGGAGACTTGGAGATGGACGTTGCGACTAGGGAAGTACGCCGTGCTGGAAAAAGTATCAACCTCAGCCCCCGTGAATTTACACTGCTAGAGTATCTTATGCGCCACCCTCGCCAAGTACTTACCCGCAATCAAATCACCGAACATACCTGGAATTTTGACTTTTACGAAAATTCCAACGTTATTGATGTTTATATTGGCTACTTGCGACGCAAGATAGACAAAGGTTTCGACAAACCCCTCCTGCACACAGTGCGTGGTGTCGGATATTGCCTCAGCGCAGATGCTGCCAATGATTAGTTTGAAGTGGCTGAATCACATCCCTGTACGTATAAAATTAACTGCCTGGTATCTCCTGTTGTTGGGGCTGACTCTGGGCGGGTTCACGGGCTATTTGTATTTCCGACTTGAGCGTAAAATAATTAGCAAGGCCGATACCGCTCTGCAAATTGCAAGTTCTCAGTCTTTGGTTTATTTAAACGATAAGGGTAACACTCTTGCCTTTGCGGACAAGCCAAGCCGACAAAATACCGCACAACGTTTGATAGAGGCTGGATTTGCAGTTCGCCTGATTACTCCCCAAGGCAAAATAGTGGACGGCTTTGGTAAATACCAAGAAGTGCCTCTGTGGATACCAAGTGCCAGTGGATACATAAGACTGGCAAGAAATAAGGCAGACTGGCGACTAATTAGCCAACCAGTAATCCGTCAAGGTAAGATTATCGGCTGGTTACAAATAGCAAAGTCTCTTGAGGCATTAGAATCAATATCCCAGGAATTACCTAGGGAAATGTTCTTATCATTGCCATTGATATTAATCTTCGCTGGTTGTGGTGGTTTATTTCTCTCATCAAGAGCATTGCAACCCATCAGTCAAATCACCCGGACTGCCCAAGCTATTAGCGCCATTGACCTCGCCCAACGTCTAAACTACAAAGGGGCAAAAGATGAAGTGGGACAGTTGGCGACCACCTTTGACCAGATGTTAGAACGTTTACAAGCAGGTTTTGAGCGGGAACAACGGTTTACGGCTGATGCAGCCCATGAATTACGTACTCCCCTGACGGTGATCAAGGGACGTATAGATGTAACCCGCAGTCGGGAACGCACTCTAGATGAATACGAGCAAACTTTGCAGGACTTAGAACAAGAGGTAGACCGACTAATTCGCCTCAGCAATGGTTTACTGTTACTAGCAAGGATTGACCGAGGACAGTTGCCTTTTGAGCCATTACCTGTGGACTTAAACAACTTGTTGGAAGTGATTGTGGAACAAGTGCAACATGCCGCAGAATCGCAACAGATTAAGTTGCTAAATAACTTGACCCCCGATTTGTGGGTGCGGGGCGATCCCGACCAGTTGACCAGTTTATTTTTGAACCTGGTAGACAACGCCGTTAAATACACACCACAAGGGGGTGTTGTTTGGGTGCGGTCAAATTTGCAGTCAAATGTAGTGCAGGTGATGATAATTAACACAGGAATAGGTATTGCAAAAGAGCATATACCTCACCTTTTTGAGCGGTTTTATCGAGCAGACTCAGCCCGTTCCCAAGGAAAAAGTGGAGCAGGGTTGGGGTTGGCGATCGCTCATGAAATTGCTCGCTTGCATGGCGGTACTATTACTGCTGACAGCATTCCTAATAAAGAAACTACTTTTACCGTCACTCTACCGATTGCCCAACATAGTATTCCACCACATTAATTTTGATGAGTTTAATAATTTAATTATGTAATACCATTTCTATGTGAAGATGCACATTATTAGCCTGCGTAGGCAGGCTTTGTATGTGTAGCCCCAGGCTTATAGCCTGTGGGGATAATATGCAGCCTCATAGAGAATTGGTATAACCTATCAAAATTAATGATATGGACTAATGGTTGTTGACTCTCATTATTTTCTTAATTTCGTTTTGTAATTTGAAATTATAGCGAGTTGAAATGGGGTTAGACCATGACAGTAAGTGAAATGGGACTGAATGCAACTTCATTACAGCAAATATCCCAATTGCAGCAGATACCTGAAGACACTATATGTGAAATTCAAGCTAGTCAATATATGATTGATTGCTATCCGTATGCTATGAGAGGATTTTTGTGGGGTCTTTTTTTCTCTATTGTCTTTTTGGTAAGTGCGATTGGTGTATTGATGCTAGTCTTTTAATAGTTATAAATTGTCGGTTAGCGTAGACAGTCGCAACGTTCACGCGAACCGACAATTATTATTATATATATTTATCTTGAATTGCATATAGTAATCCACGTATCAATCATGAAAAATGAGAAACCCGGTTTTGCATAAATTACCGGGTTTCTGAGATTTTCAATTTTCACAATTCATATAGGATTGCTATTAGGATTTACGCAAAATCATGAAAAAACGAACCGCGTTTGCGAATGCGAGTGCGTGCCGGATGGCAGAGCGTGTGCGTTTTAAGCGCATAGGACGCACTCGTACACGTCCCTTGCAGCGTGTCCCTCTGGGACATAGGAATAAGAGTTTGGGAGAGTCCTTGCGTAAGTTCTAGCTATATAAAAACGTAAATAAAAACTTATTTTATGGACTCTCATCTTTTTCTTAATTTATCTTGGTAATATCTATTTATTTAAGCTTTTATCATACCAAAACTTTCTTTTTCCTCTCATCGTATTCTTAAAAAGCCTTTCTAAGATGAAGGTATGAGCCAATAGCATCAAACCTTCAATTCTGAGGTTTAATTATGAGTGTTAAGCAAACAATTATAGCTGCTTGTGGAGTAGTAGCTTTCATTCTTGTAGGAAGTTGGTTCTTTAGAACTAGACCTGTTCAAGCTTCCCCTGACAATACAACACCTGCCGTCACAATGGTTGAAGCCGTAGAAACGGTTCTTGCTGCTAACCCAGGTACAGCAGC
Source organism: Nostocaceae cyanobacterium (assembly GCA_051861145.1). Lineage (GTDB taxonomy): Bacteria > Cyanobacteriota > Cyanobacteriia > Cyanobacteriales > Nostocaceae > JBHYDF01. The sequence goes on from JBHYDF010000063.1 coordinate 23,548, forward strand.
AATTGATGTCAATTTAGAGCATGTAAATAATAATTTGGCGTGGGAAGTTGAACTAAACAATGATTTAGAAGTGTACATTGATGCCAACACAAAAGAAATTGTTAAAACTGAGCAAGGCTGGAATTTGGCAGATGTTCCTCTCTTAGCAAACTGGATGCCTAATTAATTTATATCCCTGTAATCGGAATTTACTCATGACTAGGTTTGTATCTGCCCATCAAGTTAAGTTGAAACCAGTTCGCCCAATGCAAGACAAGCTGCCTCAAAACTGGCATTCTCTACCTATAGAAGAAACCATCGATTTGTTAAAAACTGACCAAGTAGAAGGCTTGAGTGGTATTGAAATCAAAGAGCGAATAGCGCGTTTTGGTTCCAATGAATTGACGGGAAAGAAAGGAAAACCTTGGTGGTTAAAATTTCTTTTGCAATATAACCAACCGCTACTGTACATCTTGCTAATTGCGGGTGCTACCAAGGCAATTATAGGTGAGTTTGTCAATGCCTTTGTGATTTGGGGTGTAACGACAACTAACGCCATTATTGGATATATTCAAGAATCGAAAGCAGAAGGGGCGATCGCAGCCCTAGCTAAATCCATCACTACAGAAGCAACTGTTATTCGCGAGGGTCAAAAGTTACGCATTCCCTCACGAGAGTTAGTTCCTGGCGATGTGGTGCTGTTAACTTCTGGTGACAAAGTACCTGCTGACTTACGACTGATTAAAGTGCGGAATCTGCAAGTAGATGAATCCGCCCTAACTGGTGAGTCTGTAGCTGTTGAAAAAGAGGCGGGTGTAGAGACGCCGCCCCTACCGCCAGATATCCCGTTAGCAGAACGCAAAAATATGGCTTATGCAGGCGGTTTCGTCACTTTTGGGCAGGCGACAGGTATAGTAGTAGCCACGGGTAATACTACCGAAACAGGGCGAATTTCTCAGCTATTAGAAAATAAAATCGACCTTTCTACCCCCTTAACCCGAAAATTCGACAAGTTCAGCAAAAATTGGCTGTACATGGTTTTGGGGCTTGCAACCCTGACTTTGATGGCGGGACTGCGAAGCAAGCATTGGAGAGATGCCATAGAAGCTACTGTGGCATTAATTGTCGGCTCAATTCCGGAAGGATTGCCAGCGGTAGTAACTGTAACACTAGCTATCGGTGTATCCCGCATGGCTCGTCGCCACGCAATTATTCGCAAATTGCCAGCAGTAGAAACTCTCGGCGGTGCTACTGTGATTTGTTCCGATAAAACTGGCACTTTGACCGAAAATCAAATGACAGTGCAAGCCATCTATGCGGGAGGACATCAGTATACAGTCACTGGTGTGGGTTATTCTCCTGATGGGGAAATTTTACAGGATGGCAAACCAATCGATTTGAGTAGCGATCGCGGTTTGCAAGAATGTCTTAGCGCTGGACTGTTATGCAATGACTCTCACTTGGAAACCAAAAACGGTAAATGGGTAGTTGTTGGCGATCCGACTGAGGGGGCGTTAATCACCTCTGCTAATAAATTGGGGTTAATCAAGCCGCTTCTAGAACAACAAATGCCGAGATTGGATGCGATTCCTTTTGAATCTGAGTTTCAGTACATGGCGACTCTGCACGAAACTCCTACAGGTAAGACGATTTATGTCAAGGGTTCAGTAGAAGCGATCGCCAAGCGCTGCACCTTTATGTTAAATAGCAAGGGACAACTCAGACCAATCGACTGTGTGGAGACCTTAAATACCTCCTCTATCGAGCGGGAAGTCAATATTATGGCACGTCAAGGCTTACGGGTGTTGGCGTTGGCAAAGAAGCTTGTACCAAACGAACAAACTACCGTAGACCATTTAGATATTGACACTGAGTTGATTTTCTTGGGCTTGCAAGGGATGATTGACCCACCGCGTGAAAGTGCGATGAAAGCGGTGAAAGCTTGTCAATCAGCGGGTGTTCAGGTAAAAATGATTACCGGCGACCATGCGATCACAGCGCAGGCGATCGCGACTCGTATGGGCATCAATAAAAATGGGTCAGTGCTGGCATTTTCCGGCGCTGAACTGGCTCAAATGGACTACCAAGAACTTGCCCAAGTGGCGGAAGATGGGGTTGTATTCGCCCGCGTCGCACCAGAACAAAAGCTGCGTCTAGTGGAAGCGTTACAATCAAAAGGCGAAATAGTCGCCATGACGGGGGATGGAGTTAACGATGCACCCGCCTTAAAACAAGCCGATATTGGCATTGCGATGGGTATGGCGGGAACCGAGGTAGCAAAGGAAGCGGCTGATATGCTACTCACCGATGACAACTTTGCTTCAATTAAAGCAGCCGTTGAGGAAGGGCGTGCTGTTTACAAAAATCTCGTTAAAGCAATGTGCTTTATTCTCCCTGTTAATGGTGGAGAGTCGATGACAATTTTATTCAGCACACTGGTAGGCAGAGAATTACCGATATTATCATTGCAAATTCTTTGGCTGAATGTAATTAATTCCATTACCATGACAGTTCCCTTAGCCTTTGAACCGAAACCTCAAAATGTCATGCAGCAACCGCCCCGTCGTCCCAATGAAGCATTGCTGTCGGGTAGTAGAATCAAACGCATCTTAGCAATTTCTCTGTTTAACTGGATTGTGATATTTGGAGTATTTGAATACATTCGACAAACTACGGGAGATACAAATCTAGCCCGTACTATGGCAATCAATTCTTTAATTGCAGGCAGAATCTTTTATCTGTTGAGCCTTAGTCAATTAGTGCCGAATCTGATTGCCAAAATGGACGGTACAATTCAAGAAAACGTTGATATTCCAGCCATTGGTTTTGGTATTATTGGCGCAATAATTTTACAGCTTTGCTTCTCTTATGTACCTTTAATTAATGAGATTTTCTTGACAGCACCCCTAAGCTTTGACCAATGGTTATTCTGTTTTGCCGTCGGTTTACCAATGATTCCTTGGGCTGCTCTTGTTAATCGCTTCGACCCTCCAAATTAAAAATAAAATAAAGCTCACGCAAAGCCAAGCCAGCGCGTTGCGGTGAGTCCAGCGCTGAAGGAGGGTTTCCCTCCGCAGGCGACTGGCGAACCCGAAGGGGGGTTCCCCCCGTTGTAGCGACTGGCGTGCAAAGACGCCAAGAAGAAAATCTTTGCGTCTTGGCGTCTTTGCGTGAGACTCAAAAAAGAATTCATACTCGAATTCAGCAACGCCCTTATTCCTATGTCCCTCTGAGACACGCTACGCGAACCTGTACTCGTGCGTACGAGTGCGGTTCGTTTTTTCATGATTTTGCGTAAGTCTTATTTAGGATTGTTATAGTTTATCTAAACACAAACTGCTGTAATTTATCCTCTCATCATTTTCTTAATTTATCTTGTTAATATTGATAAATTTGCGCTTTTACTCCACCAAAATTTTCTGGTTGCTCTCATCGTTTTCTTAGAAAGCCTATCTAACATGAAAACATAAGCAAATCACACTAAACCTCAATGTCACGAAGGTTTAATTATGGGAAATCAGCAAAAAATTGTTGGCGCTGTTGGAGTAATAGCTCTGATTCTCGGAGGAAGTTTATGGCTCAAACCCAGACCTGTTCAAGCTTCTCACCATGAAACAGCCCCTACTGTCACAATTACCCAAGCGATTGAAACAGTTCAAGCTGCTAACCCAGGTACGAAGGTAATTGATGTCAATTTAGAGCGTGAAAATAATAAGTTGGCATGGGAAGCAGAACTCGACAATGATTTAGAAGTTTACGTTGATGCCAACACTAGGGAAATCATTAAAACCGAGAAACCCTCGAATTTAGCTGACCTTAACTTCCTCAAAGATTGGATAGCTAATTAATTTTTCCCCATTACCCATCACCTGCTTTCATTTACATTTTGACCGGAGAAAACGATGCAAATTCGACGTGTAGTATCTCAAGGACAAAATAAAATCGTCCCATTTCCCGAAAAATATGTCCGCGAAAACAATCAAGTGATCAACCAGATTGTGCTAGTTGGGCAGCACAGCAAGTGGCTTGCAGCTTTGGTTCACCCAAATTTGGAAGCGATCGCCACTTGGGCAAAAACACAAGGTTTACAAGATTTAACACAAACCGAGTTGCTTGCCCATCCCAAAACTCGTGCCTTGATCCTAGAGGAACTCAAAGCAAAAGTGCGATACGCCGAAGGCGTTAAGCTTCGCTTATCGCGTCCTGGCTATCTCTCCGTTGACGATATCACTGACTTTTGGTTTGTCTTAGAAGACTTTACACCAGAAAACGACTTTACTACCCAAACCCTAAAAATCCGGCGAGACAAGATAGAACAGCTGCACAAGTCTTGAGAATTTTGGGGCGCTTGGGCGCTTGGGCTAGTGTAAAACTATTCCCTAATCCCTAATCCCTAATCCCTAATCCCTAATCCCTAACCCCTAATCCCTAACCCCTAACCCCTAATCCCTAACCCCTAATCCAAGCGCCCAAGCGCCCAAGCGTCCCTAACCCCTAATCCCCAACCTGATTTAGAAGGTGCGTCATGCAAGTAAAAACTGTGCAACCTCCCCTGCAATTTATTCCTCCCGCCCTCAATCCTTCTGTGTTGGCTGTCACCCAGAAACTGCTTCCCTTCTGGTTGCGGTATCACCGAGGTATTAGCCACATTCAAGCCAATCATGTAGAACGTTTAGCAAAACTTTATCACCAATTTCAATTAGGTAAAACCCGTTTCCTCATCGCCTTTCGCCATCCAAGTTTGGATGACCCCGCTTGCCTGCATTACCTGCTTGCTCACATCCTACCCCAAGAGGCTGGCAAGCATAATATCCCCCTACGCCACCCCACTCATGCCCACTTTATCTACGAACGCGGCATTCCCCTTTGGGCTGGATCGCTTGTAGGCTGGTTATTTTCTCGCCTGGGAGCCACACCCATTCACCGGGGCAAAATTGACCTTGTGGGACTGCGTTCGGCACGCGATTTGTTTGCTAATGGTTCCCTACCGATGGCGGCGGCTCCAGAAGGTACTCTCAATGGTTGCAATGAGCGGATGAATCCGCTTGAACCTGGTGTCGCTCAACTAGGATTTTGGTGCATAGAGGATTTGCTGAAGACAGGACGATTTGAGCAAGTGGTGATTCTGCCTGTCGGAATTAAGTACCACTATGTCCGCCCTGATTGGCAGGCTCTGGAAATGCTACTAAGTCAGATCGAAACAGATTGTGGGCTAACCGTTGCAAGAGAGTCGAGTTTGCAAACTAGGCAAAGTCGGGATAAAAGACTCACTTCGCGGTTAATTCGATTGGGCGATTACATATTATTACTGTTAGAAGACTTTTATACTCGCTTTTATCATCAATCCTTACCAGAAGTAGGTAGTTTAAATGAGCGCTTACATGCTTTCCAAAATGCAGCACTAAATACAGCAGAACGCTATTTTGGCTTGCAGCCTCTTGGCAGTCTGATCGAGCGCCGCCACCGCATTGAACAAGCTGGTTGGGACTGGATTTATCGCGAAGATATTGACAAAGAGCAAGCTTTGCCGCCGATAGAAAATGGTCTTGCCAATCACATTGTAGAAATGACCAACCTCTACCTGTGGCACATGCGTTTGGCGGAGAGTTTTTGGGGATTACTTATCGACTATGTTCAAGAAGAACCCACATTTGAACGTCTTGCAGAAAGCGCTTTGCTGCTGTGGAATGTAGTTACTCACCTGAAAGGAGACAACTTGGCAAAACGTCCTTATTTAGGTCAGCGTTGGGTTGAGATTACCGTAGGCGAGGAAATTTCTGTTTCCCAACGTTGGGATCAATACCGCACGAATCGCCGTCAAGCTGTCAATACTTTAACGCAAGACCTACAGAAAGCATTAGAAGCTATGATATCCCCCACTCAGCCAGAACCAGAGAAAGTTTCCTTGGTGAGTTAGACCAGTTGCATCTACCAAAATGACAGCGCTCAAAACTTTTTTCTCAATCAGCAGAAATAGAAAGGTTTTAAACAATCTTGAAAAATACTGCTTGTTACTTTTAAAAATTTGTTTTCAATTTGCTTGTGGTAGGTGTGACAATGAAATTCAGACGACGTGATTTTGAGCAGAATTCCGAACAAAGTAATCATATTATCCCGTTTAATCCTTCCGCCAGCAACAACCAAACTAAAAAAAGGTTTTCTTGGCAAAAGCCAGCTACCCATTTATCTTTAGTGCTATTAGGAAGCGGTATCACCCTTTCAGGTGGCTATTTGCTTGCACGCAATCCACTATCACCCCAACAACCTAACTCTCAAGGAGTTGCTGTATCGGATAGTACAACTGCCCAATCTAACTTACCAGGGGCTACAAATAACAACTTTGTTACTGCTGTGGTGGACAAAATCGGACCAGCGGTGGTGCGGATTGATGCCTCTAGAACTGTAACCAGTCGCGTGCCAGAGGTTTTCAACGATCCATTCTTTCGTGATTTCTTTGGATTGGAGTCGATGCAACCACGCAGGCGGACAGAACGCGGAACTGGTTCTGGTTTTATTGTTAGCTCCGATGGTCGTATTCTTACTAATGCCCATGTAGTTGATGGTGCCCAGACGGTGAGAGTCAGGTTGAAGGATGGACGCTCATTTGAGGGTAGGGTGTTAGGAACAGACCCAGTAACCGATGTAGCAGTGATCCAGATTCAAGCTTCAGGGCTACCAACTGTCAGGTTAGGTAACTCAGAGCGGCTCACACCAGGTGAATGGGCGATCGCGATCGGTAATCCCCTCGGTCTTGATAACTCCGTTACCACTGGTATCATCAGTGCCACAGGTCGCTCTAGCAGTGCTGTTGGTGTTCCCGATCAACGTGTCAAATTTATTCAAACAGATGCTGCGATTAATCCTGGTAACTCCGGCGGGCCGTTGTTAAATCAACAAGGTGAAGTGATTGGGATGAATACAGCGATAATCCAAGGCGCTCAAGGATTAGGTTTTGCTATCCCTATTAATACCGCTCAACGCATCGCCAATCAACTGGTAGCTCACGGTAAGGTAGAACATTCTTTTGTGGGAATTCAGATGGTGGATCTTACCCCAGAACTTAAACAAGAAATTAATAGTGACCCCAACCGTCTGATGCAGGTGGATACTGCTAATGGTGTTTTAGTCGTCAGAGTTGTACCTAATTCTCCAGCTGCTAGAGCCGGTTTACGTGCTGGCGATGTGATTCAAAAGCTCAATGGTAAATCAGTTACAGAGGCTCAAACAATACAACAAACTGTAGAGAATAGTTCCGTTGGTGAGAATTTACGCTTGCAATTGCGTCGTCAGGGAAGAAATATCGACCTATCTGTGCGAACAGATGCAATTCCTGTTCAGACGCAGTAGCTCAAAAGTTCAAAACCGACTCGGTAAGAGTTTTAACCCATTTTTAATGGGTTTGTAGAGACGCGAAATTTCGCGTCTCTACATAGCCGGAAATTGGTGTTGCTGATTCAAAGTATGAATTTGCCTCACGCACGAGGCAAGAGAGGCGCTCCAGAGGAAGAGTTTAGGACTACCGATTTTTAAATTTCATACCCAAATTCAGCAACGCCCGGAAATTTATTTCACGGCTTCTTGAACTGATGCAAGATTTGAATTCTAACCTTTTGTAGCTTTGCATAGAGGTAACTATGTTAATTCGATACAGAAGAATTCGTGGCAGAAAGAAACTTCGCTTCTCTAGACGCACTTTTCTTTTAACCACAACTGCCGTTGCTTTCGGTATCGTTTCCTGTCAACCCCAAGCCCAACAACAAACTCCAACAGAAGCGACAACCCCGACTTCCACCGCTTCTCCCATTGCAGCTGGTGATGCTAGTATCTCTCTTACAGGTGCTGGGGCAAGTTTTCCCGCTCCTTTGTATCAGCGCTGGTTTGCAGAGTACAACAAGAAAAATCCCAATGTGCAGATTAGCTATCAATCTATTGGCAGTGGTGCTGGCATAGAACAGTTCACCAACGGTACAGTAGACTTTGCAGCCAGTGATGTGGCAATGACACCCGAAGAAATTGCTAAGGTAGAACGCGGTGTTGTTTTGCTACCGATGACAGCTGGATCTATAGTAGTGGCTTACAATATCCCCAATGTGAAAACTGGTCTCAGGCTACCACGGGATGTCTATACCGATATATTTCTGGGCAATATCAAAAATTGGAATGATGCCAGAATTGCAAAAGCGAACGAGAATGTAAAATTACCCGATCTACCGATTAATGTTGTGCATCGCTCCGATGGTAGTGGTACTACCAGTGTTTTTACTCAACACCTGAGTGCTATCAGTCCTCAGTGGAAAAGTCAAGTTGGCTCCGGTAGAAGTGTAAGGTGGCCTGCGGGCAGTGGTGCTAAGGGTAACGAAGGTGTAACCGCTCAAATTCAACAAAGCCAAGGAGCGATCGGCTACGTAGAGTATAGCTACGCCAAAAAGAACAATCTTGCTATGGCTGCTTTACAAAATCAAGCTGGTAACTTTATTGAGCCAACACCAGAAGCAGCGGCTAAAACATTGGCAGCAGTAGAATTACCTGAAAACTTAGTTGCTTTTATTACTGACCCAGAGGGTGCTGAGTCTTACCCCATTGTTACTTACACCTGGCTGATGGCTTACGACAACTATCAAGATCCAAACGAAGCTAAAACCATTAAGAGTGTAATTGAATGGGCTTTGACCGATGGGCAGAAATTCAGTGCAGAACTTGGATACGTCCCTCTACCGGAAAAAGTTGTGGAAAAAGCGAAAGCTGCTGCCAATCGCATTGTCTCATAAATACGTTAATAGTTCGATAAATCACGAGAATACACTGATGTTTTACACCGTAAAAGATGGAGACACACTACCAAAAATCGCCGACAAATTTTATGGCGATCGCAGTTTGTGGAGACAAATTTATGATGCTAATCCAGATGTAATTATACTCATTCCTGGAACAACACTTTTTATTCCCCTTCCTCAAAAAAATTCTGAGAAAGAATTAGAAAACAATAAAAAATTATGTCAAGCTACAGGAGAGTGAAAATATGACTAAATCAAAACATTCTATCAAAAATAATATTGTGCGAGTAGGAGCAATTTGTGGAAGCTTACTAATTGGTTTATCATCAATGGCAATTCCAATTTTCCTAGCACAAAGCGCCCAAGCTGAACAAGTACCCAAGACTTTTAATGATGCTTCTTTGGTGATCCCACCTATGCCAGAAGGACTACAAACTCCAAGCGCTACGGTTGTACCTGTAAATGGGAAAGTCGATGTGAAGCTGACTAACCAAACTAACGCTACGCTTACATACGAAGTTATTGGACATACTAAACAACGCACCCTTTCAGGGCAATCAACTGTCACCTTAAAAGATTTACCAGTCTCCGTAGCTATTACCTTCCGGCGACAGGATAAAGGACTGCTTACTGTTCATCCTCAAGGAGAAACAGCACCCGGATTATTAGAGGTCTATTTGGATGAAGGGAATTATTTTGGTGAGGATAAAATTGCGATGAGAGTTGAACAAACAGGTGATATATTCTTGAATTAATTGCATATGTCAAGTTAATTTTTATCTCCTAAATGAAACACAAAAACATCTGTTTGTATTTTTTGAGTGTTGTTTTAGCTATTCCTACCTTGCTTTTGCTTGGTTTATTAATTCCTAATAAATGGGATGATGATGTGAGAGTAAGTCCTCTTTTTCAAGTCTGTGTTGCACAGTTTGGAATTCATACTAATATCATTGTTCCGGTCAATAATGAAATCTTTGATTGGCGTGAATATCTAACTTTGAATAATAACTCTCAACTGAAAAACTCAGATAATAGCTATCTGGGTTTTGGTTGGGGAGAACGCAATTGGTACATGAATCCACCTACCGAACTTCCTCTCATTCTTCGCAAGGGATTTCGAGCATTATTTTTCCCAAACCCATCTGTATTAAGAGTACAAAAGCATTACAACTTTCCTGAAAACTATGACATTGAATGTATCGGAGTCCAGCAAACAGATTATTTAGAATTAATGGAATTTATTAAAAATTCTTTTCAATTGTCTAAACGAGGTGAAAAAATTAGATTAATCAACAACCCCTACACAAATACCAGCTTTTACGAGGCAAAAGGAACTTACTCAATCCTTAGAAACAGTAATAATTGGACAGCAGAAGGGCTGAACATTGCTAACATTAATACGCCACTTTGGGCTGGACTTTCTGTAGCCATTATGCACCATTTGCGGTAGAATTCTCAAAATTTAATTTAAGTTAAGGAAAAAACTGTTAGCAATGAGTGGAATGAAAAGCCAGCCTAATCGATTCAATCACCAACTTTGGTTGAAATTTTTAGCACTTGCCAAACCCTACTGGTTTTCTGAACAAAAATGGAAAGCTAGAGGACTGGTACTCCTGCTGTTATTACTGGCATTAGCCGTTAATGGTATCAACGTTGGCATTAGCTTTATTTTCCGTAATATCGATACATCATTGGCTAATTTTGCTCAAACTAAAGATACAGAAACCTTTTGGCTATTCATCTCTATTTATGCTGGTCTTTTGGTGATTGGTACTCCCATTGTTGTTATGTTTGGCTATCTCCGAGATAAGCTAGGATTATACTGGCGGGAGTGGCTGACAGGTCGGTTTCTGGATAAATACTTGCAAAATCGCGCTTATTACCAGATTAATTTTAATGAAAAAATTGACAACCCAGACCAACGAATTTCTGAAGATATTAGGGCATTTACCAGCACCAGTCTTTCTTTTTTATTGCTGATTATCACATCAATTGTTACTCTAGTTTCTTTCACAGGCGTATTATTATCTATCTCGATTACCTTATCTGTTTCACTACTGTTATATGCAATTGTGGGAACAATTATTACTGCTTTGATTGGTCAAAGATTAATTGGAATTAACTTTGACCAACTCAAACAAGAAGCGAACTTTCGTTACGGTCTTGTTCATGTGAGAGATAATGCCGAATCGATTGCTTTTTACCAAGGTGAAGCGCAAGAATCAGTTCAGTTAAAACAGCGTTTTTTGAGCGCAATTCGCAACTTTGATTTGTTGATTAGCTGGCAGCGAAATCTTGGTTTCTTTACTACCAGTTATAATTACTTTGTTGCCGCACTGCCATACATCATCATCGCACCTATCTACTTTGCAGGCAATACCGAATTTGGGACATTCACCCAAGCAGCGATCGCATTCCGGGAAATTTTCCGATCCTTATCTATTATCGTTAGCCAGTTTGAAAACCTGACTGCTTTCGCGGCAGGAGTTGAGCGCTTGGATAGCTTAGCCGATGCTTTAGAAACACCATCCGTAAAGCCAACAGGAATGACAACTATCGACATGACGGAAAACTCCAGACTAGCTTTGCGCCATGTCACTCTGCTTACTCCCAATTATCAACGTACCTTAGTTAAGGAGCTATCTGTTACCGTAAAGCCAGGAGAAGGACTGGTGATTGTAGGACACAGTGGGAGTGGCAAGAGTTCTGTCTTACGTGCAATTGCGGGTTTATGGAATGCGGGTACAGGTAATATTATTCACCCTTCCCTGACAGAGATGATGTTTTTGCCGCAACGTCCCTATATGGTACTGGGTTCCCTGCGAAGTCAGTTGCTCTACCCCAACACTAATCCCAACATCAGTGAAAGTAAATTGCGTCAAGTCTTGGAACAGGTGAACTTAAAAGACTTACCAGAACGACTTGGAGGCTTTGATGCAGAACTAGACTGGGCAAACTTTCTCTCCTTGGGAGAGCAACAGCGCCTTGCTTTTGCTCGCCTTCTACTAAGTGCTAGGAGGTATGCCATCCTGGATGAAGCAACTAGCGCCCTAGATATTACCAACGAACAGTGCCTGTATCAACAATTAAAGGCTACTGGAACTACTACGATTAGCGTTGGACACCGCGCCAGCTTGTTGCAGTATCACGAGTATGTTTTAAAGCTGGATGGCGATTCTAATTGGCAGTTGATGTCTACTCAAGAATATACTTCGGCTGAAGAAGTTGGTTAATGGTTAGTGGTTAATGGTTAATAGTTAATGGTTAATAGTTAATAGTTAATGGTTAATAGCCATGAACCATGAACCATTAACCATTAACTCCGCGCCTCCTAACTCCGCGCCTCCTAACTCAACTTTAAGTGTTGTCGCAGGGTTTGACGCATCACATCCACGGGAACTGTTTCCCGTTGCAACCAGATTTTTAATGCTGCTGCACCTTGTTGAACTAGCATTTCCAGTCCATCTATGGCAATTGCGTCCACCTGTTGCGCTTGTTGTAGAAATTGCGTCGGGTTAGGAGTGTAAATCAAATCGTAGGCGATCGCATTTTCTGGTAACTCCCCCATTTCCTTTGCACTCAAAGGCGACTCGTCTATTTTGGGATACATACCGATAGGAGTTGTATTTACTAACAAATTTGCTTGTGGAATCAAATTTGGCAATTCATCCCATTTGTGAACATTAAGATTAACTTCTAGCGGTGAATTTGCCCAACTATTACGAAAATCTTTTAAACGCTGCACATTACGCCCAACTACATGAATTTCTGCACATCCTAACTGTGTACAACCTGCTACCACTGCCCTAGCTGCACCACCATTACCTAAAATTACTGCTACCTTCTCTTTCCAATCTTGGTGATAGTTTTGCAAAGGGGCAAGAAATCCTTCAACGTCAGTGTTTGTACCCAACCATCTGTTATCTTTACGAACAACGGTATTGACTGCTCCTACAGCTTGGGCAATTGGTTCTATGGTTGATAAAAAAGGCAATATTGCTTGTTTATGAGGAATTGTAATGCTAAAGCCGACAACGCCAATAGCAGCAAAGCCATTAATAGCCGCGTGTAAATCCTCTGGTTTGATGGGAAAGGGAAGGTAGGTATAATCTAAACCTAAGTTAGCGATCGCGGCGTTATGCATCGCTGGCGAGAGTGAATGTTCTACCGGATATCCTATTACCCCTAGCAATTTCGTTTTACCTGTAATCATTTGTTTGTCCTTAGTCATTGGTCATTGGTCATTAGTCATTGGTCATTGGTCATTGGTCATTGGTCATTGGTCATTAAGCTTTGACAAAGGACAAAGGACAAATGACTATTGACTAATGACTAATGACTATTGACTAATGACTAATGACTAATGACTATTGACTATTGACTACAATTATTAGAAGACACTTAACATTTCTTTGGAATCATGCAGGCAATGACAGCCTTCTCAACAACTCCAATTCCTGGCAAATATTGGCAGTGGCGAGGGCATAATGTTTACTATGTACGAGCAGGAGAAGCTCAACCACAACGCCCTCCTTTGCTGTTAGTGCATGGATTTGGTGCTTCTACCGACCATTGGCGCAAGAATATCAGCGGACTTTGTAACGATTTTGAAGTGTGGGCGATAGATTTGTTAGGATTTGGGCGATCGGCAAAGCCTAAATTGGAATATAGCGGTAATTTGTGGCGCGACCAACTCTATGATTTTATTACGGAAGTAATTGGTCAAAAAGTAGTCATAGCTGGAAATTCCCTTGGTGGCTATGCTAGCTTGTGTGTTGCAGCGCAACGTCCGGATGCTGTAGCGGGTTTAGTCTTACTTAACAGTGCGGGTCCTTTTAGTGAGAACCAGCCTTCACCGGAACCAGAAGCTTTACAAGCCCAAATTGAACCACCTTCCCAACAACCGCAACCGTTACAAAAATTGTTGGGTGACGTTGTAAAGTCAATTTTTCAACAACCTTTAGCCCAGTTTCTATTATTTCAATACGTCAAGCAACGGTGGGTAATTCGCCAAACTCTAGAGAAAGTTTATCTTGATAAAAGCGCGATTACAGACCAATTGGTAGAAGAAATCTATCGTCCTGCTTGCGATACTGGTGCTTTTGATGTATTTTCTTCGGTGTTTAGGACTCCTCAAGGAGAAAAAGTTGATGTGCTGCTAAAGCAATTAACTTGTCCCTTGTTGATATTGTGGGGAGAAGGTGATCCTTGGGTGAATGCAAAAGAACGTTCCGAAAAGTTTCGGCAATATTATCCTGAACTGACAGAATACTTTTTGCAAGCGGGTCATTGTCCCCATGATGAAGTACCGGATCGAGTAAACTCTCTTTTGCAAGATTGGGTTGTGTCTGGAGTTAGGAGTTAGGAGTTAGGAGTTAGGAGTTAGGAGTTAGGAGTTAGGAGT
>JBHYDF010000064.1:0-37474 GCA_051861145.1 Nostocaceae cyanobacterium
TTGATTTCAAAGCCTTGCATGAAGTTGCTTTGGAGTTTTCGGACAAGTCTACTTACTCTCTCGGACGGGATTCTCGCAATGCGATCGTCCTCGGTTCTCGGTCAGTTTCCAGACAACACGCTATTTTATTGCGGGTAACTCTTCCCGAAACTGACCAATATGGCTTTCGGATTATTGATGGTAGCTTTAAGGGGAAAAAAAGTACGAATGGTTTATTTGTGAATGGTACTAAATGCTTCTCTCATGACCTCAAGCATGGAGACGTGATTGAATTTGGCAACAATCAAGTGAAAGCCAAGTATTATGCTATCTCCAACCTGTCAGAACAAGCGTTTTCAGAATCTTGTGTTGCGGAAGACTTATCTGGCTTTTTGTCGGAACAAGCCAATCCGGTCAATCCTTTTGAAACGCTTGCTGTTCCCAATGATAGCTTAGAAGGAGCAAGTGAAGTGGCTCTGGCTCGTCTTGCGTCTTTCCCTGAACTGATACCTAATCCTATTGTCGAGATGGATATAGAGGGAAAGGTGACATATCTTAACCCAGCAGCGGCTTGGAAATTTCCCGACCTCCGCAAAGCAGGAAACCTGCATCCCATTTTGGCAGGACTTGCCAGCGCTGTGCAAAATCGACAGGGTAATTCTTTTGTGCGGGAGGTGGAAGTTGGCGAAGAAGTTTTTGAACAATCGGTTCACTACTTACCTGAAAGCGATTTAATTAGAACTTTTGTCATCAGGGATATTACGGAACAAAAGCAAGCTGAAGCAGAACTACACCAGCGCGATCGCCTACTCCAGGCAGTTGCAGAAGCTACCAATTATTTGCTAGCAGAATTGAACTACGAGACAGCAATTAATAAAGTCTTAGCAGTGCTGGGCGAAGCAGCCCAAGTGGATCGCGTCTGTTTATTCGAGAACCATTCCCACCCCCAAACAGGAGAAATGGCGATCAGTCTGCGCTTTGAATGGACGCGCTTACCGGAGGTAAAATCTTCGCGCCGTCACTGGCAGAATATAGTTTATCAGGCTTCTGGGCTTAGCCGTTGGTATACTGCCCTTTCCCAGGGACAATCCATTAGAGGGCTGACGGGAGAATTAAGCGCTGCTGAACAAGAACTTTTGAACCGAGACAGTATTGAATCTCTGCTGTTAGTACCTCTGCGCTTAGATAACAAATTTTGGGGTTTCCTGGGCTTAGCAGACTGTTCCACAAAGCGTCACTGGTCAAAGCATGAAGAATCCACCTTATTAACAATGGCAGCTAGTATTAGTGGTGCGCGGCATCGCCAGCAAGTAGAAGAGAAAATTCGCTACCAAGCTCTGCACGACGTATTGACTGGATTACCTAATCGCTTGCTGTTTAACGAGCAACTCGCCATAGCTTTACCTAATGCGGTTCGCAGGAAGGAAAGTTTAGCTGTAATGTTCCTTGACCTGGATCGGTTCAAGACTATCAATGATACTCTTGGACATACGCTGGGAGACCAATTATTACAAACAGTGGCGCAAAGATTGCGGGATTCCCTGAGAGCCGGTGATACAATTGCTCGTTGGGGAGGCGATGAATTTACTATTTTACTACCTAGAATCAATTATGTTGAAGAGGTAATCCAAGTAGTCCGGAGAATTCTCCAAGCTTTTGAACAAGCCTTTGAGATCGAAGGTAACGAACTTTACGTCAGCGCTAGCCTTGGCATTGCCTTGTTTGACGAACACAGTCCTAATGCCGAAACTCTGATCCAGCACGCGGATGCGGCTTTGTATCATGCCAAAGACGAGGGGAGAAATAACTACCAATTCTACACCACTTCTTTAAGTACCAAAACTCCCGAACTCCTAACTTTAGAAAAGAGTTTGCGTCATGCTTTGGAACGAGAAGAATTTGTAATTTACTACCAGCCTCGAGTTAACATTACCACAGGGAAAATTACTGGTATGGAGGCGCTGATACGTTGGGAGCATCCAGAAATGGGACTGGTAGCTCCCGGTGTCTTCATTCCTCTGGCTGAGGAAACTGGATTAATTGTGCCGATAGGAGAATGGGTTTTGCGGACAGCTTGTCAGCAGAATAAAGCTTGGCAAGAAGCTGGATTGCCTCCTTTGACTATAGCTGTAAATCTCTCTCTCAAGCAGTTCCGCCAACCAAAATTATTGGAGACGGTGGCTCAAATTTTAGAAGAGACAGGGCTAGAACCGCGTTTTTTAGAGTTAGAAATTACGGAAACAACTGCGATTGAGGATTTGGAATTCACCAGAAATTTGCTACAAAAGTTGGAAGATATGGGTGTTCATCTTTCAATTGATGATTTTGGTACGGGTCATTCTTCCCTTTCGCGTCTCCAATTATTGCCTATTCATAATCTTAAAATAGATAGGTCTTTTATCCGCGACTTGACCAATGATGTGAGAGTGGCTCATATTGTCAAGGCGATAGTTAGCTTGGGACGTAACTTAGGATTAAGACTAACTGCCGAAGGGGTAGAGAAGGAAGAAGAACTACAGTTTTTGAAATCGATTCATTGCGAGGATGTACAGGGTTTTCTGTTTTACCGACCGCTTTCTGCTCAGCAACTAACGGATATTCTTAATAGTCAATAGTCATTGGTCATTGGTCATTAGTCATTAGTCATTAGTCAATAGTCAATAGTCAATAGTCAATGGCAATAAGCCGTGAAATAAATTTCCGGCTTAAAGCTTAAACCCGTTGGAAACGGGTTAAAACATTGACAATAGTCAGCTTTGAGCTGACTTCAGCTTTTAGCCCGAAATTTATTTCCGGGCTGACTTTTGCTAATGACTAATGACTAATGACTATTGACTATTGACTATTGACTAATGACTAATGACTATCGCAAAGTAGTCAGCGGTGTACTCGTCCATCCAGCAAAGTTCTGTTTCTGCGTAGTAGAAGGATTTTCCACAAGTTGCACTTGATACTTGTTGGCACGTGGTAAGTTCAACTTTACAGGATAGATGCGGAGTTCGTCTTTATGGAAAACTGCAATTTCAATGGTATCGTTTGGTTGGTAATCTTTAAGGCGATCGCTCAATTGATTTGCTGTCACCTTTATACCATCTATTGCTAATAATTCATCGCCAGCATTTATTCCAGCAAGTTGCGCAGGTGAACCCGCCTCAACAAACTTAATTACCTCTCGCCCATGTTCGCTACTTACCTTCACACCCAGGTGAGGTTCTTCCTGTGTATCTGCAACCAACTGTAAGCCGAAAGGTTCCAAGTATTGATTAAAAGGCAATTCTTCAGTGCTATCAAGGTAGCGTTTACAAAAATCAGATAAATCTACTCCTGCTACAGACTCAATTACTTCTTGTAACTGTTCGCTGGTATAACCAATTTCATCTTTGCCGAATTGTTGCCACATCTTCACCATGACATCATCAAGCGATCGCTTGTTGTCATGACGAGAACGAATCAATAAATCTAGCAACAACGATACCATTTCCCCTTTAATATAGTAGGAAATTTGGGAATTATTGCTATTAGCCTCCTGACGGTAGAGTTTAATCCAAGCATCAAAACTCGACTCAGACAGGGGTTGTACCTTTCGTCCTGGGGTGGTGAGATACTTAGTAATTTCCTTACCCCAATTATTCAAAAATGACCTAGCATCATAAATACCCGCCCGCAAAGGAATTAGCAAATCGTAATAACTCGTTGTTCCTTCACAGAACCACAAGCAGGAAGTATAGTTTTCTTGGTCGTAGTCAAAAACTTCCAGTTCTTTCGGGCGAATGCGCTTGACATTCCACAAGTGAAAAAACTCGTGGGCTACCAATTGGATAAAGCGATCGTACTTGTCTTTGTCTCGAAATCCAAACCGGTGGTAAATTAACGAACAACTGTTTTTATGCTCTAAACCACCGTAGGCTTGAGCAAATAAATGCAGCAGAAACACATATCTTTCATAAGGCAAGCCACCAAACATCTGTGCTTCTACTTCGACAATTTTCTTGATATCAGCAATCATCTGCTGTGCTTGCACATTACCACGCCCCCAAATAGCCAATTCATGGGGTTTTCCCAATACCTCAAAATGATATAACTGATGATAACCAATCTCAAAAGGACTATCTACAAGTGTGTCAAAATCATCAGCATAGAAAGTATTAGCTTTTCCTGGAACCAATGCTAACGCTGTAGTTACTTGCCATTCAGCACGTGGCGGAACGATGGTAACGTGAATTGGTTGCTTGTCAAATCCTGGTAGTCTAAAAAACAGCGCCGCACCATTAAAATAACCGTGGGTTGTATCTAAATGATTTGTCCGTACGGTTAACTCATTCGCAAAAATACGGTATTTTATAGTAACATTTGAAACCTTGCCTATCTCTATATGCCAATGATTTTTACTAATTTTTCGCCAATTTAAAGGCTGATTGTTGGCAAAAGCAGTAAAATCTTGTAGATGCTTGGAGTATTCCCGCACTAAGTAGGAACCAGGAGTCCATACCGGAAATTTTAAATCAACAGTGGGGAATGGGTAGCCCACAAGGTGCAAAGTCACCTCAAATAGGTGGGTTTCCGGTTGAGGCATTGCCACTTGGTAATGAATTACTGGTATCTTTTCCTCAAAGCGGGCATGAGTATGAGGTGCTATTGCTTCTTTCATCTGTAGTTAAGAATAAACAGTGCAGAGATATAAGTTAAAATTTCACTCTAACTCATAATCCTAATTCCTAACTCATAACTCATAATTCCTAACTAATTACACTTTGCCAGCTAAATTCATCAATTGTCGGAAGTTGACAAGATAAACTACTTGATTCGTCGTGTCAATATTGATCCAACCCTTTTCATCGAGTTTTTCCATAATTTTAGTAGTTTCTTCCACACCTATTTCCGTAACATCAGCCAAATCTTTAAAGGGGATGTTATAAATTTCCTTTCCCTTCTGGGTTTCCTTACCGTAGCTTTCGCCCAAACTGACGAGAGTATGAGCAAGTTTGACTGCTGGCGGAGTTGAGCGCATTTGCAAGCGTACGTTTGCGTGTCGCAATCGTCGTACCATTAGTTGTAGCATCCGGTGGTGTAACTGCGGATCTTTAAATAATATTTGGATAAACCTTTCTCTAGATATACTCAGTAATTTTACGGAGGAAAGAGCAATTACATCAGTTGAGCGGGGAGATTCATCCAAAATTGCCATTTCTCCAAAAAAATCGCCCCGGCCTAATATTGCCAAAGCGACAGAATCTTCACTCCTCGTACGCCGAACTTTCACCCAACCAGAAACCACGAAGTAAACTGCATTACCCCAGGCATCTTCCATCAAAACCGCTCGTCCAGAGGGATATTCGTGTTCTACGGCAACGGAAAGCAGCCATTCCAGAGTTTGTGGATTGGCTGTACTCATCAAGGGGAAAAGTTCACTAAAAACCTCTGTATGCATGAAATATTTGTTTAAGGATGTTCGCAAGCAGAAATTTTTATTACAACACAACAAATACGAAATCGAAATCAGCGGTTTTACCGAAAAGGGGCATTGGGCATTGGGCATCGGGCATCGGGCATTGGGCATTGGGCATTGGGCATTGGGCATTGGGCATTGGGCATTGGGCATTGGGAATGGGGAAAAATCCAATGACTAATGACTAATGACTAATGACTAATGACTAATGACTAATTCCCTATTCTTCCGAAGTTTCCGCTGTCAGCTTTTTAATCTGATGGTCTAAACTTTGCAATAGATGCTTCAAGGCATCAAAAGTCTCTAACTGACTGGAGTTGGGGTTGCGGTTGACAAGAAGCCTTTCTTGCAGTTCATGCAATTTGTAGGTGAGTTGCTGGGATATGCCCAAGGCATCGCGACTAAGACGTGTCAACTGTTGTTTTTGATAAAATTTTAATGCTGCTCCTCGTAATACTTGTAGAGTCGCTTCTTCACCGTACATTCCCGGCATGACTCGCAACCGCAATAACAAACGGTCTTGTTTATACAGGCATTCTCTCTCTACATGTTTCGGTTCTGCAAGTGTAATCAAAGGCAGAGAACCAAATCGCTTCAATTCATTCATTACCCCTTGAAAGACGGATAGGGGCGTTTTTTCTAATACTGACTGCAAGACTCCATTTTCACTCCAAAGAATTCTGCCTGTATAAGGTAGTCTTTCCAGATACAAACGACCTATTCCCCCTGCCAAAACTCTCCCTAGTAACTCTTCAAGCAATTTTTTGGGTGGTAATGTTAGCAGTGCTTCTACAGGAGCAAATTCTTCTGGTGATGGTACTGATAAAACGTGTAAATTACCTTTGGTAGCTGTTTCAAAAGAATGTTCCTGTTTTCCTACGCTGGTGTGTGCAGCAATTAAAGGGTTGGAATGAAGTGAATCTGTTTGCTGAACGGAATGTTGAGAGGTTGGCGCTTGCTTAAGGTTCAATCTCTCCTGCTGATTTGATTCAAAACTGGCACTTACAGAGGAAATTGGTTGATCTATATTGTTGACGATATTTTTTTCTTGTTCTTGGGCAATAGTTGCCGAAGGCTTTGGTTGTTGGACTGTTAGTTGGGATGTATTTTTGTAGTTAAGGTAGGCTGAGAGTATCTGACGATGGACATCGTTTGTGATTGGCTGAGTTCGTAAGGAAAAATTAATGTAAGACAATATGCGACGAACGTAATCTAAGGCTGCATTGTCTTGTTGATTGACCATAGCCAGCAACAAGCTGTTGTCTTCTACTAGCAAGGGCAAAATTTGATGGTATAGGCAAGCTTCAAAAGATAATAGGCTCTCAATCAGCCGAAATATTTGCTCACGATCCAGTCCTTGCTCACACTGAATCTCTGTGCTGGATAGTATTTGCTGACCAATTGCTTCACTATCTGTTGGTTTGCCCTCTGAAGACAACATAGGCTTTGATTGCTGATTATTTTTTTATATCCTATTCTGCCCTGATATTACTTGGTAGTAAATAAATCAATATCTCTAAAGAAATAAAAGTTAAATTAACTACAATACAGACGAGGGCATAATTTGGAATGTGGTTAGTGGTTAATGGTTAATGGTTAATGGTTAATGGTTAGTAGCCATGAGCCATGAACCATGAACAATCAACTATTGACCTTGACAAATGACAAAGGACAATCAACCACCAATTCCCAATTCCTTACTCCTGAGTTCTCAAGCTTTGAGCTACTAAGTAGACTTTAGTCCATTCGCCCATTAGCTGATGGTTTTTGAGTTTTAACTGTTGGGCGATCGCTTCCATCGTTTTTCCTTCTCGCCGTAGTTCCACGATCCGCCACTGTTTTGGGGTTAATTTTTCCTTCAGTTGCTGAAGTTGGTTGGGTGTTAGTCCCAAGTTATGCTCTTTTAAGGATGTTTCCAGCCAGGTTTCCACCAGTTCTGGTTTGTCTTTGAGAGCAAAAACACGTACGGCGTGGTAGCTAATTTTTTCTCGCAGCCGGTAAATATCCTTAATTGGCTTGTTTAATTTTTTGGCGATCGCGTCTTGAGATTTACCTTGGAGGTAAAGCCGCAACCACTCTACAGCCTCTTGTCCTAAATTTTCGTGTAAATAACTTTCAAATTCCTGTTTGACTGAGTTACGCAGTACCTGGCGTTCTTGTGCTTCTTGTTCTTCTTGGTATTCTGCGATCGCCTGATTATCTGCCAAGTTCACCCGGTTATCGCTATCATCGGTGAGAATTTCTTCCGAAACTAACCGAACTAAATCACCACCGGGTACTTGGGTTAAGCCGCCGCGCTGAGAACGGCGCAGATAGTTGACAAAACGATAAACCAATAATGGTTGATTACGTACCGGCCGCAAGCAATACTCTTCTGTGCTGGCAAATAGCAAGGCACTCCGCAACCGGGGATCGGTGGTAAATTCGGAAATGCAAGTCATTTGCTGCTGCATGTAGTTGTCACTTTGCAGTAATTCTTGAATGACTTCTTGCAGAACATCCAGTACTGTCCGCTGGCGATCGCGGCTCAGAGCTATCCATGTCTGGATCTTATGCCGTAATGTCACTATACTTCCTAGGCGAGTAATTAAATTGCGGTAAGCAACTTCTCGTCCTTTGCCCAAGTAGCGTTGATGTAAAATCTTCCAACGATACTCCATCGCTTGCTTGGCAATATCCATTTCCTTCGAGTTCAGCTGCTCAAATCGCTCCCTTTGGCTTCCTAACAGCCAGCGAACCACAGTTTGTCTGTTTGTCACCGATTGTTCCGGACACTCCGCCGCCAGCCGATGAAGCCAATACTGTTCTATTTTGTCTGCCTCAGAAGCCATAGTGAGATTGCGCTCCTCGAAACCCTGTTTTAAAGTTTGCATCACAACCCCCATTTTGTTGTCCCACTCAACTTTTTGACTGGCAGTTGCCCCTAATTGCATATTTTTCTATGCTTGGACATTAAGCGTGTTTCTACTGTTTATTACGTTCTTACTCACTACTTTTATGCAGGTGATGTAGATTTTTCTGGATTTTCATGAAAATTCTGTATTTCTAACTTCCTGCTAATCACTGTTTCTGACCCATTTTCCTCTATATCCTTTATTTTAACTTTTGTAAATAATCATTATTTTGTCAACTCAAAATCAGCCATCTGTCATCAAAATTTTTATGTAAGAATCTTCTTTAAGCTGATGAGAGGTTAGGAAAGACTGACATTTTGCACCTGATAACAGTAGTAAATATTAATTCCTTAAATACAGACGCGGTTTGACCTCCTGAAGTTTCATCCCTCAGTCGTCCTCTATCATCTGACTCAGTAGGAAAAATTATACCATTATTATTTCCAGAATTGTTGTTTCTTTTGTTACTAGGGGTTGGGGTTGAACAAAAGAAAATCAAAAAGTTGTGCTAAATTTATTCCTAGCATTTGTTTAGCAAAAAAACTCATCTCTACCCAAAAAAATATTTTTTCAGTAAAAGAGAATAGTATACAATATTATTCTGAAAAATCTATTGAAAATTTCATAGTACCCTTAAGGGTACTTTTAACTACGAGAGTGGTTAATAGTTAATGGTTAATGGTTAATAGCCATGAACCATTAACCATGAACCATTAACCATGAATTCAGCGAATATCTTCATAAAATTTTCTGAGGTATTGAGGTGAGACACCAAAACCCCAAAGAAAGCCAACATAAAGATATATTGCTGTAGCTTTGAGGAAACCCCAATGTTTCACACGGCGATCGCTACTCTGAACAACGCGGTTAACGAGGCGAATTCGTCCTTGGCGTACCAACTTCAGGCATAAGTCAGCTTCTTCCATAATGGGAAGGTTGCTGTCAAAGCCTTGACAATTCCAGAAATCATCGCGACGCACGAACATTACTTGGTCGCCAAACAACAGGCGCAGTCCCTGAAAAAATAGGTGTGGACGAAACAGCAAAGGTGCGTAGTAAGTTTTCAAGTAATTATGTAGTGATACTCCCCAACGTGTTTTTATTTCACCCGTCATCACGGAAATAAAACCGCCGCCTGCAACATTTTTATCTGAAAGTGTCCGTTGAATTACTGCCACTAGGTCATCAGGAACTAAGGTGTCTGCGTGCAGAAAACAGAGAAACTCCCCTGTTGCTAGCTTTGCACCTTGGTTCATTTGCGCTGCGCGTCCGCGTTCATTAGCAGCAATTACTTGTACTCCTGCTTGTTGAGCGATCGCGATCGTTCCGTCTTCACTTCCGCCATCTACAACTAACACTTCCCTTGCTGGGGGTGTGAGTATATTAAGATGGCGTAGAGTACGTCCCAAACACTGTGCCTCATTTAAAGTAGGGATGACGATGGAGACGCTAGACATTCGCAAGAAAAGTTAGGAGTTAGGAGTGAGGAGTTAGGAATAAAATTAGGAGTTGGGAGTGAGGAGTTAGGAACAAAGTTAGGGAGTGAGAAGTTACAAATATAATTCATAACTTCTAACTCCTAACTCCTAACTCCTAACTCATAACTCCTAACTCTTATTTAACGTCCATTTGGTCTGGGGAAAACTGGATTTTCTACAGCTTGTCTGTACTGTTCGACTTGTTCTGTGTAACCAATAGGCAAAACAGCTTCAACGTTTTCATGGGGACGAGGAATGATTACCCAAGATTCTAGAGTACCACCGTGAACTTGTTCTACAGCTTCAATACCAGCAGCCATAGCTGTTTTTACCTCTTGAACATCACCCCGTATATTGACTGTAAAACGAGCGCTACCAACTCTTATATAACCTACGAGGGTGACTCGACCAGCTTTCACCATCGCATCCGCCGCAGCTAGTACGGCTGGAAAACCTTTAGTTTCTATTGATCCAACTGCCTGTAGTGGCATTGGTTTTCTCCTGTATGAGTAAAATTATTGTGGCGACACCAATTAATTGTACGAATCTTCATACATAGTTGATTATTTATACTTATCATATTTTCTTCCCCAAAAGGCAAGTAGCTGGAAAAGCTTTAAACTTGTCTCATATGATACGGAATGGTTCTGATTTTTTGGTAAAATGAATCGGCAAAACGCTTTCCACATTCTCAGGCGGGTTGGGAACGATGTAGTGAGTGATGACTTTACCACCAGCAACTTGTTCGCCAGCTTCTATACCTTCCTTAACTGCTCTTTTAACCTCCGCTGTTTGTCCCCGGACGGCAACTAATAAACGGCCGCTTTCTGCTATACCATAGTATACAATAGCAACTTCGGCTGCTTTTACCATTGCGTCTGCTGCTGCTAGCACAGCCGGAAAACCTAAAGTTTCAATTACTCCAACCGCCGATGGCATGGCTTTACTCTCCAAAAGTGAAGGCAGATGTGATATTTATTTTACATGGTTAATAGTTAATGGTTAATGGTTAATGGTTAATAGTTAATAGTTAATTGCTATGAACTATGAACGGAATCTTCTGAGATTTGTGCAAAAAATAAGTCAAATAAATATTGCTTGCTTTGCTGCCACAAGGTAAACTAAAAGCTATGTTTCCTAGTTTTATACCTGCCGCAGTTGAGCAATTAACAGAATCTACCTCTATTGCTCTAGTTCAAAGTATTGAACAAATAGCGATCGCCACTCCCCTGAGTTCGCAACCAATTCTCACAACCTATGTGCGTAAGGGTGATGGCGGTACACCATTGCTGTTAGTTCACGGCTTTGACAGTTCCGTGTTAGAATATCGTCGTCTCCTACCACTGCTAGCAGAACACAATCAAACTTGGGCAGTGGATTTGTTGGGTTTTGGGTTTACAGATAGACCAGCAGGAGTAAAGTTTAGGACTGCTGACATTAAAACCCATCTGTATTATTTTTGGAAAACCCTGATTAACCAACCTGTAATTTTGGTTGGTGCTTCGATGGGGGGTGCAGTGGCGATAGATTTCACCCTCACTTACCCGGAAGTAGTACAAAAGCTGGTGTTAATAGATAGTGCTGGTTTGATAGGTGGATCGCCGTTAACCAAATTCATGTTTCCACCATTAGATTATTTAGCGGCGCAGTTTTTGCGTAGTCCAAAGGTACGTCAAAGTATCAGCCGTGCTTCTTACAAAAATAAAACTCTTGCTTCTGTTGATGCGCAATTGTGTGCAGCATTACATCTAGAATGTCCCAACTGGCGTACAGCGGCAATTGCTTTTACCAAAAGTGGTGGTTACACTGCTTTTAGATTTAAAAAGTTAGGAGAAATTCAGCAACCAACGCTAATTTTGTGGGGCGATTCCGATAAGATTTTAGGTACTAAAGATGCTGAACGGTTTAAGAGGGCGATTCCTAATAGTAAACTTATTTGGATTCAAGATTGTGGACATGTCCCTCATTTAGAACAACCGCAAATTGTTGCTCAAAATATTATTCTTTTTTGAGTCTCACGCAAAGCCGCAAAGACGCCAAGATCCTCTTTGCGTCTTTGCGGCTTTGCGTGAGATATTCATTAACTAATAGAAATTGGATACACCCAATCACGATAATTAGGTTCTCGATTTTCTGTAATTGCAGTGAGTTTATCTTTGAGTTTTTCAGTTATCATTCCGTTTTCTGGTAACTGATAATTTTCAATTCTTTTTACTGGTACAATTCTTGCAGCCGTACCACAAAGAAAAACTTCATCAGCAATAAAAAGTTCCGATTTATCAATAGGTCTTTCTATAACTGGAATACCAAAGTCTTGAGCAATTTTTAAAACACTATCTCTAGTAATCCCTTCAAGAATATCTTGCTCAAATCCTGGGGTGATTATTGTCCCATTTCTGACTATAAAAATATTCATACCAGAGGCTTCACTAACTTTCCCCTGAGAATTCATTAAAATCGCCTCATCAAACCCAGATTCAACTGCTTCTGTCTTTGCGAGAGAAGAAGTAATATACGCCGCAGCAATTTTTCCTCTTAATGGAAAACTTACATCTTCTTGCCGACACCAAGAACTAATTCGACAACTAACTCCCTCTGGAGATAAATAATCTCCTAATTCTAACCCATAAATCGCAAAACTCTTTTCAATATTATGTAATCTCGGAGCAATCCCTAAATCTGAGGTAAAGACAAATGGACGAATATAAAAAGAAGTATCTGGTTGATTTTTCTTAACAAATTCAACTATAATTTCTTTGATTTTCTCTGCCGGGAAGTTATAGTGCAGGAATTTAGCACTTTTACTTAACCTTTCACTATGACGGTCTAATCTAAATAGCAAAATTTGTGTAGAATCTTGCGGATCGGGAATACCACGCAATCCACCAAAGGCAAGAGTCCCATAGTGTAAAGCGTGGGTAGCAATGGAAATTGTCGCTTCTGCAAAAGGTACGAATTTATCTTGATAGTAAGCAATAGGTAAAAAATTATGCATGGAGAAAATAATCCTTTTTGTTTTCAACTACATATATCTATCAACAAGTAGATTTACAATTATAATTTATTATCATCTAATTCCAAACCATCACATAATATAGATAGAATCAAATATAGCACTGCGGCATTGACTAATAAATAAAGCAGTGCTATATATGTTAATTTGCTCCATTGATGCTTGCGTTACTAACTACAACATTGGACAAACTTGTAAAAAATTAAATTCAGAAAAACTCCGCGTTCCTCTGCGCTATCCTCTGCGTACCTTTGCGTTTAAAAACAATCAATTTTACACAAAGCTGCACTAAGTATAAGCCAAAAGCTAAAAGACTGTTTCTAGTTAATTAACTGACTCTAGTCAAGCAGCCACATTTGAGAGGAAGAATTATCACTAGACTCTTCGATTGGCTTTGGCGGCACTTTTTCTATTGCGCGGTATGATTTTTTGTAGCTTACTGGTAAAGATTTTTCTTTTTGCTGTTTCTGCTGTTTCTGCTGCTTCAAGCCATTAATTTCCTCTGTGAGTTGAGAATTAGCTTCTGCAAGTTGCAGTGCTGCTTTTTTAGCATCGTAAAGTTCTTTGGTGAGACGTTCTGCTAATGTTTCTTTCTCTGATAAAGCTAATTGCAATTCACTCATTTGCTGCTGTAAAGATTTTTCGTTGTGCTGCGTTTGTTCTAATTTTTCTTGTAATTTTTTGACAGTAGCCTCTAAACTTGTTTGGGTTTGAGTTGCACGTTGAGCGTTTTCTTGCAATTCTTTGATAGTCGCTTCTAAACCTGCTTGGGTTTGAGTTGCGCGTTGAGCATTTTCTTGTAATTCTTTGATAGTCGCTTCTAAATCCGCTTTGGTTGGAGTTGTGCGTTTAGAAGTTGTTTTATCATCTGCTTGGGTGGTAGATTCCTCATCTGTTGAAGAATTTTCATCGATAACATGCTCAGCAGCAACATCGATTACAGAATCACCATTCGAGGATGACATTTTTTGCGCCTCTTCTTGTAACATATCAGAAAGACGTTTCCTAGCCATTATTTCTATTTCCTCCAATCTCTTTGTAATTCAAGAGCCACGCGACGGTAGTCTGAATTTGCCTCTTTAGCATTTTTTCCTCGCCATTGGGAAATAGCCATCCCCTCAAGCGCTGCTCGTTCATGAGCTTTATAAGTACGGATAAAGGCATTGCAAGCGGGTATTCCTAGCTGCATGAGTGTGTTTTGTGCTTCCAATGCTTCCTTCAAACTCCGTGTATCTACTTTAGTCAAAAGCACCCGATGGGGTATTTTCGTAGGAGCGACAGTTTCCCGTACGGTGTCAATTAAAACAGCCAAATCCATCGGTGCTGGCGGTGTGGGCAAAACTAAATAGTCTGCGATCGCTACTGTGGTTAGCAATGCTTGAGAGTGTAACGCCGGAGGCGTATCGACCACCACTAAATCGTATCCTTTTATCTTACGCAAATCCGCTAAAAGTTGGGCATCTGTCTCTTGCGATAAATCAAATCCCATCCCTTTCTGACTACGGCTATACCACCAACTGGCAGAAGCTTGAATATCTGCATCTACCAAAAGTACTTTTTTCTCTTCTGCAAAAGTTGCAGCTAAATTGATTGCGGTAGTTGTCTTACCTACCCCTCCCTTACCATTAACTATAGCGATAATTCTTGGCACAAATTACTTCCGTTCCTGTCTTCACCGACTATACCGCGTTTGGGACACCAACAGCATAGAAAGTCGTCACAATAGAATTATGCAAAAGCAATACAGTTTGGTTAAGGGGTAAGGGCGAAGGGAGAAGGGGAAAAAGAGATTTCCCTACCCTTTCCCCTTTAACCTTTAACCGAACCGTATTGAATACAGAAGCGCAGAAAAGTTAAGCTTTTATGACAGCAATCCAGAATTTCCCAGATGGCCCCAAAATGCCCGTATTTCTGCGACGGCTAAAATTTGTTTTTCAGCCGTTGGAACACATCGAAGGTTTTGCTAAAATCTATGGTGACAACTTCACTCTTTGGGGTCGTCGCCAAGAAAACCCCGCCGTTTACTTTAGCCATCCCCAAGCACTACAGCAGATTTTTACCACCGATCCAAGCTATTTTGAGTCTGGGAGAGGAAACGTAGGTTTACGATTTTTGGTTGGTGATAATTCCCTGATATTACTAGATGGGGAACGCCATCAGCGCCAACGGCAATTATTAACTCCTCCCTTTCATGGCGATCGCATGAGGGCTTATGGTGAGACTATCCGTGAAATTGCCCAGCAAGTAAGTGATGAATGGCAGATTGGCAAGCCATTTAATATCCGCGTAGCCATGCAAGAAATCACCCTACGTGTCATCTTACGGGTAGTATTTGGTTTGGATGAAGGACAGCGTTTAGAAAAATTGCGGCGACTGATTGCTTCGCTGTTAGATTTAACTAGTTCTCCTTTCATGTCCGTAAGTTTCTTTTTTCGGTTTCTACGTAAAGATTTAGGCGGATGGAGTCCGTGGGGACGAGTACGAAAGCTACGACAAGAAATTGATGAACTTATTTATGCTTTGATTCGGGAACGTCGCGCAGAATCTAACCAAAATCGCCAAGATATCCTCAGTTTAATGATGTCTGCACGTTATGACGACGGTCAACCGATGTCAGACGAAGAATTACACGATGAATTGATGACGTTGCTAGTAGCGGGACATGAAACCACCGCTTCTGCATTGACTTGGGCATTTTACTGGGTTGATTATTTACCAGAAGTGCGAGAAAAATTACTACGAGAATTGGATACTCTTGGTAATAACCCACAACCAAATGTAATTGCTAAATTACCCTACTTAACAGCAGTTTGCCAAGAAAGCCTACGCATCTACCCGATTGTAATGACTGGTTTTATGCGGATTGTCAAATCTCCGATAGAAATTATGGGCTATCAACTGCCAAAAGGAACTTGGGTAATCCCCAGTATTTACTTAGCACACCATCGAGAAGAAGTTTACCCCCAATCAAAACAATTTAAACCAGAACGCTTTTTAGAACGGCAATTTTCCCCTTATGAATTTTTACCCTTTGGTGGTGGTAATCGTCGTTGTATAGGTTCAGAATTTGCTCAGTATGAAATGAAATTAGTTTTGGCAACAATTTTGTCACGATATCAGGTTTCTCTGGTGGATAAGCGTCAGATGCGTCCTGTGAGGCGTGGTTTGACTTTAGCCACACCTGGGGGAATGCAGATGGTTGCAACACCGCAGGAAAAGCATGTAAATACATTGGTGGGTGTTTAGCCCTGAATTAAAATTCGGGCTAAAAGCGCGCATTCGCTTAAAAACCGACTAGCTAAGAATATTAACCCGTTTTTAACGGGTTTGTAGAGACGCGAAATTTCGCGTCTCTACACATCCGGAAATTTATTTCACGGCAAATCAATAACCATATCAGACGAAAATCAAAAGCTTGCATCTTGACAACTGGTTGCCTCGATATAAAATATACCGTGCCCCAAAATTTCCCACTCAACCCTCCTTCGCGTACTTCGCGTCTTGGTGAGTCCAGCCCCCGTCTTGGCGGTTCCCGTCACGATGGGGGACTGGCGAACCCGAAGGGCGGTTCCATAATCTCTATCCCCTAACCTCCCAACAACTTTCACTGGTACACTTGAACTTCAGCCTTCCCAGATAAGCAGCGCCCATGGTGCATATAAAAAGGGTCGAACTTACCAATTTCAAATCTTTCGGCGGTACTACCTCTGTCCCCTTACTACCGGGGTTTACAGTCGTTTCCGGGCCAAATGGTTCCGGTAAATCAAATATCCTCGACTCTCTCCTATTTTGCCTCGGACTCGCCAGTTCCAAAGGAATGCGCGCCGATCGCCTACCTGATCTCGTCAACACCACTCAAACCAGCAAATCTCGCGCCGCTGTCGAAGCGATCGTCACGGTAACGTTTGATTTATCAGATCACGAACCTGATGAATTTTTAGAACAAGAACCTATCGTTTCTGTGGTTGAAGTCGAGGAAGTAGACACCCCCCCTGTATCCCCCCCGCAAGCAGGGGGGACGGAAGACACCCCCCCTGTATCCCCCCCGCAAGCAGGGGGGACGGAAGAAAGCGAGGATGACAAAAATCGTAAACAAAAAATCCGCGCCAAACCCGGTGGCGAGTGGAGTGTTACCAGAAGGCTGCGAGTTACTCCCCAAGGTAGTTACACATCGAATTATTATATTAACGGTATCTCCTCCACGCTGACGGAGTTACACGAAGAACTAGATCGCCTGCGTATTTATCCGGAAGGGTACAACGTCGTCTTACAAGGGGACGTAACCAGTATTATTTCGATGAACGCACGCGAAAGACGAGAAATTATTGATGAATTGGCAGGAGTCGCGGCGTTTGACCGTAAAATTAACCAAGCTAAAGATACTTTAGAGGAAGTTAAGGAAAAAGAAGATAGCTGTCGGATTATTGAGACAGAATTAACTGCACAGTGCGATCGCCTTTCCCAAGACAAAGCCAAAGCCGAAAAATACCAAAAACTCCGTAGCGAATTTCTCGAAAAACAAAAATGGGAAGCGGTGTTATCTTGGCGTACCCTGCAAAATCACCAAGAAAGATTAGCGACTCAAATTCAAAATGGTGATCGCACTTCCAGCGAACTCATTGAACAACTTTCCACCCTTAATACAGAAATCACTCAAAAGGGCGCCACCCTCGATGAACTTAACGCCCGTGTCAAGGCATTGGGAGAAGAGGAACTTTTAGCGGTACAATCTACTCTTGCTACCCAAGAAGCAGAACGTAAACAACTTCAGCGTCAGCAAACGGAATTAAATACGGCTTCCCAAGAAACGGCGAAGCGTCTTACTCAAAGTCAACAAGAAATTCAACAGCATCAACAAACCATAGAAAAATTGACGCAACAACAAGATGTAGAGACGCGAAATTTCGCGTCTCTACAACAGCAACGCGATGAAGCACAACAAGCGTTAGAAACTTCGCGGGAAGCGGCGGCGGAAATTGCTTCTGCTTCGGAAGCTTGGGTACAGCAACAAACGGCGTTAAATCGTCAAATTGAAACTTTATTGCAAACTGTTGAACCCCAGCGCACCGAACAAGCGCAACTTAGAGAAAGGAATAATCAATTACAAGAGCAAATTCAAGAGCAAACCCAGCTAATTGCCAATTTAGAACCACAATTAGCAGAAAAACAAGCTGAATGTACTCGTTTGGAAACAGAATTTAACACTTCTAACGAACCGATTCAAAATTTAGCGGAAAATCTCACCGCTACCGAACAAGAATTACAAATTCAACAGGAAACTCAAAAACGTCTGTTGCAAGAACAACGGGAGAAACAACGCCAGTTAGATAAGTTAGAAGCACAGGCGCAAGCACAGCAAGACGTACAAGGAACCGGTGCGAGTAAAGTTATCTTACAATCGGGAATGCCTGGTGTTTGTGGATTAGTTGTACAGTTAGGAAGGGTAGAGCCTCGCTATCAACTCGCTTTGGAAATTGCCGCTGGAGCGCGTTTAGGACATATTGTGGTAGAAGATGATTCTATCGCCGCTGCGGGAATTGAACTTTTGAAACAGAAACGCGCAGGTAGAGCGACTTTTTTACCGTTAAATAAAATTCATGCCCCTAAGATTACTCAAGATTTTACGCTGCGTTATGCGAACGGGTTCGTAAACTACGCAGTTAACTTGATTGAGTGCGATCGCCGTTATAAAGACGTATTCAATTACGTTTTTGGCAATACGGTTGTCTTTTCCACGTTACAACAAGCGCGTCAGAATTTAGGAATGTATCGCATCGTCACCTTAGAAGGCGAATTGTTGGAAACTAGCGGCGCGATGACTGGTGGTAGTATAACCCAGCGTTCAGCGTTGCGGTTTGGTTCAGCGGAAGCGGCGGAAAATGTAGAGACGCGAAATTTCGCGTCTCTACAAAAGCGCTTGGTAGATATTGAGGCAATTTTAGACCGTTCTACGGAGGCGATCGCATCTCTTTCCTCTAGAGTAAAGCAATTCACGCAAGAGTTAACAGAAGCGCGTCAAGGACGGCGAGAGGCGCAACTACGTTTGGAACAGTTGCAAAAAGAAGTTAAAAGTTTAACATCGCAATTAGCAGCAACTCGCTCTCAACTGACTCAAAATACCGAAAAATTAGCTTCTGCTCAATCACGCTTGGAAATTTTAGACCGGGAATTACCAGACCAAGAGCAGCAATTGCAACAATTACGTCACGCATTAGCGGAGTTGGAATCGTCCCAAACTCCCCAAGAATGGCAGCAAATCCAGGCAACGATTAAAATTCAAGAGCAACAATTGCAACAACGGGAACAAGCATTACGGGAAGCAGAACAACGCCTGAAAACCTTAGAAAATCAGCAACAGCGGTTACAAGAGAAAATTCAGGAAGCAGAACAGCGTATTGAAGAATACCAAGAACAACAAATTTCGTGTCGAGACACAATTGAACGTGTTCGTAGTGAAATAACCGCAATTGATGAGCAAATATCCCAGACACGCCAGCGTTTGAGTGAAATGGAGGCGAATTTGGGAGAAGAGAAACAAAAACGCGATCGCCTCGAAGGTGAAGTACGTTCTGACTTACTGCGCCAGCAACAATTGGAATGGGAACTGCAAAAATTGCAGGAAAGCCAGCAGACGCGGCGAGAAGAATTAGCCAACGTCCAAGCGCAACTGCAAACAATGGCGGCGGATTTACCTTCGCCTTTACCAGAAGTACCAGATAAAGTAGATTTAGAGGAATTACAAAAAGAATTGCGATCGCTTTCCAAACGCTTGCAAGCGATGGAACCGGTGAATATGTTGGCATTAGAACAATACGAACGTACTCAAAAACGATTGCAAGAACTCAGCCAAAAGTTACAAACATTAGAAGCAGAACGTACAGAATTATTACTGCGGATAGAGAACTTTACCACCTTACGCCAACGCGCTTTTAAAGAAGCCTTTGATGCCGTTAATGAAAACTTTAAATCAATTTTTGCCACCCTTTCTGAAGGCGACGGTTATTTACAGCTTGACAATCCCGAAGATCCATTTAGCAGTGGATTGAATTTAGTTGCACACCCCAAAGGAAAACCCGTACAGCGCCTAGCTTCCATGTCTGGAGGAGAAAAATCTCTGACAGCATTAAGTTTTATTTTTGCCTTACAAAGGTATCGCCCATCGCCATTCTATGCATTTGATGAAGTAGATATGTTTTTAGATGGGGCAAACGTCGAACGATTAGCTAAAATGATTAAACAACAGGCGCAACAAGCACAATTCATAGTTGTGAGTTTGCGGCGTCCAATGATAGAATCAGCCGAACGTACAATCGGCGTCACTCAAGCAAGAGGAGCTTTTACTCAAGTTTTGGGTATTAAATTACAATCCTCTCATACAACAGCTTGAGTTTTTGTTAATAATAGTGTATAGATAAACCGGATTCGAGATCAGGACTCGGTATAGAATGACCTCTGAACAAATAATTAGACGTTCCGATATTTTAAATACTCAGGTAATCACCCGTGACAACGGCAAACGGCTAGGAATAGTCAGCCAAGTCTGGGTAGATGTAGATCAGCGAGAGGTTGTGGCTCTTGGCTTACGAGACAGCCTGATCTCCGTTTCTGGAGTACCGCGCTATATGTACCTCAACAATATTAACCAGATTGGTGACGTCATTCTGGTTGATAATGAGGATGTGATAGAAGATATAGAAGTAGAGGCTTACAGTAACCTTATTAACTGGGAAGTTATTACAGAAACTGGTGAAGTCTTAGGCAAAGTGCGGGGCTTCAAGTTTAATGGAGAAACAGGTAAAATTTATTCTATAACTATCGCATCTCTGGGGCTACCGCAAATTCCAGACTCATTTTTGAGTACCTACGAACTATCCATAGAAGAAATTGTCAGCACAGGCCCCAACAGATTGATTGTATTTGAGGGAGCCGAAGAACGTGTCACTCAGTTAACCGTCGGTGTACTCGAACGCCTCGGTATTGGTAGAGCGCCTTGGGAACGGGAAGACGCCGAAGAATACGGGTATACTCCGCGTGCGGTTGCACCATCCAATCAGCTGCCAAGTGGTGTACCATTAGAGACAGCCAAACCAAAAATCGTCCGCGCACCCGAACCAGTAGCTCAGGAATGGGATGAAGATTATTATGAAGAAGAACGCCCGCCTCAGCGTCGGGTGATGGAAGCCCGTCCTTACGAGTCGATCCAGTACGAAGAAGAAGAAGAAGATAACTGGAGTGAGGCTACAGGTAAAGATAGGTATGAAGAAGCTCAACCCTACGAACCTCCCCAGGCTTACAACAGTAAATCTTACGCCGAAGAGTACGAAGATTACGACGACGACCTCAACCGCGATGCTTGGGCTGATGATGAACCACCAAAACCGGTGAACATTCCCAAGAAAGTCAAAGAGAGACAGCCAGAGTACGAAGAAGAAGGCGGATATTAACCCCACCCCCTACCCCCTCCCCCTTCGGGTTCACCAGTCGCCTGCGGAGGGAAACCCTCCTTCAGCGCTGGTTCACCGCAAGCAGGGAGGGGGTTAAAATTTTGGGAGTTGTTGAATTTGGATATGAATTATATTTGCATACATTTTTGTAGTAGAGACGTAGCATTGCTACGTCTCTACACACCCGTGAATAATAAAATTCATATCTTGATTCAGCAATGCCAAATTTTGGGAGCAGTTACTAAGAGCATCTTTTTAGGAACATTTTGGAACTTTTCCATACATTTGTGCGACGATAAATAAAGATGTGAAGCTTTTGCTCCGTCTTTGACACAAGCAGACTTTAACTACGAAAGTTATAAATTGCTTGCACGGGATACAAACATATGCTACGGCGAGTTGTTACTGGAAGCCCGGTGTCTGAAATTAAAAAATTAGAGCCTTGAAGCTTGCTTTGAGGCGTTGCTGGATACGCCTGCATTCAATTCGTTGGATGTTGTTATACTCAGGATTGCTAAGATGTCTATGATGTCTGTAGTTGTTCGGGTTAAAAGTATCAGTAATACTAAATTTAAAATCTAAAATTAAGCCACTTGCTACAACGCGACGTCACTCCGCTTAAGGTCAGAAACTTCCGTACGGGGGTGGCTTGGAAACCCGCAAGGACGCAGTGGTTCCAAAATCCAAAATCGTATTGTAAATATTATCTCAAAACATAAGCAGGGGCTTGGAACTGTAACTTAATTTCTCACCAGCTCTTGCCATCTCTTCCGAAATGGTGAGAAAATGAGATGTAGTCTCTAACAGAAAACAAAAT
This sequence comes from Nostocaceae cyanobacterium, assembly GCA_051861145.1. GTDB lineage: Bacteria > Cyanobacteriota > Cyanobacteriia > Cyanobacteriales > Nostocaceae > JBHYDF01. The sequence goes on from JBHYDF010000064.1 coordinate 22,072, forward strand.
GGACAACATCTCAGAAATGACAATCAGTATTGGAGATGCCTCTAAAGAGCTTGGTATCTCAATCACAACTTTAAGGAGGTGGGCAGACTCAGGAAAGATTCGTTCAGAGCGTTCGCCTAGTGGACAAAGAAGATTTTATCTAGCAGACATCAAACGTATAACTCCTAGAGATTTGAAGCAGCTTGATGACCGCGTAACAATTAATTATGCTAGAGTCTCAAGCCATGACCAGAAAGAAGACTTAGTACGCCAAGTACAAGTCTTGGAAGCATTTAGCGCGGCTAATGGATGGCAATTTGAAACCATCCAAGATTTAGGAAGTGGTCTTAATTACCAGAAGAAAGGACTTCAAAAACTGCTCAAACGTATTATGCAAGGTGACGTTGCCAGACTGGTATTGACTCATAAAGATAGACTTTTGAGATTTGGTGCAGAATTGGTATTCGCCATGTGTGAAGAATTTGAAACTGAAGTGGTTATCATCAATAAGACCAGTGAAGAGGTCACTTTTGAGCAAGAACTGGTACAGGACATGATTGAACTCATCACAGTTTTTTCAGCACGTTTATATGGTTCTCGTAGTAAGAAGAACAAGAAATTAATTGATGGTATGGCTCAAGTTGTAAAAGAGGTAGCTTGACATGGCAACTCTCACGTATGTTAAAGGATTACCGACGACCGCCGAGGAATTGAATAGCTTAGGTCTCACTCAGTTTGAGATGTTTCTGGCTGCTTACAGTCCGGTATTCCATAGAGCAGCATGTGAGACAGCCAATCTTTTACTATCAGGTCAATCATTCAACAAATCTAGCTGGAATACTCATTTACAAACAACTTACGGCATATCAAAACGTCATGCTGGCGGTGTTATAGCTCATGCTCAAGGTGCGGTTGATGCTTCAAAAGAACATCGTAAGCGCCACATCAAAACTAAGATAGGTAAACTAAAATCCATTAATTCTTGGATTACTAATTCCGAGAAGAAGCTGGCTGATTCTGTTAAATTCTATTCCAAGAAGAACTGGCAGAATTCCAAAACAGGATGTAAATTTTCTTTGTCTTGTTCCATTCAACATCATGATACGAATTGGCAGAATCTACGTTTTCAAATCCACAACAAGAAACGTCGTGCTTACCAATTAACCAAACAGATTGAGCATTTAAAGACTGCACCAATTCAAACAGTTATTCCAAGAAATCAAGCTTTCGTTGTTGGTTCTAAGGATGAATCTTTTGGAAACCAGGTTTGTCAGTGGGATGGAAACATCCTCAAGTTTCGCGTACCAGCTTGCTTGGAATCAAAGTTTGGCAAGTACGTACAGACCAAGCTAGGCAACTTTGACCGCAACATCAACAGGTTGCCTGGCGATGGTTCAAAAACCTGGCATTTCTACCGCAAGGACGGCAAGTGGAATGCAGCAGTACAGTTTACTCCTGCGCCTCCTTCGCGTGTTTCTCGGCATTCTGCCTATGGCTGCATTGGGATTGACATGAATCCTGGCTCAATTGGTTGGGCGTATGTTGACCATGACGGCAATCTAAAAGCTCATGGTCAAATTCCGCTTGCTTTGGGACTGCCATCAGGTAAACAGGATTCAAACATTGTCGATGCTTGCTTACAACTAGCAGCATTAGCAGATAGATTTGTTTGTCCTGTTGTTTGTGAAGAATTAGATTTTTCTAGTAAAAAGGAACAACTTCGAGAACGTGGCAGAAACTATGCTCGAATGCTTTCTGGTTGGGCATATAGCCGCTTTTACGAGCTACTATCTCGCATTCTGAACAACCGAGGCATTTACCTGATAAAGGTGAATCCTGCTTACACCAGCGTCATTGGACTAGTGAAATATGCGCGACAGTACGGACTAGCCAGTGATGAAGCAGCAGCTATGGCGATTGCTCGGCGTGGCATGAGATTGAGTGAAAATATTCCAGGCGACCTAACCGCCTATCTTGACGTGAAGTCACGAAAGCACGTAGGTCGCCTGTGGAACCAACTAAATAAAACTCTTAAGTCTTGTACTGCTATTAAGAGTAGGCACTCTTTTTACAGTATCTCTAACTGGGAACTAGTGGTCAAGGAACCGGAGCCACAAGGCAATGGAACCAAGCGAAAACGCACTTCTAGTTAAGCGAACTTACACCGTGGAGTTGGACTTGTCTAGCTTTGCTCATAATTGAGTAGATTTGGATAGGTTTTTAGAAGCGGTTGTACGCAAAGAAACCCGGTTTCTATGAAAAATCAAGCTTTGGCACGAGGGATATTTACGAAGAAACCGGGTTTCTAGAATCCTCGTGCGTAAGTCCTGTATTATCTCAAAGCATAAGCAGGGCTTGGAAAAACTTTTGCCTGTTTTGATTTCACATAGACAAGTTGGTTTTGTTTTAGCTTGAGTTGATTGAAATTATCCCGGCTTAAATAAGCATTAACTGTATCTCCAGATGCTAGAACCAACTCAACCCGAATTTCCCAACCCAAATTAATAATGCGGTCAACTGTGGCAGATATGCTATTTTCGCTCTTATTAATCTCAATCAAAATATCATGGGGACGCAAAAAAATTTGATCCTTGGGTGTTACCTCGTGGTTGTTTGGTAATATACCAGTTACCCCTTGTAAAACATTCACCGGACCAATAAAGCTCATTACAAACGGTGTCGCTGGCTGGTCATAAACCTGCGCTGGAGTACCGACTTGTTCAACCCGACCTTGATTCATCACCACAATTTCATCAGCAACTTCCATCGCTTCCTCTTGGTCGTGGGTGACAAATACGGTCGTGACATGGACTTCCTCATGCAACTGTCGTAACCACATCCTTAACTCTTTACGGACTTTAGCATCTAACGCGCCAAAGGGTTCATCTAGGAGTAAGATTTGCGGTTGAACAGCTAGCGCCCTTGCTAATGCTACCCGTTGGCGTTGTCCGCCGGAAAGTTGGGAAGGATAGCGATCGCCAAACCCCTGCAACCTTACTAACTCCAAAAGTTCCTCAACTCGCTGCTTAGTTTTATTTTTGGCTGCTTTACGAATATCCAGCCCAAAAGCAATATTTTCTCGTACCGTTAGATGTTTAAACAGTGCGTAATGTTGAAATACAAAGCCAATGTGACGTTCCTGTACCGATTTATAAGTAGCATTTTCACCTATTAGCCAGATTTGACCAGAATCAGGATTTTCCAACCCAGCAATCATGCGTAATAAAGTAGATTTTCCTGATCCAGACGGTCCCAATAGTGCCACCAGAGAACCAGTTTTTATCTCTAAACTTACATCATCAACAGCAAGGAAAGAACCGTATCTTTTGGTTACGTTTTCAACTGCAATACCCATAGTAATCCTCTTCCAAAAATTGATATAGTTATAATCTACGGTTACTTTATCAATAAACAGGAGTTAAGCAGTGATGTCTACCACTTTCCCTGTAAAAAATCATTATGGTAAAACCAGCAATATGCTTTTGAAAGCCCGGTCGTATATTCCGCTTCATGAGAATATTCTCTGGAAAATTGAAAAAGGAGTAGTGCGTAGTTTGACATGGCATGAAGACGGTACGCTGGTTATTTTGGGAATGTGGGGGCCAGGAGATATAATTGGTAAAGCTTTATCAAAAATCGAGCCTTATGAAATTGAATGCTTAACTCAAGTAGAGGCGAAAATTTTTGCTATAGATGGGTGGTATCAACTTACAGAAATTTTGCTGACACATATTCAACAAGCTGAAGAATTGATGTTAATTCGCAGCCATAAAACAGTAGAAATAATGTTACTTAAATTATTGGGATGGCTAGCGACAAAATTTGGTCGTGAAGTAGAAAATGGACATTTAATTGATTTGCGCCTAACTCATCAAGATATTGCAGAAATGCTAAACTCAACTCGTGTGACAATTACTCGTGTTCTGACGAACTTAGAAGAAAGAGGATTGATTCACCGTCAGTCTTTACATCGAATTGTGCTGAAAGAAGAACAGATTTGGCACTATGAGATTTAGGGTTAGTGGTTAGTGGTTAGTGGTTAATAGCCATTAACCATGAACCATGAACCATGAACAATGAACAATTAACTACTAACAATACCAGCTATCACCATCAGTATTTGGCTTACCGATAATTCTTAAATTTAGGGATTCCAAGTAATTCATACCAAGAGAAATCTGTGATACATTTCCCCGCAGTTCTACATCAAAATAACCATTCCCATCTGTACTTTTTCCCAACATTGCACCAGTAATGTTAATGACTAAACCATATTTTGAAATTAGTTGAGAAATCACAGGTTGGTGCTGGTAATAGTGAGGAATGTGTAAGCGTAGACGAATTTGAGTTATACTGCTTTTTTCTGAGACTGTTGGAACCATAAATATTTTGGCTCCTTTGACTAGTTTAGAATGAGTGAAAACAGTCATTTATATAATAAACTTGTTGTTTCTTGTTTATGAATCATGGCTATTAACCATTAACCATTAACCATTAACCATTAACTACCAACAACCAATATTTTGCAGATAACCCACGCTGGAAAATAGTTGTTCTGATCTACCCCACAGTTCTAAGTCAAACCAACCATCATTTTGCATATCAGGTTGTAGCAGAGCAGCAGTAATATTGATTGTTACTCCATAACGAGAAACTAATTCAGAAATTACAGGTTGATGGTAATAAGTTTTTGATATGCACACTTGCAAGCGCAGTCTATTAGTTTGAGTACTGGAAATTTGTGGATAGATTTGAGCTTCCCCAGCACTCGCAAAAGCTGTATACTCACTTTGAATAGGATTGCGATCTGAAATTGGGAAAGGTTCTGAGTCTTGATCGGGTTGTATGATATCCGCGATCGCTACTTGCATTAAGTCCACACCGATACCTTGCAAGTAAGATAAGCTACTTACCAACTGTTCTGATTTTCCTTGAAGTTCCAAGTCAAACCAACCGCAGTTATCAGCACCTACTGTTAGAGACGCTGCTTTGATATTAACGCTTAAGCCGTAGCGAGATATTAATCGGGAAATTACAGGTTGTCTGTGGTAATGCTGAGGTACTCGAATGCGGGTATAAATCGGAGCATTTTTCGCAGGTTTAAAATTAGTCATAAGGAATACACTGGAAAGTTAATGGTTAATGGTTCATGGTTAATGGTTCATGGTTCATGGTTAATGGTTAATAGCCATCAACTATGAACTATGAACAACCAATAAACAACAAACAACAATTATTAATTACCAATTGCCTATATTACTGTCTTCCCATATTTCCAGTTCCAAGTCTTTGAGAAAGATAAGACTATTATCAATTTGTGCAGGCGTTCCTCGTAAATCAAGGTCAAACCAACCATCACCAACGGCATTTGCTCCCAAAATAGCCGCAGTAATGTTAATAGTTAAACCATAATCAGATACTAGGCGAGAAATGATAGGTTCCTGATGATAATCTTTAGGAATTCTGATGCGAATTCGTTTATGTATAAGTGTGTTTTGATTAGCCATCCTTGAATTCTCCTATTCCAATATTGATTAGCCATTAACCATTAACTATTAACTATTAACCATTAACCATTAACTAATGACTCTTTGTTGATTTGACGCCTGTTTTCCGTTCCAAAATCTCCTTCAACACCAATGTCACTACTGCTAGCAGCGCTAACAGTACAGCCGCTGAATAAGCTGCTTCCGTTTCATATTGTTTGTATGTATCCTCTACAAACAAAGGTAAACTCTGGGTTTTACCAGCAATATTTCCAGAAACTACCGCAACAGCACCAAATTCTCCCATTGCTCTTGCATTTGTCAAAATTAAGCCGTAAAGTAAACCCCAACGGATATTCGGCAATGTAACCCGCCAAAATATCTGCCAACCGCTTGCACCCAGAGTTTTCGCTGCTTCGTCCTGATCGTTACCTAACTCCTCTAACACCGGAATGACTTCACGAGCAACAAATGGCATACTAACAAATGCTGTAGCCAGTGCCATACCAGGAAAAGCAAAGATAATTCTGATACCGTGGTCTTGCAGCCAACCCCCAAACCAGCCATTTCGCCCATACAGCAGCACAAGCATTAAACCAGCGACTACAGGCGAGATAGAAAAGGGTAGGTCAATCAAACTTAAAAGGAAAGTACGACCGGGGAATTTATTACGAGCGATCGCCCACGCAGCACACAGACCAAATACTGTATTCAAAGGTACTGAAATTGCCGCCAATGCGACTGTTAGCCAAGCAGCATTAATAAAATTTGGCTGAGTCAAGTTAGATAAAAACGCCCCGAACCCATTCTTAAAAGCTTGGAAGAAAACATTGATAGCAGGGATATAGATAATTAGGGATAAATAGGCGATCGCTATTCCAATCAAAATGATGGGAACCCAATTAACCTTTTTGGTTGGTTTTACCCTACCGGGATTGGAACCAGATGGGTGAAATGAGTTATCATTTAGAGTCATACCTTCTTGCCCAATTCTGTAAGAAATTAATTCCTAGCAAAATCACTAAGGAAATTATCAGCAGCACCATACCAATTACAGTTGCACCCGAATAGTCATACTGCTCTAGTCGCTGAAAAATCAGTACAGGTGCAATCAAATCTTCAAAGGGTGTATTGGAAGCTATAATCACCGTAGAACCATATTCCCCAACTGCACGAGAAAATCCCAAAGCCACACCCGTTAAAATCGTGGGAAATAATGGCGGTAAAATTACTTTCCAGAAAGTCTGCCATTCAGACGCACCCAAAGACCAAGCAACCTCTTCTATTTCCTTTTCCATTTCCTGAAGCACGGGTTGCACCGTCCGCACTATAAAAGGTAGCGAGATAAAAATCATTGCTACCGCTACCCCCGTACGGGTGAAAGATATCTTGATACCGAAAGGGGCTAACAGCGAACCAATCCAGCCATTATCACTGTAGACCGTTGCCAGTGTTAAACCTGCTACTGCTGTTGGTAGTGCAAACGGTAAATCTACGGTGGCATCAACAATCCGCTTAAATGGGAAATCATAACGCACCAAAACCCAAGCAATCAGAGTACCAAATACACCATTAATTAAGGCAGTAACTAATGAAGTTGTAAAAGTTACATTATAAGTTGCTAGGGCAACTGGACTAGTAGCGATTTGCCAAATCTCCACCGGAGACCTTGTAATAGCTTTCAAGAACATGGCAATTATGGGGATAATCAACATCACTGTCAGGTATCCCAGAGTAATTCGCCATGTCCAAGGAAGTTGGAATAATTGACTAAGAAACGTCTTCCAAGGCTGATTATTTCTTGGAACTAATTGCTGAGGAGAAGAAGATACAGCCATAGGTATGAGAATGGTTAATGGTTAATGGTTAATGGTTAATGGTTAATGGCTATGAACAATTAACAATTAACTAATTAACGCCTGATTTGGGCTTGAATTTGGTCAAACATCGCCCCATCTTCAAAGAATTTCTTCTGGACAGCATCCCAACCGTTGTAATCTTGAACTGTTCCCAAGTTATTCACCTTGGTAAACTTATCAGCAGCTTGTTTAAGTTCTTTACTTTGTGCTACTGCTTCATCTAAAGGTCGGAATCCAAATTTGGCAAATTCCTGTTGTGCTTCTGGAGTAAACAGATATTCAACAAAAGCTTGCGCTACTTCACGAGTACCGTGCTTATCGACGTTTTTATCCACCACAGCGATTGGATTATCAATAGAGATGTTCACATCCGGAACTACATAATCCACTTTCTCGCCCTTTTGTTGCGCCAGAATAATTTCGTTTTCGTAGTTGATGAGTACATCACCTTGACCCTGCTTCACAAATGCATCAGTAGCTTCCCGTGCATCTTTAGTTAAAATGGGTACATTCCTATAGACATTGGTGACAAATTCTTGAGCTTTATCTTCTCCTCCACCCGTTTTAATCACTGAATTCCATAAAGCTAGGAAATTCCAACGAGCAATACCAGAAGTTTTCGGATCAGCAGTAATTAATTTTATATCATCCCTTGCCAAATCAGCCCAAGTCTTGATACCTTTTGGGTTGCCTGGACGAGTCACCAAAACAGCAACAGACTTAGAAACAATGCCATTATTGGGGACTTCCTTTTCCCATCCAGGCTCAATTAGTCCAGCCTTCTCAATCTTTGTAGTATCCAAAGCAAGCGCTAAATGAACTATATCTGCTTCCAAACCATCAATCACAGCGCGAGTTTGTGAACCAGACCCCCCATAAGTTTGCTTGAAAGTGACATTTTGGTTATGCTCTTGCTTCCACTTTTCTACAAACTTAGGAATGATAGCATCGTGAGCAGCTTTAGTAACAGCAAAAGAAACAAGGGTTACGTCAACATCCTGCTTGTTATTGGCTGCAACGGGACTAGCTGCGGGGTTATCTGCATTAGAACTCCCATTACCACCACAAGCGGCGATCGCCACACTCAAACTCACCCCCACCAGAAACAGCGATAGAAAGCCTTTAATCGAATTCACCCTCACCCTATTGGTGATTTGTGAAAAAGTTTGTCTCAATTTTGTAACAAAACGCCGCCACGCATTCATTCCAGTCACCCCATGATTAATCTACGGTTTGCCAGTAGATTTTTAGTATTTTAAGGTTATTGTCAGAGATAGTACATCGCAGCAACTAAAAAAGCAAGAGACAATCTCCACATTATCGCTCGAAAAAGTCAAGATTTATTGACGATTGTGCATAAAATAACCCAGTCAAGCTAATTTGCGGCGAAACTCGTTGAATATTCTAAGTAAACAATTGCTACAAACTCGCAGCGACACTCTGCGTACCTCCGCGCGTACTCTGCGTACCTCTGCGTTTAAATTATTACTAATTAGCACTTCTGAATAAATACTGATAAAATTACTGAGCCAATAGCTCAAGAGGTAGCGATATATTAGACCTCTTGCAAAAGCCTATTTTCAAAAAAATTAACCACAGATGGACACAGATGGACACAGATAAAATCTGTGTTTATCTGTGTCCATCTGTGGTTCTAATTAACCTAGATCCTAATTTTTGCAAGAAGTTTATTGAACGTACCCCATCAGCTATTGTTCATGAATAACTCCATCACAACATCCTGGAACGAAGTTCGCGCTACATTTCAAAAAATTTGGGGTTATGAAGATTTCCGTCCGCCACAGGGAGAAATTATCCGTAGTTTGTTGGCCAAAAAAGACGCATTGATTATCATGCCCACAGGTGGGGGAAAATCAATTTGCTTTCAACTTCCAGCCTTATTACAAACAGGATTAACTTTGGTAGTTTCGCCCTTAGTCGCGCTAATGGAAAACCAAGTCCAGGAACTACGCCAACGCAATTTAAATGCTGCACTATTACACAGCGAATTACCTTCCTTGCAAAGGCGAAAAACCCTACAAGCTTTAGAACACCAAAAGCTAAGATTACTTTACTTATCACCAGAAACTTTACTCAGTCCGCCAGTCTGGGAAAGATTGCAAAAGCCGGAACTGATAATCAACGGCATTATTTTAGATGAGGCACATTGTTTAGTACAATGGGGGGACACATTTCGACCTGCCTATCGAAGAATCGGGGCAGTGCGGCCAGCGCTGCTCAAATCGAAACCAAGGGGAACAAAAATAGCACTGGCTGCTTTTACCGCCACCGCCGATCCTCTAGCCCAAAAAACAATTCAAGAAGCTTTAGAATTAGACCAACCGGCAGTTTTTCGTTTAAATCCCTATCGCTCTAATCTTAGCCCAAAAATTCGCATTGTTTGGACTCCACTGGGCAGAAAGCAACAATTATTAAAATTTACTCGAGAAAGACCACAAACATCAGGATTAATTTACGTCCGCAGCCGACGAGATAGCGAGAATTTAGCTGTATGGCTGCAAGAAAAAGGTTACGTCACAGCCAGTTATCACGCCGGACTAGGTGCAGAGGAACGTCGGGCGATAGAAGCTGACTGGCTAGGGGGAAAAATGCCCTTTGTTGTCTGTACCTCCGCCTTTGGTATGGGGATAAACAAGCCGGATGTAAATTGGGTAGTTCACTTTCACGCGCCTTTGTTGCTATCGGAGTACGTGCAGGAAATTGGACGCGCCGGACGGGATGGTAAACCAGCCGAGGCGTTGACGTTAGTAAGTGAACCTACGGGGTGGTTAGATCCAGAAGACAAGCAAAGACAAAGATTTTTTGAAGATAAAATGCGATCGCAAATTCTTTCTGCACAGCAATTAGTGAAAAAATTACCAAAAACGGGAGAAGTAAATACAGTAGCGCGACAATTTCCCGATGGTGCTGTTGCTCTTTCTCTACTACACAGTGCTGGTAAACTTAATTGGCTTGACCCTTTTCATTACACTATTGTCTCTGGTGTGAAAAGTCAGCCTACAGGACAATTGCACGCCGCCAAGCAGATGAATAAATATCTTACTACTAAACAGTGCCGGTGGCAATTTTTATTAACTGCTTTTGGTTTTGAAAAAGATGCTGAAAATTGGCGTTGTGGACATTGTGATAATTGTAGTTAGGAGTTAGGAGTTAGGAGTTAAGAGTTAGGAGTTAGGAGTTAGGAGTTAAGAGTTAAGAGTTAAATAATTTATAATTCCTAACTCCTAACTCCTCATTCCTAACTCCTCATTCCTAACTCCTCATTCCTCACTCCTAACTCCTCATTCCTCACTCCTAACTCCTAACTCCTAACTCTTTTAAAATTGCTGCAAAAAGCGTAAGTCGCTAGCGTACACGCGGCGGATATCATCCAATTGGTGTAGCACCATCGCAAAACGTTCCACACCAAAACCAGCGGCAAAGCCTGTATAAATTTCTGGGTCGTATCCTACGGCTTTCAATACGTTGGGATCGACCATTCCGCAGCCCATTACCTCCAACCAGCGTCCATTCCACTGCAAGTCAACTTCAGCAGACGGTTCTGTAAATGGGAAATAACTGGCACGGAAGCGAATAGGCAATTCACCGAACATCTGCTGCAAGAATACCTTGATGGTGCCTTTAAGGTCGGTAAAAGTTAATCCCTCGTCAATTGCCAAAAGTTCAATTTGATGGAAAACCGCTGCATGGGTAGCGTCTACATTATCTCTCCGATAAACCCTCCCTGGCGCAATAATGCGGATGGGTGGTTCTTCGGCTTCCATGTAACGAATTTGCACAGATGAAGTATGAGTCCGCAGCAAATTACCATCTGGCAGGTAGAAGGTATCCTGCATATCGCGGGCGGGATGGTCGGGCGGGGTATTTAGCGCCTCGAAGTTGTAGTAGTCTGTTTCCATTTCTGGCCCAGCAGCTACTGTGTAGCCCATACCAACAAAGATATCCAGCGCCCGGTCAATCATGCCGTTAATAGGATGAACTCGACCTTGAGGGCGGTAAATTCCTGGCATACTTACATCTAGAGTTTCCGCCTCTAGCTGTGCCTGAATTTTCGCCGTTTCTAGGACAAGGCGTTGCTGGTCAAGGCTTGTTTGCAGCGCTTCTTTGACTGTATTCGCGATCGCACCAATTTTCGGACGTTCCTCGGCTGGAAGTTTGCCCATACCGCCTAGAAGCACTGACAAGCTACCTTTTTTGCCAAGGTATTTGACTCGCAGTTCCTCGAGACTTTCTAAGCTATCGACAGTGGCGATCGCTTTTTCTCCTTCTTCTTTTAGTGCTAAAAGTTGAGCTTCTAAATTACTAGTCATTAGTTAATAGTCATTAGTCAATAGTCATTAGTCAATAGTTATTAGTCAAGGGTCAATAGTCAAGAGTCAATAGTCAAAAATCTTCACTTTGGACTTTGGACTAATCACGTTGGTCAGTAGGGGCACGGCATTGCCGTGCCCCTACTATATGCCTATTGTGCATCAAAAGCAGCAAATGTGTTTTTATTTCAAGCGTGTGACCTATAACATTGACAACTACCTAATAACTATTTACTAATGACTAATGACTAATGACTAATGACTAATGCCCATGAAATTACTCATCAGTAACGATGACGGTGTATATGCTCTAGGTATTCGTGCCCTTGCGGACTGCTTAGCACAAGCAGGTCATGAAGTTACCGTCGTTTGTCCAGACCGGGAACGTTCCGCCACTGGACATGGACTCACCTTACACCAACCAATTCGCGCTGAAATTGTCGAGTCTGTTTTTCATCCCAGCGTCAAAGCTTGGGCTTGTGATGGTACTCCCTCTGACTGTGTGAAATTAGCACTATGGGCTTTACTCGAATCTCCCCCTGACTTGGTTCTTTCTGGTATTAATCAAGGTGCAAATTTGGGGACTGAAATTCTTTATTCCGGTACTGTTTCTGCGGCGATGGAAGGCTTAATCGAAGGCATTCCCAGTGTGGCACTCAGTCTTACCAGTTTCTCTTACAAAGATTTTCAACCTGCTGCTAAATTTGCCACAATCCTAGTGGAACATTTAGCGGAAAAATCTCTTCCAGATTTAATGTTGCTTAATATTAATATCCCTGCTGTCAAATGGGAAGAAATTGCCGGAGTTGCCATTACCCGTCAAGGAGTGCGGCGCTACGTAGATGTTTTTGATAAGCGCGTCGATCCGCGTGGTAAAACTTACTACTGGTTAACTGGAGAAGTATTAGAGGATGTAGAACCACCCACAGGTTTAAAGCTACCAGAAAATATACCTATGGATGTGCATGTCATCCGTAAAAACTACATTAGTATAACACCATTGCAATACAATCTTACTTACGCAACAGGATTGCATCAATTGTCTGACTGGGATTTCAAATTACGGTAAATTTTTGAGCTAGGGTAACAGTATACTACGGGTTAAATGCATCACGATAAAATATAGGCTATAAAGTAGAAGCACAATTGCACTGACCCGCATAAAAACACCAAAAAACTTCAGGCTGGCAACCTGGAATGGCTCATTAATATTGAGCAAAACCAGTGAGAAAAAAGGTATGCTGTTTTACCAAGAGATCACCCTCTGCGAAAATAGCAAAGACAGCATAAACTTAACAAGCAGAAGTAACATTTTTTGACCGCCCGCTCAGTCCAGCAATCAACACCCATGTCTAGGATAGAGAACCAATTTACCGTGCATTTTTGGGGCGTTCGTGGCAGCATCCCCTGTCCGGGGCCAAACACTGTCCGTTACGGAGGTAATACCCCTTGCATAGAAATGCAAGTGGGTGGCAAACGCTTGATTTTCGATGGTGGCACGGGACTGCATGTTTTAGGACAATCTTTGTTGTCCAAAATGCCGATAGAAGCTCATATCTTCTTCACCCACTCCCATTGGGATCATATGCAGGGTTTTCCCTTTTTTACACCAGGGTTTGTCAAGGGGAACAGGTTTCATATTTACGGAGCGATCGCTCCCGATGGTTCTACCATAGAACAGCGTCTCAACGACCAAATGCTACACCCAAATTTCCCCGTACCCTTACAAATCATGCAGGCAAATTTGGATTTTCACGATGTGAAACCTGGGCGACCGATACAAATTGATGACGAGATTATTGTAGAAACTGCGTCACTGCATCATCCTGGTGAAGCCGTGGGATACCGAGTGAATTGGCGTGATCGTGCTGCGGTTTACGTTACCGATACCGAACATTACTCGGACAGGCTAGACGAAAATGTTTTGTGGCTAGCTCGTGATGCCGATATCTTCATCTACGATTCTACCTACACCGATGACGAATATTATTCGCCTAAATCGCCGAAAATAGGCTGGGGACATTCTACATGGCAAGAAGCCGTGAAGCTAGCCAAAGCTGCAAACGTCAAGAAACTGGTAATTTTCCACCACGATCCCGCCCACGACGATGAATTTTTGGATCGTGTCGGAGAAGAAGCACGTCGGAAATTTCCCGGTGCAGTCATGGCACGGGAAGGATTGGTTCTTGAGGTTCCTGTTGCTGTTCCCTTATCAGAATCTTTTCCTGTTAGTAAGTTTTCCGCATAATATCCTCAAAGGAGCAATTTAAAATTTTTAGTTTAGATTGGTGATCGAGGGCTTACCCTGCGGAAAGATGCCCTTTGGATGTGTAGCAGTCAGTAAACAGCTTTATTGGGTCAGCCAAAAAGCATAAGCTGATGGTACATAAAGCCTTAAGAGTAGCTTTCTTTCGGTTAGGCACAAGACGCCTTTAAAGGCGGCTTCGGTGCAGGGTAGGCTGAAAGCTGAACAAACCTAAAATCCCAGAATCGACGTGCTAAATTTGTCTCAAAATGGGTGTTCTGTGTGGGTAACATCTTCAACCGAATTGACTCTAGTGCCGACTGCTGTCGCACTTGGCAAATTTGACGGTGTACATCGCGGTCATCAACGGGTTATTCAACCAATTCTCAGACCTGTTAGGAAAGAGGAGGGGGGGAGTGGGGGAGTTGGGGAGAATTCCCTCTCTCCTCTAATCCCCCCCTCCTCTTCCATCTACTCGACTGTTGTCACCTTTAATCCTCATCCGCAGGAGTTTTTCTCAGGTAAACCCAGAACTTTGCTAACTCCACTGGATGAAAAAGTCCAAACATTGCGATCGCTTGGAGTAGAACAACTGGTACTGTTACCGTTCGATAAAGAATTATGTGCATTGACTCCCGAAGAATTCGTAGAAAAAATTATCGTCGAACAACTGCAAGCAGCACAAATTAGCATCGGACAGGATTTTCGATTTGGTTCTAAACGTACTGGTACCGCTTGGGATTTACAAGCGATCGCTGCAAAGTACGGCATCCCTGTTACCATTGTTCCTTTAGAAACTTGGGATGACTTTGAGGAAAACCAAAGCAGTGACACCAACGAAGCTTCATCCGAGGAGACTCGCATTAGCAGTTCACTCATCCGCGAAACTCTTGCTAGTGGCGATATCCAAAGGGCAAACAAACTGCTTGGACGCCCTTACACCCTCATCGGTACTGTCATTCAAGGTCAACAACTTGGTAGAACCATAGGCTTTCCTACCGCCAACCTGCAACTACCAAAAGACAAGTTTTTGCCCTGCAATGGTGTTTATGCTGTTCGCGTTTCCATCGTCGATGAGACTCTAGATATTAGTGGAAATGGCTATTTAGGCGTAATGAATATAGGCGATCGCCCCACAGTAAATGGTACTCAACTATCAACAGAAGTACATCTTTTCGATTGGTCTAGTGACTTGTATGGTAAAAAGCTGGCAGTACAACTGGAAAGATTTTTGCGCCCAGAACAAAAATTTCCCAATCTGGAAGCCCTAAAAACACAAATTCAACTAGACTGTATTGCTGCAAGAGCATTTTTTGGCTTTTGAAGTGTTAATTTCGTCTGGCTGAGGGAACACTAAGGAAGGAAATGGTTAATGGTTAATGGTTCATAGTTCATAGTTCATGGTTCATAGTTCATAGTTCATAGTTCATGGTTCATGGTCATTAACTATTAACTATTAACCATTAACCATTAACCATTAACCATTAACCATTAACCATTAAC
>JBHYDF010000065.1:0-36567 GCA_051861145.1 Nostocaceae cyanobacterium
TTAGGGGGATCTAAGATTAATTGGTTTAAAACCATACTTCTCAGACATCCTCTAAATAATTCGTGAAAACAAGAAACCCGGTATCAGAAAGATACCAGGTTTCACCAGAATTCTCAATTGTTACAAATCAAATAGGATTGGTATATTTAATTTACAAACAGATTGAAAAAAGTTGAAATATAGATTTGAGATAGCTTTCAGCCGTTCGCATAGCGTGCCGGAGGCATATTTTAATTCAGGGTTAAAACAGAGTAAGTGTCATTCCTTCCTAGGAGTCGGTATTTATTTCGATCAACTTTTGTCGAGAGGATAAACCAGACTTAATTTTAATATTAGATTTTGGTATATCAAATTTGTCAGCTAAAATTTTAATTAACTCTTCATTTGCTTTACCATCAACAGGGGGAGATTTTAAATGTACGATTAGACTACCATCTACTGATTCTTCTATTTTTTGAACTTTAGAATTTGGCTTAACTTTGACTTTTTTTTGCATAACCTCTTCCTTGTAATTGGCGCAGCCACAACCAACCTAAAACACAACCTAATAGATAATGAGGAAAATCCCACCAAACAAAGGTAGTACCGATTAACCATTTACCTATCAAGGTAGCGCGAAATTGCTCTAATAGAGGCGGATGCCATAATTGCAAAAATTCTAATATACAGGTGATGATAAAAACCCATATAGGAATTTGAATAACCGCCGCTGGACTGCGGAAAAACCAGAATGCGAACAAACACCAAAATATTTCGTAAAAAACAGCCGCTCCGTAATCATTAAACCACTGATGAGCAACACCACTATAGTATTTAAAGAAAAAACCCATCGCTATAACGATGAGTAGGGAAATAATTATATAAAAGTTTTGGGTATTTTGTGTTTTTTTTGACACAGTTTTCTAGGGGCTAGAGAATTGGGAATTGGGCATTGGGTATTGGGCATTGGGGATTGGGAATTGGGAATTGGGCATTGAGAATTGGGGATTGGGAATTGGGAATTGGGCATTGGGAATTGGTTGTCTTAACAATGTCCGATGCCCCTTGCCCGATGCCCGATGTCCGATGCCCGATGCCCGATGTCCGATGTCCGATGCCCGATGCCCGATGCCCCTTGCCCAATGCCCGATGCCCTTTGCCCAATGCCCCTACATTGCTTTTGCTACGGCCCATCTGGATTACCGTTACCAATAACGGCTATCTTATGGCGATAAATCAATTCGCCACCGTACCAACCGGAAACTCCAAGTAGGGCAGATACGATGAGTGAGATTACGAGTCCCCAAGGTAATATGGCTAATACTGGATTTTTCCAACGTATTGCCAGGTTGACAGCTGTTAATACTAAGGCACTAACGTTAAGAATTAAGTGTGCCCAACCAGCTGTACGCTTGCGGACTCGCCCGATTCTCAAAAAGTCGAGAATGCCAGTCAGGGCGGCTGCAATACCTCCTACCAGACCCCCAATTATAAGCCAAAAAGAGGCTCGCGCCCAAAAAGTATCACCAATCCACCAGTAAACTGCATCGGTTAACAGCGCACCGACGAGAAAAGAAATTGGGAATTGGACGAGAATGGGATGGATCGGATGTCCCGCGATCGCCACAGTGCTAGGTACACCAGTATCACGAAATTCTTTGTCGTCACTTTCCAAAAAGGCTGGAATATTTGGGTAAGGTGTTGTGTCTCTCTCTTGAGTGTCCATAATTTTTACCTAAAGGTTAAAAAACTTCACGATAAGGGGAAATGTCTCAACACTTTCTCAGCTTTTCCACATTTAATTTGCATAATTTGGGTGGGCTGTCCGGCCCACCCCACAAGAATTTGAAAATTTTTCAAATAAACAATATGTAAATTAAATGTGCTTGAAATTAACAATTGAAATGAAATTATTCTGAAGGAATTTTTTCAACGTGTGCTTGAGCTTGTAGTATGAGTTTGCCTGCTTCCACCTTTAAATTATTAACCCGCAAAGTCATTCCTTCTAAGTCAAAATTCCTCAAATCCAAAATTGCGCTAGTTGCATCTACCAAAGCTTTTGTTAGTTCTGGTGATGTTTCTTCAGTGTCGCCATATTCGACATTTTGGAGAGAAACTGTTTGCCCGTTCTCAATCACATGAGGTACTGCTGAAAAGGCGATTTTTTTGCTTTCGTTTGTTTCTTTTAAAAGCATGGTCGCATTCAATGCTACTTTACCATCACCAGGAAGGCGAAATTCTACATTTTGGGGCACAATTGTCATTAATTGCCCGTTAATGTGAATTTTCTCGCTTTGTAATTGTGAGCGGATGTATTCTGAGTTAAAAGCGCGATTTATATCACTTTCAGTTAAGACAACCCGCGCACTACCATCCGTTGGTTTAGTTAACTCTATTTTGCCGAAAGCAACACTGAGAGGATTGATAGCAACGTTACCAATTTCCATGTCTAGTTCTTCAACACGGAGGTCTTGCTGCATTACCAAACCCTCTCCTTCAATAGAGACTTTATCCACCTGCCCCTGAAGTAGTTCAAGCGGATTGGTCTTAATATTTACATCCAAATTTTCAACTTCATCTAATTGGCTAGATAAGCCAATTTCTGCTGCTTTATTTAGCGCCTCTTCTCCTATTCCAGGATTTTCGGGCATTATGTCTCTATCTCCTATTTAATCATCCTGGAGTCAATCTAGAAAAGCAATAATAAAAATTAATCTATCTGGCGATGGAGTATAGCTCTTAGCAGTTATCTATCTAAGAGTATAAATGTGTGTTTGTTTTTAAAATTATCCTAATAGTTGAAATTTTTATATCCCTGGTTTTGGGCTTATCGTTCAAAAGAAAGATGGTACGTTTCAAAATCATGTGTCAATCTGAAATTGTCAGAAATAAAAATATCTTTCAGAGGAGAACTAAAGCATGGTTGCGACTTTAGATGATACTAAGCGCTCTGCTATTGCTACAAAATTGGCTGATATGAGAGCAATCCAAGATTTGCTTATTGCCAATGAGGAGCAATTTTTGAGAGAAATCTCTGATTCAGACATTCAAGATAACATCCGCAAGATGCTTGAGGATGACCGTAAGAATAAGGGCATTTTGGAAACAGTAAATGTTCAATATGGCGTTCAAGCTCAGCCACAAAACACAGTTTCCGAAATGATTAAAAAACTTCGGGAATTAATGCAAGGCTCTAAATTGAGCTTGTATGAAAAAGTATTTCAGCATGAATTGCTGAAGCACCAACAAGTAATGTCCGGCTTGACAATTCACAAGGCGGCTCAAAAAGTTGGTGCTGATGTATTGTTGGCGATCGGACCTTTAAATACTGTTAACTTTGAAAACCGCGCTCACCAAGAGCAACTCAAAGGTATTCTGGAAATTTTGGGTGTCCGTGAACTCACTGGACAAGACGCAGATCAAGGTATCTGGGGACGCGTACAAGATGCTATGGCTGCATTGAGCGGTGCTTTTGGTAGTGCTGTTACCCAAGGTTCCGATAAGAGTGATATGAATATCCAGGATGTCATCCGCCTGGATCACAATAAGGTGAATACCTTGTTCACCGAACTGCTAGCAAGCAACGATCCCCAAAAAATCCAAGAGTACTTCGGTCAAATTTATAAGGATCTAACCGCTCACGCTCAAGCTGAAGAAGAAGTCGTCTATCCAAGAGTACGTCCTTTCTACGGTGAAGGCGACACTCAAGAATTGTATGACGAACAAGCTGAAATGAAGCGGATGTTAGAGGAAATTAAGGCTATTAGCCCCTCTTCTTCTCAATTCAAAGATAAAGTGAGACAGTTGATGGATGTTGTTGGCGATCACATTCGTCAAGAAGAAAGCACAATGTTCGCTGCTATTCGTAACAACATGAGCAGTGACCAAACTGAACAACTGGCTACACAGTTCAAAGCTGCTAAAGCCAAAATTCAAGAAAGAATGGGTCAAATGAGCGCAAGTAAGTAATTGAATAGACCTCTTAGCAAAGGTGAAAAGGGTTAAATGGTAAAAGGGAAAGATTTTTCAATTCCTTTTACCTTTTCTTTTTACTACCGGAAAAACCAAATTTTGGGCGTAGGTTTAGTAGGTTTGATATTAGCAATGAGCCAACAATGAGCCAGCAATGAGCCAGCAATGAGCCGTGAAATAAATTTCCGGCTTAAAGCTAAAACCCGTTGAAAACGGGTTAAAACTTTTGTCTTAGTTAGCTTTTAGCTAACTTTAGCTTTTAGCCCGAAATTTATTTCAGGGCTAAATTTTAGGCTTTTTAAGAATGGTGAGCCTAAATTATCTGTTGCGTGCGGCTAACTCATCCCTTGCCTTCTTCTATCTTCCAAAAAAATGGGGTGTGAACATGGCGTCTGTGGAATAAAACTGCTCCCAAGTTACAGAGCAAGCAGGTAATTGCTAGCCACAGCAATATAAAAGTGGGAGCCCTCACCACGCCAATTGCAAACCACGTATAGACGTGCAGCACCATAACTACAGCAAAAAAGCAAGCCGCGATCGCTGCTTGTAAAACTTGATATGATGGGCGGCGTAGTGCAGCAAAAATCATCGTCAACAATGTAGCAAGTAAGTTTGCTGGCACGAGAAATGTACAAATACTAACGCAGTTGGCGCGGGAAAACTCCGCTAAGCTGTTAAACTCTAGCATCAATTTATGGGTATAATGTCAACTTACTCTAAGATACTTAATATTTCCAATAAATAACAAAATATAATTTATTATTAATAATTAGCTGTTGCTAGTTTTTTTCATCAAAATTTAACTTCAGCAGTCCTAATCATCTGTAAACACCTTCATTATTATCTTTTCTCTAAAATTCTTTGTGTTCTTTGTGGTTAAAAAAGATTATGTTCACAATTTAAACAGGATATAGCATTCCTAAATCGCTTATGAGAGGCGAGAAACCCGGTATCTAGAAGATACCGGGTTTCTTGGTTTGCATATTCTCTCATAACTCAATTAGGATTGCGAACGCTGTAAATATAATTTTTACAAATCAACAACTCCAATTTTTAAATCAAACTCAATTTTTTGTTTATATTTAGTTTTTATATTTTTAATTTTTCCAGGTGGGCACTGCCCACCCTACTATAAAAAATTTTGATTTAACCCATTAATATTACTGTATCTAAAACATGAATAACACCATTATCAGCTTCGATGTCTGCTGCTAAAACCGTGGCATTTTTTACTTCAAATCCTTCAGAACAATCTATTTTAATAGTCGAACCTTCGACTGAAGTAACAGTGCCAAGTTTGGCTAAGTCTTCTTTCATCAACTTTCCAGGAACGACATGATACTTTAAAATTCTCGTTAGCTGAGGGATATTTTGCACCAGAGTTTGTATTGTTCCTGGTGGTAACTTAGCAAAAGCATCATCATTAGGTGCAAACACAGTGAACGGGCCGGGACTTTTTAATGTATCTACCAATCCTGCGGCTTGTACAGCCGTCACTAGAGTTTGGAAAGAACCCGCGCTAACTGCAATATCAACTATATCTGCCATCTATTTCACCATTACTCTGATAAAAATCTTAAATCAAATTAAATAATCTTTGATTTTTATTAACAAAATTGTTAATCATGCGGCTGTGATTGGCTTGGGGAAGGAATTTACACAAAGTTTGATAACAAAACCAAACTTTGTACAAGAGAAGTATGTAGATGAGTATAATTAACTAGAAAATGACAATACCTTCGCCAAAATCCCCTCACTCTAGAAGAGTGGGGCTACACAAACGAAGCCCACCTGCGTGGGCTGAGATCCTTACAGCCCACGCAGGTGGGCTTTGTTTGTGTAGCCCCAGACTTCCAGTCTGTGGACGTTTCACACTCATTGACGAAGGTATTGACATGAGTAAAGCTTTACAATATGCCATTCTCGGTACAGGCGCTTTAGGTGGGTTCTACGGTGCTAAACTGCAAAAAGCTGGATTGAATGTCCATTTTTTGCTCAGAAGTGACTACGAACACGTTACTCAACATGGCTTAGTTGTTGAATCAAAAGACGGTGACTTTACCCTTCCTCAAGTTAACGCTTACCACGACGCAGAAAAGATACCGCGTTCAGATGTAGTTATTATTGCATTAAAGACAACGCAAAATCACTTGCTACCGCAGATATTACCCAGCGTTATCAAGGAGGATGGCGTAGTGCTGGTATTACAAAATGGACTTGGGATTGAAGAGGAAGTCGCCCAAATTGTCGGTAGTGATAGGGTAATGGGTGGATTGTGCTTTCTATGTTCTAATAAAGTGGGACCGGGACATATTCGTCATGTAGACTATGGAGAAATTAGCTTGGCAGAATATGCTAATGACTATCATCCCACTGGCATTACAGATAGAATGCGGCTAATTGGCGATGACTTTGAACGTGCTGGTATTTCGATAAAATTAGCGGAAGACTTACTACAGGCGCGTTGGCAAAAACTGGTATGGAATATTCCCTACAATGCGCTTTCTGTCATTCTCGACGCCACAACAGCAGAATTAATGGCAGATGTTCACACACGTAATTTAGTGGAACAATTGATGTATGAAGTTGCAGCAGGAGCAAAAACTACAGGGCGGATAATTAGCGATCGCTTCATTCAAGTAATGCTGAATTATACCGATAACATGAAGCCCTATCGTACTAGCATGAAAATCGATTACGATGAACGCCGTCCCTTAGAGATAGAAGCAATTTTAGGTAATCCTCTCAGGAAAGCGCTTGCTGCGGATGTAAATTTACCGCAGATTAGTTGTTTGTATCATCAGTTAAAGTTTCTAGATGCGAGGAGAAGAATTAGGAGTTAGGAGTTAAGAGTTAGGAGTTAGGAGTTAGGAGTTAGGAGTTATGAAAGTTTTTATCATTCATAATTCATTATTAACAATTCTGAATTCCTAACTCCTGTAGAGACGCTTTAAACAGCGCTTCTCTACAATTCTTAACTCTTCATTCCTAACTCCTAACTCCTAACTCCTAACTCTCTATCGCAAAGATTCCCAAATAACTGCTGTTGTAATTAAACACAGCAAAATAACTCCCACAGGTATAAACAAATTTCGTAGTAGATAAATCAGTATTGGAACAATATGGATTATACCCAAACACATTGACAAAACATAGGCGATCGCAAAACCAAATAGTACAAACAAGAAATATTTCAGGGATTTAGAAGCCAAGCGAAACAGAGGGGTATACTGATTTGTAGTCATAATTTTTACTTAAAATTAGTGGATAAATTTTTGGCATTGAGCGAAAAGCCTGGAAATAAATTTCTGGTTGTAGAGACGTGCCATGGCAAAAGCCTGGAAATAAATTTCCGGATGTGTAGAGACGCGAAATTTCGCGTCTCTACAAACCCGTTGGAAACGGGTTAGAACTCTTAATCAGTCGGTTTATAACTGATATCTTGCAAGCCTTTGCAACAGTAGAGAGGCGGAGTTTCCAAAACCTCACCTGCCAGGTTCAACCTGGTAACAAGAAAAATAGAGCTTTCCCTACTCCCTACTCCCTACTCCCTACTCCCCATTTTCAAGCTAGATGTCAGAACAGGTTCTTGCTGTTGCTGTAACTCGTTTTGCTGATTCTCGCGCCCTAACAGTAAAAACAAAATGAGCAAAGCTAATATCATCAACCAAAACGAGCCAATACCAAATTTATTTCTATCTATGTTTCGTTCAATACCACATTTTAAGCAAACATACCTGTTGGTATTATTTGCATCTTGGGCAAAAGGACAAGAATTTTGATTGCAATCATGATGACAATCTTTATTCAACATTGTTTAACCTCCTGTAGGGTGAATATTTATACAATTTTGGATTTTTGATTTTGAATTTTGGATTGTAAAAACCTTGCTACTTGGCTCTTTTTACAATCCATCTATCGCAAATATTTTTCCAAATACTATTACTTTGTAATTGCGAACACGCTCTACAGAATTGAGTGAATTAATACCTACTGTACTTGTAGTAGATACTACTTTCATAATTAATTGATTTAGATAATTTATACGAGGTACTAACGTAGCGATACTCCCTCGACAATTAACGCTTGCAGTAGTATAGGTTGAAAAATTTTTCCTTATCCACATTGCAAGAGTTTTTCACTGAACTTCACCTTTCTAATTACAAGATAGTAAAGCCAGATATTTTTTTCAGTAGGATAAAGTAGTTTCCTACTCAGTAGGAAAAAGTAAACTGTAGTATTACTAGTAGTACGAAGCAGCAAAAATCTAGTTATAATAAAGTAACAAGAATATACAAAAGCAAAATCAGCCGATGGGTGCGGAGGAAGCCTTAGAGTTTGTAGACACCTTGATTTTTCGGAGTACAGGAGAACATTTAGACAAGGCTGAAAGGATTATCTTTCGACATTTATGGGAAGATGAAAAACGAACTTATCTAGATATTGCTGACAGCCGTGGTTATACAGAAGCACACTTAAAAGCGGTTGGTGCTAGACTTTGGCAGATATTATCAAAAGTGCTGGGCGAAAAAGTTTCAAAGGCAAACTTTCAAGCAGCGGTAGAGAGATATTGGAAAACCCAGCAGACTCAGAAATTCTTTCATACTCCTGGATCACTTGTCAACAGAGAGCCAATATCAGATTTATACTCGAACTTCTTTGGGCGCGATCGCGAATTAGCTGAACTAGAGAATTTAGTCAATTTTGGAGCGAAAATAATTTTTATCCACGGTGAAGGTGGTGTGGGCAAAACAACTTTAGCTCGCAAGTACTTTAAAATTCAAGGTTTTGACTTCTTTTTAGAATTATGGATGCCAAAGGAACCCCAAAACATTATTTTTATAGAAAGTGTGATTGAGGAATGGTTGAGGAGAGATTTTCAGGAAGAACCAGGCAGAGAATTTGGTATAAAATTGGAACGACTGCGGCGAAATTTACGGGATGACACTAGAAAAATTGGAGTGTTAATTGACAACCTGGAAACCGCTTTAGATAAAAATGGCAGGATAATTCCATCGCGTCGTCCCTATATGGAATTGCTGAGAGTATTGGCTGATCCAACAATACAATCAGTCACAATTATTACCAGTCGAGAACGTCTACATGAATCTGGAGTTGATGTAAATTTTTATGCCCTTAAAGGCTTAAATGATTCTGCTTGGAGACAATTTTTTGCTAGTCGCCAAATTAATTCTAATTCTACCGTCCTCAGTGAAATGTGCAGAGCCTTTGGCGGTAACGCTAAGGCGATGCAAATTATCAGTGGTGTAATTACGACAGATTTTGAAGGAGATATAGATGCTTATTGGCGGGAAAGTCAAAATGATTTATTAATTGAAAGAGAGTTAGAAAATTTAGTCACCAGTCAGTTTGATCGCTTAGAACAACTTGATCATGAAGCATATCGTTTACTTTGTCGTTTGGGATGCTATCGTTATCAGCATGTAACCCATGTAGATACAAAAGGACTAAAATGTTTGCTTTGGGATGTTCCAGAGCAACAATGCAAACGAGTGATTAAATCATTATCTGACCGCTCATTACTAGAATATCGTAAAGGGAAATATTGGTTACATCCAGTAATTTGTACGGAAGCGATCGCGCGATTGCGAAAAAGCGGCGAATGGGAAATAGCTAACCGCAAAGCTGCTGAATTTTGGACGGCTACTGTTACGAAAGTGGAAGAAGCTCAAGATGCCTTAATGGCGTTAGAAGCTTATTATCACTATATGGAAATTGGCGACTTTGAACAAGCCGCCAATGTAATTCTTCGGGGTATAGATAATAAATGGGGCGGACAATTATCTTTGGGTGCGCTACTTCATATATTAGGTTTATTAGAAAACCTGATTTCCGTCATTAATCCTCTGATTGAAAAGCTAACTTCTGACTATCCCCTTAGTAGTAAACTTTATAATATGTTAGGACGTGCCTATCGTCGCACTGGCAAGGTTGAATTAGCTTTTCAGTGTCACCAAAAAGCCGGTCGAATAGCTGAAAGATATGGCATAGTTGAAGAAAAAATATCTAGCCAATTTAACTTAGGAATTTGTTATATTAATTTATGGGAAATTCAACAAGCAAAAGATATTTTTTATCTTGTTAAAGATATAGCCACAAACACTACAGGTTATTATCAATATATAATTTATTCTCAGTATTGTTTATCTTTTTTGGATTCTTGCATAGGACTGAGGAAAGATGCTCTTGCCATGCTGCAAGAGGCAGAAGCCGAAATTAAAAATGAGAAATTAACTTCCTGGGGAATAGGAACTAGTTTAATATTTGCCAGCTTAACATATAAAAATTTAGAAAATATCGACACTGCTTTTGAAGTTTGTCACAAAGCTATTTGGCATTGCGAACAAAATCAATTTATCTCCTTGAAAGCTATAGCGATAAGTTGTCTAGCTAGCATGTATCGAGAGCAAGGAAAAATTGAAACAGCCATAGAAAAACATTTAGAAGCTATTAACAGCCTGAAAATAATTGGTGATAAATGCAAATTAGCTGAAGCCTATTACGAATTGGGATTAACTTATCAAAAAAAAGGCGAAGTGGACAAAAGCCTGAATAATTTTGCCGAAGCGATTCGCCTTTTTAGAGAAATACCAGCACCAAAGCAAGTTGAAAAAGTGCAAAAATCAATAGAGTGCTTTTGAACACAGAGGGCATCGGACATTGGGCATTGGGCATCGGGCATTGGGAATGGGGAAAAATCCAATGACTAATGACTAATGACTAATGACTAATTCCCTACTCTAAATAATCACTACCAGAACCATACTTCCAAGCATCAACCCAACGATGCCAATAGTACTTAGGAACGCTAGGTAAATTTTTATCCAACGATGCTTGTACTTGACGACTTAACCAAAATAGTGCAGAATAAACCCCTAAGTTTCCGTAATGTATCATCCAATCTAGCAAAGCTGACACACCTACTTGAGGAATCACTTTTGCTACTATTCCCGGATGTGCCAAACTTGTTTTCAAAAGTGTTTGCGTCAGGGCTGGAAACTGCACTACATCTTGTAAAAATGGCTTAAGTACTGGTTCTCCCAATTGTTGCATTTGGGTAAACACCGCTGATAACAATTGATTAATTTGATCGGGTGCAATTTTTTGATTCACACCAACACTCATCGCCTTTTGAAATAGCCAGGTTACTGTTAAGCTTGGTTGATAAGGCTGCAATAGTCCCAGCGCTTTAGTAGATAATTGATTAGTTTGCAGTGCTTCGTAAATTCCTTGATTTAAACGCTGCAAGTGACGCACCATCGCGCCAAAACCTCCAAAGCTCAAAGGAGATTGACTACCACTGCTGTCTCCTACTGGTAAGATGCGATTCCAAGGAGTTTGTAGCGGACTTTGGCGATAGGTGGGAAAGAAGCCAAATAATGCTCTTTTAAATGTTAGCTGGTTCAATTCCACACCTTGATATGCTGGCATTAAGCGCAAATATTCCTCAAACAAAGCTTCTAAACTCAAGCGTTGTGGATCTGCATCCATGTAGGTAAACAGATAAGTAGTTCTACCGTCTTTTGCTGGGAAAGCTTCCCAAAAATACTGGCACTGATTATGTATGGGTGTAAATGATAATAATATATCACCCGTGCGATTTTCTGGAAAACCTTGAGCGCAACTACCAACAACCAAGCAAAGCGCATCTGGTTTTTGTCCCTGTCGTGCTTGCTGGACGATGGGAGAAAGATGTCCCATTGCATCAACTAATAATTTAGCTTTGAATCGGTTGTTTATCATCACCCCATCTGGATGAACTACCGCTTCAGTAAAAGGTGTGTTTTCAAATAAACTTCCACCCGCAGCAAGAAATTTTTGTTTTAATTTTTCTAACAATCTTACGGGATCTACACCAAGATTCAGTACATCTTGCACCCAAATTTCTACACCATTTTCAAAGCCAACTCTAGCAGGATTATACTCGGTAACTATTGTTTTTTCTAATTCCGCATCTGTCAATAGAGATAGTTTCAAAAAATGTTGATATTCCTTACGGGAGATGTTCCATTCTTGCTCCCTTCCCCGTAAAATTCCCCGTTCTATTAATGCGACTCTTAGTCCTTGCAAAACTAGCGCACTACCGATTAAAATACCCAACGTACCACCGCAAATTAAAACATCCCAATCTACAGTACCTAAGTTTTCCGGACTTTCCTTTACTACCATCGGTACTGGTGCGCTACCTTCTCTAATGGCTGATAAAATGCGATCGCTCTGACGCAAACCCCCTAAAACATCGCCTGGTAGTTGGGAAAGAATTTGTTCAGTTAGAGACATAGAAGTTGACTTGTTGCAAAGTTACTTATCTTTATCGTAGCTATGGAACTTGTCTGTAGAAAGTTATGCTGTGTAACTAAATCAATTTTCTCTAGCCAATAAATTTCTGTTGAAAAAGAATACATCATCTCAAATAAAAATGTTTGGAAACGGCAAAAGCGCCAAAAACATAACAATATTTTTATCTTGATTTTAGTTCTTTCTGAACTACTGTCAGTATTCAAGAATTGTCTTCAGAGAAACTTTGAAAATTTCTGATTTTCTTGAAAAAACGGTAAAGATATAAGGAATAATGTCTTTTTAATCGCAAAAATAATTATGCTTTAGATCAACATCAACAATCCATCATTCATGAATCAGACGTAGGTCTGATAGCTGAACTTTAGCAGCTTGCCATCTATCAAATAATGATATGAGAATAGCAATCATAGTACACAAGTTTCCTCTGCTCTCAGAAACGTTTATTCTGAATCAAATTACGGGATTGATTGATCGCGGGCACGAAGTTCATATATACGGTCATAGGCTAAACAATAATGATACTGGCAAGATGCATCCAAGTGTGGAAAAGTATCACTTGCTAGCTAGCACCTACTATACGCCTCAACTTCCTGCAAATCATCTCTGGCGGGTTATTAAAGGGTTAGGATTAATATTTGCTAATTTTCATAAAGCCCCTTTAGTATTACTGCGATCGCTTAACTTTTTTCGGTACGGTAGACAGGCAATTTCGCTGAGATTATTGTACTTAATTATACCTTTTTTAGACAAAAAACCATACGATATTATTCATTGCCAATTTGGTACACAAGGCAATGATGGTATGATTTTTCGCGCTATCGGTGCTGTGAAAGGAAAGTTAATTACTTCCTTTCGGGGCTACGATATTAGTTGGTTTGTAAAAGCACAAGGGGAGGACGTTTATAACGGACTGTTTTTGCAAGGGGATTTTTTCCTATCCAACTGTGAATTTTTCAGACAACGAGCAATAAAATTAGGGTGTGATGAAAATAAAATTGTCGTTCACGGTTCGGGGATAGATTGCAGTCGGTTTGAGTTTAAAGCACGCAAACCCCACGCAGACGGCAAAGTTCGCATTGCCACAACTGGTCGTCTTGTTGAAAAGAAAGGTATAGAATACGGCATTCGTGGCGTTGCGAAATTAGCGAAGGTTCATAAAAATATTGAGTATAACATTATCGGCGATGGAATTTTAAAAGAACATTTGCAGCAAGTAATTAATGAGCTAGATGTTGCCGATAAAGTGAAGCTTGTTGGTTGGAAAAATCAGCGAGAAATTATTGAAATTCTTGATAATACCCATATCTTTATCGCTCCGAGTGTAACTGCAAGTGACGGAAATCAAGACGCTCCTGTTAACACCTTGAAAGAAGCAATGGCTATGGGTTTACCAGTTATAGGTACTCTTCATGGTGGTATTCCGGAGTTGGTACAAGATGGTATTTCTGGTTTTCTCGTTCCCGAACGGGATGCGGATGCGATCGCTGATAAATTGAGTTATTTGATTGAACATCCGGAAATTTGGGAACAGATGGGTAGATTAGGTCGTGCATATGTAGAAGAACACTACGACATGAATAAGCTCAATGATGAATTAGTGGAAATTTATCGACAAGTTGCGATGAATCATAAACAGCCATATCAGGTGCAACAGCTAGAACCCACAGTAAGTCCGGAGTACATCTAAGTACTATTTTGGATTTTAGATTTTGGATTTTGGATTGTCAAAACCATAATCCATCTGTCCTTAAATATTTTTCCAAATGGTATGAACAACTGAAGTCAAAAAAGGATTGAGAGATGAATTCATCACCAAGTTCACAGCCAGAAGTTACGATTGTTGTTGCTCCAAGAGAACGTTTTAGCTTTACCCGTGAATCTCTGGAAAGCATTTACGAACATACGGAGTACCCCTTTGAGTTAATTTACGTAGATGGAGGTTCACCATCTCATGTCAAAGATTATCTAGCAGCAAAAGCAGCCCAGAAGCAATTTCAAATTATTCGCACTGAACACTATTTGTGCCCCAACCATGCGAGAAACTTGGGTTTGCGTCAAGTTAACACCAAGTATGTAGTCTTCATTGATAACGATGTAGTAGTTACCCCTGGTTGGTTGAAGGCTTTGGTAGACTGTGCGGAAGAAACTGGAGCTACTGTAGTTAGTCCCCTGATTTGTCAGTACTTGCCATTACACTCAGAAGTGCATTGTGCAGGTGGAGAATCTGGGGTGAAACTAGAAACCAAAGGCGACACAACCAGACGGCGGATTATTGAAAAAATTTATAAACAAGGTCGGAAAGTTGCGGACGTGCGGCCCCAACTACAACGCCAAGAAACCGGGTTAGCAGAATTTCACTGCATGATGGTACGCACAGAGATATTTGAGAAAATCGGTCTTTTAGATGAAGGACTGCTCAACACAAAAGAACACGTCGATTTATGTATGCTGGTAGCTGAGGCTGGCGGTACAGTTTACTTAGAACCCGATTCTCTGGTGACATACGTACCTGGACCACCTCTAGAGTGGACAGACCTACACTTCTACATGCTGCGGTGGAGCGATGCTTGGGAACTGGCAAGTCTGAAACGCTTGCGCGACAAGTGGAACCTGACCGAAGATGAGTACTTTAAAAACAAGTACAAGCGCTTGGGATGGCGGCGAGATATGA
This sequence comes from Nostocaceae cyanobacterium, assembly GCA_051861145.1. Classification (GTDB taxonomy): domain Bacteria; phylum Cyanobacteriota; class Cyanobacteriia; order Cyanobacteriales; family Nostocaceae; genus JBHYDF01. Next base: position 14,945 of record JBHYDF010000065.1, read on the forward strand.
CAATTATCAATCCCCTCGTCCGTAAAGTTCCTTTTGGAAAATTTGGCTCTAAGGTAGCGGCGAAACTTCTGCGTCAAATGGACAAGACGTTGAATAATTATCTTACCAGCCGTTATGCGAGAAAACATTTAGGAAGTGTGGAAAATGGAGTTCCTCCACAGCAGCCGCCCACATCTGCTGCAATGACAGCATCATAACGCGGTTAAAGGATGTGCCAGCTAGAATAGCCAACCGGCCAGCCATCCAGCCAGCCAGCCATCCAGCCAGGGACTATAAGTCCCTGTCTGAAAGGTAAAGTCCTCTAAAAGAGGACTGGGAAGGCTTTTTGATAAGTATTTTGTCAAAATTGCGATGTTCCCAATCTTTGCGGGATAATGGGCGATCTTCAACGTGATACTGTGTTTTGCAGGTGAAAAATTTGAAGCAGAATAAACGTTTAAAATTCCAGCCGCCTGAAGTTATTTATACACCTGAAAGTTTGCTGCGGCGTCCATTGCAATTATTTAAACAAATGTGGCTAGATTTACTAGCTTCTCGCGAACTTGCTTGGCGACTCATGGTGCGCGATATCAGCGCCCAGTACCGCCAATCCTTTTTAGGAGTAATTTGGGCTTTTTTGCCACCAATTGTGATGGCGGCTGGATTTACCCTTGCTAATAATGCCAATGTTATCAATGTTGGGGAAACAACTATACCCTATCCAGCTTATGTCATGTTCAGCACTGCTCTATGGCAAACCTTTGTGGAGGCGATAAATGGCCCAATACAAGCGGTAACAACAGCCAAGCCAATGCTAGCCAGAGTTAACTTTCCCCGAGAAGCGCTGATTTTAGCGAAGTTGGGCGAAGTGTTTTTTAACTTTGGAATCAAGGTAATTTTAATAGTCGGATTGTTTATTTGGTTTAGGGTTTCCGTAACTTGGACAGCAATTTTAGCGCCAGTGGCATTAATTCACTTAGTTTTACTGGGGACTTTTGTCGGTCTTTTATTAGCCCCATTGGCAGTATTATATCAAGATGTGGCTAAAGGACTAACATTAATTACAGGATTTTGGCTGTTTTTGACTCCAGTAGTTTATCCAGTTCCCAGCGATGGAACTTTTGGGTATTTAGTCAAGCTTAATCCTGTAACTCCTCTACTTGTAACCACCCGAGATTTAGCAACAACAGGAGTAGTATCAGAAACTTGGGGATTTTGGGTAGTAAGTGCGATCGCCATTATTGGATTACTATTAACTTGGATTGGATTTCGTCTTGCTATGCCTTTCGTGGTTGAGAGAGTAAGTTCCTAATTATGACAAATTTAATAGATAAAGAAATTGTTGCTGAGCCTAAAGATACTGAAGTAGTTATTTCAGTAGAAAACGTCTCGAAAAAGTTTTGTAGAGACTTAAAACGCTCTTTATTCTATGGTGTTCAAGATATCGCCACAGAGTTAGTGGGAGGAAAGAGAAAAAGTGATTCTCTGCGTTCTGAAGAATTTTGGGCGCTAGAAAATATTAGTTTTCAACTGCGGCGGGGAGAAGCGCTAGGCTTAGTCGGTTCAAATGGAGCCGGAAAAAGTACACTACTCAGAATCATTAGTGGTTTGATTAAACCTGATACTGGAAGGGTTAAGATTAGGGGTAGAGTAGCACCATTAATTGCATTAGGAGCAGGGTTTAACCCCATCCTTACCGGGCGAGAAAATATCTACGCAAATATGTCAATTCTTGGTCTATCAACCACAGAAATTGAGACAAGATTTCAGGATGTGGTAGATTTTTCCGAAATCGCCGATGCTATTGATGCACCAGTACAGACTTATAGTTCTGGTATGGCAGCACGACTAGGATTTGCTTGTGCGGTTCATATAGAACCAGACATTTTGCTAATTGATGAAGTACTATCTGTTGGAGACGTAAAATTTAAAATCAAGTGCCATCGTCGGCTTGCTAAACTGCGAGAACAAGGTACAGCTTTTATATTAGTTTCTCATAATGCCCACAGCATATTGAATATATGTAATAACTCAGTTTATTTATCAAAAGGTAAGTTGATAGCAACTGGCGAAACAGAATCAGTAATTCGTAAATACGAAGAAGACCTATGTATAAGTGGCACAGACCAAGCTACCGGTATAATGGTTTTACCGGAAAAATCTGAAAGTGAAAGTACTGGCTTAGATATTCTTTCTGTTTGTTTTAAAGATGAAAAAGGCAATGTACTGGAAAAAATTTTTTCTGGTGAGCCTGCTTATTTATGCGTAGAATGCAAAGCTTACAAAAAAATTGACCAAGCTAATTTAGGTATTGTAGTTACAGCGTTGTCTGGAGAAAACGACCGTGTTTTGTATTTGACCTCCAACAGTGATAACGAAGATTTAACAATACCCGCCGGACAATCAGAAGTGCAAATGTATATGCCTTACTGTGGTTTAATTCCAGGTGTATACACAGCAAAAATCTATATCAGAAGAGGTGTTGAATCTTTTGATATTGTTGAATCTTTTCGATTTACAGTGAAAGCCAACATAAATATAAGTCGATGTGTATTTTATCAACCACGAGAATGGCAAGTTGTTAGTAAATAAACCGAATCTAGAACACAGATTCAGTATTCACGCATGATAACAAAACCCGGTTTCTTCTAGAGTAACCCATATAATTTTCGTTTTTATCGTCACAGAAACCGGGTTTTTGGAATTAGTAAATTAGTTTATTGATTACTTAGTGGATTCACAATCAAAAAAACACAATGAAGCAAAAAAATGAGCAACCCTCTACTCAGCATCATCATTCCAACTCATAACCGACCGCAACTAGTAATGCGTGCTGTCAAAAGTGCGCTTGAGCAAACTATAGATGAATTAGAGGTTATCGTCGTTGACGATGGTTCGACACAACCCCCAAACTTGCCAAGCGATGATCACCGACTGAGAACAATCCGTCTATCAAAGCCTCGTGGTGGCGCAGCAGCACGCAATGTGGGAACAGAAGCGGCTTGTGGTAGGTGGGTGGCGTATCTTGATGACGACGACTTACTCCTACCTCACATGGCAACTGTATCGTTAAAGGCGCTATCTGAGCCTACTCTACCAACACCGGTGGCGGTAATCTCCGGCTTGGAGGAGATAAACTCTCAAGGTCAAGTCATCCACAAACGCATACCACCGCCTCTACGTCCGCGTGGCGCTCACTTCTCCTTAGAGGAACTCGAGCAGGGCTATTCCTACAATACTAAACAAACATTGGTTGTGGAACGCGAAGTCATTCAGCAAATAGGTGGCTGGGATGAAACATTTCGCTCTCGTGTCCACACCGAACTCTTTTTACGCCTCAATCCAGTCTGCTCAATTATCGGTTTGCCGATTGTAACTTACCAACTTTGTGCCCATGAAGGGGAACGAGTATCACGCGATAAAAAACTCCGCCAAGAAAGCTTTCAACGGCTTATACAGAAGCACGAACCCATTTTTAAAGCACACCCGAAGATGTTCGCTGATTTTGTCTGCCAACAAGCCTATATGTGTAATAAACTCGGTCAAAAACATACTGCTTTCTCCTACTATTTATGGGCGCTAAAACTAGATCCTGTTCGGACTTTTAATAAAATTACTTCATTTTATTATAAAACACTACTTAATAAGTTATCAGTTGTACACAGAAAATCGGCGTTTTAATTACCAGGGTATTCTACATTTAGCTTCTTCAATTTCCGTTTGGTTTTTGTAATAGTAGTGCCAACCATTTTTTTCATTTTATTATCACAATTACAGGAAAACACACATGCCAAAGTTGGTTTCGGTCATCATACCTTGCTTTAATGCAGCAAGATGGTTGGCAGAAGCAATAGATAGCTGCTTGCAACAAACCTACCCCAATATCGAAATTATTGTCATTGATGATGGTTCAACTGACAATTCCTTAGACATTATTAAAAGTTACGGCGATAAAATCATCTGGAAAAGTTTGCCCCATCAAGGGGGAAATTTTGTCAGAAATGCAGGCTTTGCTTTATCGAAAGGAGAGTATATCCAGTTCCTTGATGCAGATGATTATATTTTGCCTGAAAAAATCGAAAGACAAGTACGTTTTTTAGAAGAAACAGGAGCAGATGTTGTTTATGGTGATTGGAGATATAAGCGCCATTTACCTGACGGAACAAGTTACTTGGATACAATTCAAATACCCGGAGAACAAGCAGATATTCTTGAATCTTTATTAGCTAATTGGTGGACTGCTGTTGCTTCTTTATTTTATCGAAGAAGCGCAGTAGAAAAAAGTGGTGGCTGGGATGAACAATTACAAGTCGCCCAAGATAGAGATTTTTTCTTATCAGTTGTCATCAATGGAGCTAAAGTTGTATATCAACCAGGCTGCTATTCAGTTTATAGGCGCTATGGCAATGTGACAGTTTCCACTTCCTCTAAAAGCCGTTGGATTCAATCTCACATTGTTGTATTAGCTAAGGTAGAAAAGCAGCTATTGCAGTTGAATAAACTTTCCAATAAATATCGTTATGCTATAGCTTTTTGTTATTTTGAACTGGCTAGAGAGTCTTTGATACACAACAACGATTATACGTTATATTTGCAATTGATAGAACAAGTTGTAACCATGTATCCACAATTTAAGAGGGAGAGCCAAAGAGCTATTTACAATTTACTGCAAAATATTTGGGGCTTTCGCCTGTGTGAAAAAATGGTATGTTATTCTTTTTTGACCCGCAAGTTTATCAATTCCACAGTAGATAACTTGTTTCACCAGAAAAGAGAAAAGTTGGCATAACATTGTAATGTAGGCTGTGGCAAGGTAGATATAGGCACAGCAAATTTACAATGTAGGTAATACTGATGAACCGCTCGAAGCTTGTTGCTATTCTTACTGGTGCAATTTCTATAATTTTAGCGATCGCCTACCTGATTATTGTCCAGTTGTTGGATTTTCGCGGGGAAATGAAACCTGCTCCCATCGGTCAGATCCAACCGCAAAGCATCTTAGTGGTTTATGGCGATCGCAGTCATTAATTCTAGAATTACTTACATCTTGCACCAAGTTCCAGCAGTGTAGAGACGTGCCATGGCACGTCTCTACAAAGCCCTGAATTAAAATTATAGGCGGGATATTGGGCAGGTGCAAGAAATGAGATTAGACTTGCATATTTACCTTTGCTCTTTATCACAATAATTAAAATAAATCTAGTCTTTATTCATTTATATTCATAGATTTAGATCAATAGTTATGGTTATTTAAACCAGGGGGATAAGTAGTCGGACACAATTAATTACACAAAATATGGACTGAAACTCTTGCCTAGCAAAAAACTCAATTGTAATTAATTCTGTCTGGTTACTTAATCATAGACTTAAGACAATGGTAACGATTTAAATAAAAGTATATAAGAATTTCTTAGAGTAAACATCGCTTAATTATCTAGTCAAATGATTCCATTTTGATACATATAAGGCTACTCTATATGTAACAATAATTAAGCAAAAATTAATTTGTCTAAATTCTCTATAGCTGCGTTGCCTGGAAGTAACGGTTGTTTTTTTTTGCAACCGCTCTTAGTTTTGCTGCAAATTTAGAGGTGAGTTAATGGCTCAGTTCCTGATTGAGACCGTTTGGTTGGTGCCGATTTATGCCTTGATGGGTGCTATGTTAGCCGTACCTTGGTCGCCGGGGATCATTCGGCGTACCGGTCCAAGACCGGCGGGTTATGTCAATTTAATAATGACATTTTTAGCATTTATTCATTCTACTTTGGCGTTTCCAGCTACCTGGAATCAGCCGCCTCATGAAGTATTTATACCTTGGTTGAGTACTGCGGGTTTAAATCTTTCTATAGAATTAGAAATTTCCTCCGTTAGTGTTGGCGCAATGATGGTTATTGCTGGCTTGAATTTGCTAGCACAAATTTTCGCCATTGGCTACATGGAAATGGACTGGGGTTGGGGACGCTTTTATTCTCTGTTGGCATTATTTGAAGCTGGACTATGTGCCCTGGCTTTGTGCAATAACTTATTCTTTAGTTATGTAATTTTGGAAATCCTGACTTTGGGAACCTACCTGTTAGTTGGGCTATGGTTTAGCCAACCTTTGGTAGTTACGGGCGCAAGAGATGCATTCCTCACAAAGCGGGTGGGAGACTTATTTCTACTAATGGGGGTGCTAGCAATATGGCCCCTAGCAGGAACTTGGAATTATACAGAATTAGCTGAGTGGGCTGCTACTGCTAACGTTAATCCAACGTTAATGGCGCTGGTAGGTTTGGCGTTAATTGCTGGTCCGATGGGTAAATGTGCCCAGTTTCCCCTACATCTGTGGTTAGATGAGGCAATGGAAGGACCCATCCCTAGTACAATTTTGCGTAACTCGGTTGTAGTTGCGAGTGGTGCTTGGGTACTAATTAAACTGCAACCTGTTTTCAGTCTGTCGCCTATAGTTACCGGTGCGATGGTAGCTATTGGTTCAGTGACAGCGGTAGGTGCTTCCTTAATTGCGATCGCTCAAATTGACATCAAACGCTGTTTATCCTATTCCGTCAGTGCTTACTTGGGTTTAGTGTTCATCGCCGTAGGTACGCAACAAGACGAAGCAGCGCTATTGTTAGTACTTACCCATGCCCTTAGCGCAGCATTATTAGTAATGAGTACGGGGGCAATTGTTTGGAACAGCATTACCCAAAACGTAACCCAATTAGGCGGACTGTGGTCACGCCGTCCCGTATCAGGATTAGCTTATGTAGTTGGGATTTTAGGATTAATTGGTTTTCCACCCCTAGGCAGCTTTTGGGCATTGCTAGAATTAGCTTCGGGACTGTGGGAAACTAAACCTTGGTTGGTAGGAGTAGTAATAGCGGTAAATGCCTTGACAGCTTTTAGTTTAACCAGAGAATTTAGCTTAATTTTTGGTGGTAAACCCAAGCAAATGAGCGAACGTTCTCCGGAAATTAGTTGGCAAATGGCGCTACCAATGATTATTTTGATGAGCTTTGTACTTCACTTACCTTTAGTTTTACAAAGCTTATCACTGTTACCAAGTTGGGCAGAACTCAACAAAGATGTCGCACTACTTTTAGTTTGGTCGAGTATTTTTGGTTGCAGCATTAGCGGCGTGATTTATCTGGGCAATTTACCAAAACCAATTCGCCTACCTTGGAAAGGTTTGCAAGACTTAATTGCCTATGACTTCTACACACCCAAACTCTATCGGATGAGTATTGTTTTAAGCGTTGACCTAATTTCTAAACTTGCCGATATTGTTGACCGCTTCGTAGTCGATGGCATTGTTAACTTAGTCGGTTTAGCTTCCATTGGTGGTGGCGAAAGTCTGAAATACAGCACCTCCGGACAAACTCAGTTTTATGCCTTCACCGTGCTTTTAGGAGTAGGTCTTTTGGGAATGGTTGTCACCTGGCCATACTGGGGAGACCAATTTTTAAACATGATGTTTTAAGTCATTGGTCATTGGTCATTGGTCATTAGTCATTAGTCATTGGTCATTGGTCATTGGTAAAGACTTTTGACAAATGACAAAGGACAAATGACAAATGACAAATGACTAATGACTAATGACTAATCCAAAATCCAAAATCTAAAATCCAAAATTGCAATGCTTAGTGTTTTAATTTGGCTTCCGATATTTGCGGCTGGTGTCATTGCATTATTACCAGGAAATATCCCAGCCAATCGTATTCGTCTCGGCGCTTTATTCTCTTCTGGAATAGTTCTTCTTTGGAATCTTTTTATACTAATAAAATTTGACATCAATAATCCAGGGATGCAATTACAAGAATATCTACCCTGGAATGAAACTCTAGGTTTGAACTATCAAATTGGGGTAGATGGACTTTCCATCTTGATGTTAGTTTTAAATAGCTTACTCACCTGGATTGCTATTTACAGCAGCAGTCAAAAAACAGAACGCCCACGGCTTTTCTATTCCCTCATTCTATTAGTTAGTGGTGGGGTTGCGGGTGCCTTTTTGGCAGAAAATTTACTCCTATTCTTCTTGTTCTACGAACTAGAATTAATACCTTTTTATCTGCTGATTTCCATTTGGGGTGGCGAAAGACGGTCATATGCTGGGATAAAATTCCTGATTTATACCGCTGTTTCCGGAGCATTAATTCTGGCTAGCTTCTTGGGTATTGTCTGGTTAACTGGTTCTTCTAGCTTTAATTACGATGCTCTTTCTACCCAAACCCTATCAGCAACACTGCAAATTATCCTACTTGGGGGAATAATACTAGGTTTTGGAATCAAAATTCCTCTGATTCCCTTGCATACTTGGTTGCCAGATGCTTACGTTGAAGCTTCCGCCCCTATTGCGATTCTTCTCGGTGGTGTGCTGGCTAAGTTAGGCACATACGGACTTTTGCGGTTTGGAATGGCGCTGTTTCCCGAAGCTTGGAGTACTTTAGCACCGAGTTTGGCAATTTGGGGTTCAGTTAGTGCTATGTATGGGGCAGTGACTGCGATCGCTCAAAAAGACATCAAGCGCATGGTGGCATACAGTTCTATCGGTCACATGGGCTACATCCTGCTTGCTGCTGCCGCTAGCACTCCCCTAGCACTCGTTGGTGCAGTCGCCCAAATGGTTAGCCACGGTATTATCCTTGCCATCCTCTTCCACTTAGTGGGAGTCGTAGAAGCCAAGGTGGGAACCCGCGAGTTAGACAAACTCAATGGCTTGATGAGTCCGATACGCGGTATACCTCTAGTCAGTGCGTTACTTGTTTTAGGCGGAATGGCTAGTGCTGGTATTCCTGGTATGACAGGCTTTATTGCTGAATTTATTGTCTTCCAGGGTAGTTTCTCGGTCTTTCCTCTGCCTACACTACTGTGTGTAGTGGCGACTGGTTTAACCGCCGTTTATTTTGTCATCCTCCTCAACCGCACCTGTTTTGGCAAACTCGATAATGATCTAGCCTACTATCCTCGCGTTTTGTGGCATGAGAAAATGCCAGCCATGATTTTAGCAGCTTTAATCTTGTTCTTGGGACTACAACCCACTTGGTTGGTACGTTGGACTGAACCAACGACTACAGCAATGGTTGCAACTATTCCTCCTGTGGAAAAAGCTGTTACTCCGCAAGTAGCCCTGAAGTAAAGTTAGGAGTGAGGAGTGAGGAGTTAGGAGTTAGTGGTTAGTGGTTAGTGGTTAGTGGTTAGTGGTTAGTGGGGAAGTGAAAATACTAATAACTAATGACTAATGACTAATGACTAATGACTAATGACTAATCAAAAATTGCTAGTTTTTAAATCAGAGGGGATATAAATGGTAGTAGCTTCAGATAAAACTGTAACTAAATTGCCGCCTTCTACCCATGAATTTGCAGAAGTAATTCACAGATTGGAAGCTGGCGGTTCGATGTTGCCGGATACGCCAGAAAATTTGATGCAAATTATCGGCATTTATAAGGCTTATGCAGTGCCAATGGATTTCTATTGGCGTGACCTACTTTATATTGCAGAACAGGTATTTTTAGACCCGTTTCCTTTTTTTAAATATTTCATTTCTAAAGAGTATTTAGAACGGCATAATCATTACGCTGGTGATGATGCTGATTTGCGAATTTGGCGCGGTGAAGCAACTGCCCATCCGGAACTTTTGGCATTTATGGAAAAGGGTGAAACCAAAAAAATGCCAAAGTTGTTGCATCATTTGTTTCATGACCGTATCAATATGGAGTTTGCTGAAGCTTGTATGCGGGCAATGCTTTGGCATCGTCATATGTACGCGCCTGTAAACCAATTTGATGCTTATCTCGACAGCGAAGAATATAAAGCAAATGCCGATAGGGCTATTAGGGCTTACTTTCAAGGTAATCCCGTGATGCTGGGAGTGTACAAGCTTTTCCCAGATATGTTTTTGGAACAGTGCCGCCAGATGTCTTACTATGCTAATCTGGGCTTGTTCTGGGAAGTTATGGCTCCCGTTTTCTTTGAAATGTCAGATATCTATGACGAAGGCGGGTTTAAGGGCGTCCCCGATGCGATGAATTTCTTGGTAAATGGAATTTTTGCGATCGCGGGTCGTCCCATTTATCATCATGTTTATATTCGGGGCGAATGTTACGAAATTATCCCGAAATCTAAGGGTTTTACCTGGCTTTATGAAGCGGCATTACCTTATGTAGAAGCTGTTTTCTATCGTACTGCTCCATTTAGAGGTACAAAATCTTACAACGCTCAGGCGGGTCAAGTGCCTGATGACCAAAAAGATTTCCATTACGGAATTCTTTATGCGGATGTGTTTCCTGTTGGTACTGCTGGTATTCCACCAACATTGTTAATGCAAGATATGTTGCATTTCTTGCCCCAGTATCTTCTTGATTATTACAAGAAATATTGCCGGGGTGAAGATGATATGTTGATTCAATTGGGAATTACTTTCCAACGGTCAATGTACAATGTCACTTCTGCGGTAATTCAAGCTTTGCGGACTGCACTTTTGTATCCGTTAGATGATCCAAATCCCAGACATTTACAAGCAAATCGGGAGTTTTTTGAATCACAATTAAATCGTTTCTGTCGCCCTGAATATGGTATGCGTGATGCTGCCCGTTTGCGTCAGGTACAGCGACAGGATTATAGATAGATCCCCCCAACCCCCCTTAGAAAGGGGGGAAATCTTCTCAAAGTCCCCCTTTTTAAGGGGGATTTAGGGGGATCCCCCCAACCCCCCTTAGAAAGGGGGGAAATCTTCTCAAAGTCCCCCTTTTTAAGGGGGATTTAGGGGGATCCCCCCAACCCCCCTTAGAAAGGGGGGCTTTTTACTTAAACAACCGCCTTTTTTTGCACGATTATAGGTAGATCCCCCCAACCCCCCTTAGAAAGGGGGGAAATCTTCTCAAAGTCCCCCTTTTTAAGGGGGATTTAGGGGGATCCAAACGTCTGCATGTTTACAATAACACTTTCCAAACATCTTCTTAGAAAGGGGGGCTTTTTACTTAAAACCCCTTTTTTTTAAGGGGATTTTTTACTTAATAGTATCAATATCCTGAATAATACTTATTCTGTTTTTTAGTTGAAATTTATTAATTCAGTTTTTATACCGTAGGCAATTATTTTTAAATAATCATTAATAAGTAAATAAAGCCATTCTAATCTCCCCCTTTTTTAGCCATTCTAATTCCCCCCCTTTTTAAGGGGGGTTAGGGGGGATCCACACGCTAAATCGCACCACAAATGTCTAGACAACAACGCCTACTCAACACAGATTTCCACTTACCCTACAACCCACAACTTGTGGAACGAGCGAAAGAACTACGGAAAAAAATGACACCCGCAGAGAAAAAGCTTTGGAACAACTATCTCAAAACATTTAAGTTTCGTGTTTTAAGGCAAAGACCAATTAATAATTTTATTGTTGATTTTTACTGTGCAGAGTTGAAATTGGTGATTGAGGTTGATGGAGATAGCCATTTTACAGTTCAAGGCAAAGATTATGATAAAGAAAGAACGCAAATATTGGAAGGCTATGGTTTGAAGGTGATGAGATTTAGTAATTATGATGTGTTGAATGATTTTGAAGGTGTGTGTCAGCAGATAGAAGATTTATTGCGTCCTACTGTCGGTTGAGATCCCCCCAACCCCCCTTAAAAAGGGGGGCTTTTTTATCTGGCTTATGTTTGCGCTTGGGTATCTGCAATTAACTGCCGAAAAGCGTTATCTTTTGCAATAAAATCAAAATCTATGTCTGTTTTTGCTTGTTCTCTATATCTGGGGTTACGATTTATTGCCTGTTGCAGATTTTCTAAAGCTAATTCCACGTTTTGCTGCAATGCATAGCAGGCTGCTTTATTGTAATAGGCATTGGCGTAATCGGGTTTAATTGTTAATGCTTTGTCAAAACTCTCAATTGCTTCGTCGTCATAACCAAGCATGACTAATGCATAACCCCGATTATTCCAAGCTTTGTAGGAGTTGGGGTTTAATTCTATTGCTTTGTCAAAAGATGCGATCGCGTCTTCGTATCTTTCCAAATCTTCCAAAGCTAGTCCTCTGTTCAACCAAGCAACAGCATCATCAGGCTTGAATTTCGTAGCTTTATTAAAAGCAATAAAAGCTTCTTTGTGTCGCCGCAAATATCCTAATGCTACTCCTAAGTCACACCACGCTTGATGATAGTCAGGTTTGATTTTCAAAGCTTTTTCATAGGAAGCGATCGCTTCTTTGTATCGTTTCAGCCTCGCGAAGGCTATACCCCGGTTTAACCAGATTACAGGATCGTTTGGTTTAATTTTAATGGCTTTGTCGTAGAGAGCGATCGCATCTTCATAGCGTTTTTCACCAAAGAGGATTTCTCCTTGTTTGATGTATTCCTCAACAGTTAATGTATCCTGTGGTTGAGTAGGTGGTTCTAATTCTACAGGTTCTTGCGGCGCTTCCTCTATTTGTTCTTGAATTTCTGGAGTGACGGCCTCGGGAATAGCTGGAGGTGTAATTTCAGAAAATTGCTCAAGGATTTGCTCTTTTCTTTGTTGAGCATCGATTTGTAATTGAGAAAGTTGCGATACAAACTCAGATTCTAATCTTTCTAATTTCTCTAGAATGAGCAGCTTTTGTTCTTGTGCATTCAATTGTAATTCAGAAAATTGAGAAGCAAATTCAGAACCAGATTTTTCTAAATTCTCAATTACTAGTTCTTTTCTTTGTTGAGCATCTACTAGTAATTCTGATATTTGTGAAGTAAATTCTGTCTGTAAATTTTCCAAACTTTCCAGAACATTTTGCTTTTGTTGTTCAGCATCTAAATGCACTCCCGAAAGTTGGGACGTAACCTCAGATATTGATTGTTCTATATTCGCAAATGCTTGTTCTTTTTCTTGTTGAACATCTAATTTAAATTTAGCAAGTTGTGAAGCAAATTCTGCCTGAAAATTCTCCAAGTTTTCGAGAACGTCTTGCTTTTGTTGCTCCGCATCAGCCTTTACTCCAGAAATTTGAGATGCAAGTTGAGATGTCAAATCCTGGCGTGATTGTTCTAAATCTGCAAATACTTGTTCCTTTTGTTCTTGAGTATCTAGCTGTAATTGTGCCAACTGTGAAGCAAATTCCGATTGCAAATTTTGCAAACTTTCTAGAACTTTCTGCTTCTGTTGTTGAACTTCCGACTGCCAATCTCTTAGTTCAGATGTAAAATTCTGGCGTGATTTTTGTAAATCAATAAATGTTTGTTCTTGTTGTTGTTGATTATCTAACTGCAAATCAACCAGTTGTTCTGCAAATTCTGCCTGCGATTGTGTCAGGCTTTCCAAAACTTGCTGCTTTTGTTCCTGTATCTCTGTTTGTACCCTTGTAAGTTGAGATGTCGTATCAGATATGAATTGCTCTAAATTTGCAATTAATTGTTCCTTTTCTTGTTGAGTACCTAGCTGTAATTGGGCAAGTTGCGAAGCAAATTCCGAGTGCATCGTTACCAAACTTTCCAGAATTTGTTCTTTCTCTTGCTGAACTTGCGATCGCACTCCAGTTAATTGAGAGTTTAATTCTTGTCGCGATTGTTCTAAATCTGCAAAAGTTTGCTCTTTTTGTTTTTGGGTTACTGATTGAAAATCAGATATTTGTGCAATCAACTCTGATTTTAATTTTCCTAAAGTATCAAGAGTGATATTCTTTTGCTGTTGAGCATCTATCTCTAATTCAGCCAGTCGAGAGCCAAACCTTGATTCTAAGTTTTTTAACTCTTGTTTCGAGGTATTAATTTGTTGTTCTAATTGTGTTAGTAGTTGTGCTTTTGACTGGGATATCTCCGCAGGAATTGTAGATAATATCTGTTGTCGCAAAGCTTCTGCTTCTTTTTCTAATTCAGCAGTGATGCTTTGAGCTTGTTGTATACTGGTTTCAGCAGTTCGTTTGACATTAGTTAGCTGACTTTGTAATTCTTCCAGTCCCTTGAGTTGAGCGATCGCTCTATCAACGATTTCTCGCACCACAGCCCGTCGCAACAGCCAAAATGAAGCAATGACTGCAACTGGAAATAAAGTTAGTATAATTACCCAGATATTTAAAAGGGCGCGTGTACGCCCAAAAGCGCGATCGACTTCAGTTTGGATTTGCTCTCGCAGCTGTTCTGGTTGCTGCTGCGCCAGTTCTAACGGTTGTTGATTGCTTGGCGAGAAAGATGGTTTAGATTGAGCGCTGACATTACCAACAGATACCAGGAAAGTTGAAAAGACTATAGTACTCTTCAGCAGGAATGCGTAGACGAATTGATGCTTGCTGCTCATAAAAACCATCATCCTCATCCATTGGTTAGTTTTGAAGCGGCGTACCTATCTCCAATCTACTAGCCCTAATTCGAGGGTACAGCAATTTTAGACAGAACCCATACTCCATGATAAAACTTAGAGCCTAGATTTGAGGTGTTGGGTAATTAGGATGAACCTAAAGATTTTCAGTAGGCAGCATAATTATTTGTTATTTTTATAACATTTCACCAGGAGTTAAATATTTGCTTGAGCATCTTTTACATCCTGTTCTGCCTGCTCCCAAACTTTTGTGAGCGCATCATCAAGCTGAATGTATTTTTGTCTAAAAAGATTAGAACCAACTTGTACTTGATATTTTTTAGTTAATGGTACACCTTTGATGGCAAAATTACTAGGCAGCAACAAAACTTCTCGCAGTTCTAGGACAGCAGCAGAAATAGAAATAGAACACTTACCTTCATGACAATAGCGCCAGATAACTAGAGCATCATTGTAGTGGTTTAATGCCTTTGTCAGTGCTTGGGCAGCGGGATGGTTATTTATTGCGGGTGATTCTTTGATGATATTATTAAATTTATATTTGAGATTGTTAAGCCCACTAGAATACTCATGATATTCCATCTGAGTATCTAATAAAGCAGCAAAATCAAAGGTTTGCTTCACCAAATAATTTAACTCTAGAGTAGCAATTTGATATTTAATTTCTCCTAGTTTTTGCTGATATAATACTAATGTTTCTTTGCTTTCATCTGATACAGTTGTTCCACTGGAAATTTTTTCTAATACTTGAATAGCATCAGTAATTTTAGATTCTCTCAGTTTCCAAGATTCCAAATTATTGTTTCCAGTAATTTCATCTGCTTCTTTATACAATTTTTTAGCAATAAGTAAAGAATTAACTGCTGTTTGTTCATTTTCAATTCGTTTATTTATCTCCGCTAGCTTGACCTGATATTTTTTTAGCTCTTTTTGAGATTCTTTGTAAATACTCGTATCTTTGGGAATACTTCTCAAATTATCGATAGCCCTGGTTAAATCTGATTGAATAGCTTGCCATGCTTCTACAGAAAGAACTGTTTTATTATTAATGCCTAAAGCCTTTTTACTTAGCTCTTTAGCTGTAAAAAAGTTTTCTGTCGCTTGAGCAGTTTTTATGCAGGTAGAAAAATTATTCAGTTCAGTTTGGGCTTTTTGATAATCTAAACCTGGGAAATTAGGAACACTGTGCAATATTCTGGTTGCTTCATTTACCTTTTTGGAATCATCTAATAGAATTGTGTTGGCAGTAGAGCTACTCTGACATATTTGTGTTAACACATTTTGAGCTTGCTGAATTTTGTTATCTTGTTCTTGCTTAAATTTAATCCAGCCAAGAGAACCACCCGTCACCAGAATGAGTGAAATTAAGGTCAACAATACAAGTTTTTTATCTGGTGTTTTAATATTCCTGTTTTCAGCAACAGCCATAGCTGCACCCCCTAATCTTAATCGCAAGAGCTATAGCTTATCTTTTCAAGTTGATGCAAATATTAATAAAAAATACCAACTAGAATGTTAGCTATGCCAATAAAAAATGATGTAAAATAGAACGTAGATACTCATGAAAAAGTTAATTTTTGTTACTATATATTTCTTTCTTTGATTCTATATTCTTAATTGTAAGAGAAAAATATGAGGAAGTAGTGAAGAGGTATATCACTTTTACCTAAAGAAAATATTTATAGTCTGATTCATTTTAATTGTCAGTAATTGATATATTTGTTGCTTCACAATATTTTATTTAATGGCACAAGTGAGTGTATGTTGAGTATCTGATATCTTGCACCAGTTGTAAAAAGCCATGAAATAAATTTCGGGCTATGTAGAGACGGCTATAGCACGTCTCTACACAGCCCGAAATTTATCTGTTTTCTTTGTTTTTGCCTAAATGCGATCGCATTGCAAAGAGAGGTGCATTCTCATAACCTCGCCTTATACCAGGTTAAACTCTTGCTGCTGCACCAATACTAGCAATCTTGCGGTACTCCTCCGCTGCCTGCTGACAGACCTTAGCGCATTTGTGACAATGTTCTAAATTATACTTTTCACATTCTTTAGCACAGGCTTCGCAGATGTCAGCACAAGTTCGCGCAAGGTGGGAAATGAAGTACGAGCCACGAACCATATAAGTAGCAAGAGTTTGGCAGACTTCGGCACAGTCGAGACACATTTGGGCGCATTTCACCATGTCGGGATGACCCATGCAGGCTTTGGCACAGTGTTCGCATTCCACTACACAATGCATGGCAGTATCAAAGCTAGACTGGTATTCTTGTTGAATTACAAGCATCGAAGTTCTCCGGAAAAATAATTGTCGTACTAGTATGCTTAGAAACCCTTTATTACATGTTTTTACGTAAATTATGGGTTAACCGCAAATACATGAATAAAATGGGTTCTGATTTGAAATGAAATGTTATAGGTTTAGAGTGAATAGACTTTGCCAAAGGAGTTTCGATTTTGACCTTTAGTGTAGCTAAAATCTGACAAATAACCTCTATCTAATTACACAGATTACGTAGTTGCCTTTCCTAAAACCATGCCTGGTAACAGTACCGCGAGGTATTTCAAAATTTGTCACCAGCAACTGTCTGCCATTCCTGCACCACCCAGGATGGAACTGGTAACTTGACCGTTGAAGTGTCTACAGTTGGCAGTTCCAGTATCCAGAGAATTTCTGGCTGCAACTGTGACAGGATAGGTTGAAGATCGTACTGTCCAATATGGGGTTCCGGTGCAGTATCGGTAAAGATTTGCTGAGAAATATCGGGTGCAATCAGGGTTTTTCCTAGAGAAGAAGTCAATCTAAGGGGTTGATCGCGATCCAAAACCACTGCACCGGGAAATCCTACCAACCGCAGAGAAAAGCTGGTAGTGCCGTTGGGACGGACTCGTTTAAAGGCGATCGCCTGCCAGGTCTTGCCATCCTTATCCTGTAAAGTTTGGCGTGACTGGTAAAGCATTTGCCCTGGTGCTTCTTCCTGTTGTCTGACTATAGCCGCAGCTGGTGGGGCGCTTAAGAGTCCCATACTCAGGAGTAGCAACAATGTCAACACCCCAACTAACAATAGCCAGTCAAGAATGTGTCGGAACTTATGCCAGAGAATCTTCATTGTCCGCCACTAATGATAATTAAGGTTAACAGATAGTCTCCGCCATCACATTGCCACACTGCATTAGTCAAGAGTCAAGAGTCAATAGTCAATAGCTAATGACTAATGACTAATGACTAATGACCAATGACTAATAACTAACTTGCTACTGGTAGCCCCGCAGCTTTCCAGGCAGTCCATGAACCAGGAACATTTATCACTTTCTCGAATCCGTGTTTTTGCAGAAGACTGGCAGCAATTGAGGCACGGTAGCCACTGCCGCAGTAAGTAGCGATCGCGCTTATTTTATCCAACTCATCCAAGTGTTCTTCTAGGTGCGGCACATATATATGTTTAGCACCAGGTACTTTGCCATGTTTATACTCGTCATCGCCCCGTACATCCAATACTGTTACCTTGGAGTCGTCTTTGTGTTCGTTTAGTTCATGCACTGTCCACTCACCAAGGTGCTGTAGTGGCAAACCTGCATTCTGCCAACTCGTCATACCATCGTGCAGATAGCCGCCTAAGTTGTCGTAACCAAGCCGGAATAATTGTTCTGTCACCAGTTTTACATCACGTTCGCTCTCTACCACCAGCAACAACGTCTTTTCTGGATCTATCATCCAGCCAACCCAGTTGGGAAACTCGGGCCGCAAAGCAATGTTAATTGCACCTGGAATATGTCCGCCGCCAAATGCAAGTATGGAGCGAGTATCTATAATGATGGTGTTCTCATCCGCCATCATGTTCTGAAATTCTTGGGGCGATCGCGGCTGCAAAGACGGCACACAACCCATCACCTTTGCTCCAACAGCGTTTACTTTTTTCAGACGGGCGTAATGTCTAGGTGGTTCTGGTATTCCACTTAATATCCATTCAATAAACTCTTCTTCCTTACGTTCTTGGAATGCAGGATTAAAAATTTTTTCGTTGCCGATTGTGCTTTGTCTGCGATCGCCGATAGATTTTCCACAAGCTGAACCAGCACCGTGACAAGGATAGACTTCTATGCGATCGCCCAAGGGCACGAGTTTGTCAAATAATGAATGATATAATTGTGCCGCCAACTTCTTCTCTGTACCACCGCCTAGCAAGTCCGGTCGTCCCACATCTAGATTAAATAATGTGTCACCAGTAAATACGCCAAACGCTTCCTTACCCTGGTTTGCGTCGGTAATCACAAAGGAAACGTGTTCGGGTGTATGTCCGGGGGTGTGCAGGGCGCGGAGGCTAACACTGCCAATTTTCAATTCATCCCCTTCACTCAACTGGTGCAACTCGAATTGATAGTCCTGACTTTTCCCTCCGTAGATAGATGCGCCTGTCCTTGCTTTCAATTCATGGGAACCAGACACAAAATCAGCGTGGATGTGAGTTTCAATAATGTGGGTTATTCTCACACCTAGTTCCCGCGCTCTTTGCAGATAAATATCTACATCGCGGCGCGGATCAATCACTGCAACTACTCCTGCTTTATCATCACCCACAAGGTAGGATAAATGCGCTAGTCCTTCGACGTTAATTTGCTCTAATACCAGTGCCATCAGACTTTCTCCTTCACTTATTTGCTCGCGAATGCTTAGAAACGTATTCCGTAAAGAACTGTTTCATCTTGGGATTACTACTGCAATCAAAGCCAATTTCACCAGCTTTCTGAAATGCTTGATCTGGTGTCATCCCTTGCCTGGTGGCTACATTCATCAACGCCATTGCACCCGCACGCATCGCCGTACCGCAATGGATTAAAGCCGGTTTCGGCAGTTTGTCAATTTGTGTGAGAATCTCCGTTGTTTGTTCTTCGGTGAGAGTATCAACCTTGACCGGATTATTTACGTAATTCAGCCCCACCGCTTCGGCTTGTTGCTGCTCATCACTCAGGAAACCTTTTTCATCAGGCGATCGCAAATTCATTACTGACTTATATCCCTCAGTAGCCGCCTGCTGTAACTGTTCTGGCGTTACCTGTCCTGCTACGGTTAATTCGTCATTAATCTTCTTGACGTTTTCCATTGCCGTCTCCTTTATTTCTGTTGCCTAGTTTCAGGCATGCAAAGATGAAACTTACTTATCTATCATACTACTATACGGTAATATGAAAATGATCCATCTATCTATTGGAATAAGTGCAACAGTGAGAGTAGATTAAGACAATATTGAACCGTAAAATTGCTGAGAAGAAAATTTTTTACTTCTGGGGTTGTTGATTGAAACGTCTCCAACCACTCCACATTGGAAAACCATTTTCATTACGCAGGGTTAATATTTCTTTTCCTTTCTGAACAGAAGCAGCAATAATTGCTGGTTGTCCTGCAAAATTAACTCTAGAGCCTTTGACTTGAATTTTGTCCCCAGGCTGAAGTTGAATATCTTGGTTTTCAATGTACCATCCTGGTCCTAAATGCACTGGAATGGTGTCTTTAGCTGTTTTCAAAGTCAGATGCACACCGTAGGACATTCCTCTTGAGGGGGTAATTGTACTTACACTGGCCACTTCCCCACTGATAGTCTCAACAGTTTTAGGATTGTACATTCTGCTGTAATGGTGTTGTGGGCCCCAGCCACCACTACCTCTCCATCTGATTCCTAGTTGAGCAAAAGATTCATTGAAAAAACCCAAACTAAGAGTAATTAATACCGCTGCTGCTAAAGCTCCTATTTTTCTCATGACCCTCAACCTCCATAAACAAGGTTGCTTCAGAGTCTACACTTTATACTTATAGAAAAATAAAATGAGGAACTTGTGAAGATGAAAAGCCTCAGATGTTGCACCACTTGCAATAAGCCCTAAATTAAAATTCGGGCTTTGTTGACATCTTGCACTATCCAAATTACATATAAATAAAATCACCAATTATATACAGGTTTTCCGACTGCGTTCACATTCGCCTGGGACTATAAGTCCCAGTCTAATAGCGTAAGTCCTCTGTAAGAGGACTGAGAAATAAATTATTATTAAGTATCAAACATTTGGAAAAATGGTATAAATACCATCAATTTTTCTTGGTCAGGACTTACGCACGAGGATTCAAGAAACCCGGTTTCTTCGTAAATATCCCTCAATGAAAAGCTTGATTTTTCATAGAAACCGGATTTCTTTGCGTAAGTCCTATTGCTGTAAGATGTGAGTTAACCCATTTTAATGGGTTTAAGCTTTCAGCCCTAAACTTTAATTTAGGGCTTAATGCTCTTCACATAGCCACAAGTCCTCGGCTTCTAAAAATATCCAGTGTATTTTGTACCTGTTCAGGGGTAGGAATGGGAGTATCTTTGAGTTGGTATTCATAGCCCAATTCTTCCCATTTGTATTCGCCCATTTTGTGGAAAGGTAGCACCTCTACTTTTTCCACGTTGTTGAGCGTAGCAATAAAATCAGCCAGTCCTTCTATATTATGCTGCTCATCCGTCAGTCCTGGAACTAAAACAAACCGTATCCAGGTTGGTTTATTAATCTCACTCAGATACTTCGCCAAAGAGAGAGTTGGTTCAATAGAAACACTGGTTACTTTTGTATAAATTGTGGGGTCGAAAGATTTGATATCTAACAGTACTAAATCTACAAACTCCAGCACAGATTTTGCTACTTCCAAATCACAGAAACCAGAGGTATCAAGTGCTGTATGAATTCCCAATTCCTTGCAGCGTCTAAATATTTCTCGAATAAAGTGGGGTTGAAATAGTGGTTCACCACCGCTAATAGTTATACCACCAGCCGAAGCTTTCATGTACGAAGTATATTTCTGGATCTCTGCAATCAGTTCATCTACACTAACTTGCTTACCATTTTCAATATAGCGGCAATCGGGATTGCAGCAGTAGAGGCAACGTAGAGGACAGCCTGTAGTGAAAATCAAAAAACGGATACCAGGGCCATCTACTGTAGCGCAAGTTTCTATGGAGTGGATGTAGCCAGTAACAGATGTAGAGTGTTCTATTGTTTCGAGTTTTTGACTCAGCATAACCTCTGCCCTTCAACGCTGGAATTTAGAGAAGCCTAGCTTTGACCTCACTGATAGTTATAGGTAAAAATGTTGAGGAACTTGTGAAGAGTGTGAACTGAATCTGTTGCACACCGGGAGTAACAGCCCACCAGAATGAGCCTCCAAAACCTCGTTACCAGGTTAACCTGGTAACGAGAAACTTCTTGCTATTGACTAATGACTAATGACGAATGGCGCGCTTGTTAAGAGCCAAGAAATAAATTTCACCGCGAGAAGCTCAAGTAAGCTAAAGCTTAGAGGATGTCTGAGAAGTATGGTTTTAAACCAATTAATCTTAGATCCCCCTAAAT